>CP082942.1:2512473-2826532 GCA_019933195.1 Clostridium sporogenes
TAGGGACTTAGGTATATTAAATGGATTAGGTTATGAAACTAAACAAGTACAACCAGTAGATATGTTTCCTCAAACTGCTCATGTGGAAACAGTAGTCCTTCTCTCCCAAACAAAGTAGATAGTTATATTCATATTAATATAGATTTTAGTAAGATTAGATAACAGACATTTTTATTAAATTTTACAATTTATGATCTAATTAACACCATGCAGGAACAGAAGAATTTATGAAAGTATGAAAAGTTATAAGTAAGTTATTAATCCATTAAAGGTAGTAATTAAGTACTTTGAGATAATTAAATAATTTTTTATATAACGTAGAAATGATTTTTTTATATAGCCTCTTGCTTAGAAATGAGCAAGGGGTTATGTTTATATACTACACCAAATAGTTATTTAAATATATTGGGTATTGCATTTGAATTTGGGTGGTGGTAAAATATATCACATAGAGATAATATTACACTGTAATATTAAAATGAAACGGAGGGACGTAAATGTCAAGGGATTATCAATTAACCCATGAAAATCTTTTGACCTGTGCAAAGCAACACTTTCTAGATAAAGGTTTTGAGCATGCAAGTATTCGCGAGATTTGTAAGGATGCAAATGTAACCAATGGTGCTTTTTATAATCACTTTAGCGATAAAGAAGCCCTATTTGGAGCTTTGGTATCTCCTGTAGTTGAAGATATAAAAAAGATGTATGATGATTCTGTTCAGCAACATATTAAATTGATTGATACAGATGATTTGAAATCTATGTGGCAACTATCTGAAAGTACTATAGTTAGAGTTATTGAGTATGCATATAATCATTTTGATTTGTTCCAGTTACTTCTTATGTGTTCTGAGGGAACAAAATACGTGGATTTTCTAGATAATGTTGTCCGGTTGGAGGTTCGGGAAAGTATTAAACTATTTGAAGAACTAAAGTTACGTGGAGTTCTTGTTAGGGATATTGATGAGGAAGAATGGCATATATTAGTACATGCTTACTACTCCTCCCTTGCTGAGGTTGTGATGCATAATTATTCCAAGCAATCTGCGTTAAAATATGCACATACATTAGCTGACTTCTTTAGTGTTGGTTGGCAGAAAGTTTTAGGGATATAATCCCTAAAATTTTTCTTTAATAGTTAGTTCCATCTAACTGAAAAGATATAGTAGAAATCATAACAATTTGATTTTCAACATTACCAATTGAATAACTTTATATTACTTAAACAAATATGAGAGGATGATTATTATGGAAAAGACAAGTAAACTAACTGGTAAGGATTTGATTAATGTGGGAATTTACACTGCTATGTATATTGCAATATTCTTTGTATTTGGGTTATTAACTGCTTTGCCAGTAGTGTATCCTTTTTTAATGTTTCTTTTACCCTTAATTTGTGGCATTCCTATGATGCTTTATTATACTAAAATTAAGAAGTTCGGTATGCTTACCATTACGGGGAGTATCAACGGAATTTTTTTCTTTCTTATTGGTTATACTTGGATTGCAATTGCATTTTGGACTGCTGGAGGTTTTTTAGCTGATTTGGTGCTAAAGGTGGGAAAATACAAAAAATTCAGTTTTACTATGTTAAGCTATGCTATTTTCTGTTGTGTAGGAGAAATGGGTTGTCATGGGCCATTATTTGTTGCTGGCCAATCTTATTGGGATAATATCCGTTCATCCATGGGAGATCAGTATGCTGATATACTTATACAGATGATGCCTCAATGGATGTTCTATGTTGGATTTGTTATTTTGTTTGTGGGTGGTATTTGTGGAGCTTTGCTTGGACATAAGATGCTTAAAAAGCACTTCCAGAGAGCTGGGATTGTTTAATGAACACACATACATTACAGCAAAAACAATATCATCTAGATCCACGGACAAAGTTGTTTTTAATGGCTGTTATATCTACCGCCGAATTTTTATACAGTCATGTAGCTTTTATGATTGCTGTGGCTCTAATACCATTTGTGCTTTTGATGATTAACAAGCAGCATAAATTAGGAATAAGCTTTATTATACTGTTTTTACTATCTCTTATAGCTAAAGACTTCCAAGGGTACATACACTTAAATGTAGTTTTAAATATGATTATTGTATTGCTGGTGGGACTGGTACTTAGATTGTTTCCGGCATTTGCTATGGGTGCATACATTATTTGTTCAACAAAAGCAAGTGAATTTATATCAGCAATGGGTCGTATGCATATAACTAGGAAGATTACTATTCCTATTTCTGTTTTATTTCGTTTTCTGCCTACCATGAGAGAAGAATCAGGTGCAATAAAAGATGCTATGCGTATGAGGGAAATTCAGTTTGGTACAAAGAAATTTTGGAAAAACCCTCTTGCTCTAGTAGAATACCGATTTATTCCACTGATGATTTCAACTGTTAAAATTGGAGAAGAATTATCTGCAGCAGCACTGACAAGAGGATTAGATAATCCAGTTATGCGTACTAACACTACAAAAGTGGGTTTTACCGTTTATGATTTTGTCACTTTATGTGTTTCTACGATTGTATTACTGATCAGCTTCTTTATTCTGAAATAGTAAAGGTGGTAATGCGTGAATGATTGAATTACAAGATGTGTCTTTTACATATAACAATGGTAATGAAAAGAATTGTCTTCAACATATTAACCTTAAAATTAAAAGTGGGGAAACTATTCTTATTTGTGGGAAGTCAGGATGTGGGAAAACGACTCTAACACGCTTAATTAATGGACTAATTCCACACTATTATAATGGAAATTTGTCAGGAACAATATTGATGGATGGAGTTGAATTAGCTACTCAGCCAATGTATGAAACTGCCAAAAAAGTAGGATCAGTTTTCCAAAATCCCAGAACACAGTTTTATAATGTGGATACTACAAGTGAAATTGTGTTTGGTTGTGAAAATATGGGACTACCAGTTCATGATATTTTAGAACGACTTCATAATGTTCAAATAGATTTAAAATTAGATCATTTGCTAGATAAAAACTTGTTTGCTTTGTCTGGTGGAGAAAAGCAAAAAATAGCTTGTGCATCTGTGTATGCTTCCTATCCAGAAACAATTATTCTTGATGAACCATCATCAAATTTGGATATTGCTTCTATTAGAGATTTAAAAAATGTAGTATCATTATGGAAAAAGCAAGGGAAAACAATTATAGTAGCAGAACACAGATTGTATTATATCGTACCCCTAGCTGACAGAATTATCTATATGCAGAAGGGTGTAATTGAAAGAGAGTTTACTCGTGAAGAATTTCAACAACTTTCTACTGAAGAATTAATGCAAATGGGTTTGCGTTCTCTTGATCCATTTGCTTTAAAATTGGAAGCACAGAAACATTTAATACCACCTATGAAGATTACAATTAGAGATTTTAGGTTTAAATATAAGAAGCAAACAAAACCTGTCTTGAATATTCCGTTATTGCAACTACCAGAGAATGAGATAATTGGTGTAATAGGTAACAACGGAGCAGGTAAATCAACTTTTGCCAGATGTTTATGTGGATTGGATAAATTAGCAACTGGAACTTTGGACATAAATGGACAAAGTTATAGTACCAAGCAGCGCCCAAAACTATCTTATATGGTAATGCAGGATGTAAATCATCAGCTTTTTACTGAAAGTGTTATGGATGAAATATTACTTAGTATGGAGGGTGACAATGAGGAAAAAGATATAGAGAGTGCAAAAGAACTTTTATTAAGTTTGGACCTAATTGATAAGGGGAAGTTACATCCTATGTCACTTTCTGGTGGAGAAAAGCAACGTGTTGCTATTGGAAGTTTAATTGCTTGTAATAAGCAGATTTTAGTTTTTGACGAGCCTACAAGTGGACTTGATCATGAACATATGTTGGAAGTGGCAAATAATCTAAAAAATCTACAACGAATGGGCAAAAGTCTCTTTATTATTACTCATGACCCGGAGTTTATATATAAAAGCTGTACTTACCTTTTGCTTATTGAAAATGGCAGAGCTCTTTGGTGTAATCCTATGAATGAAAAAACTGTCACTTTACTCAATCAGTTCTTTTTAAGTGAGAGTACAAATAAAGCATATTAAAGATTTGTCTTTATCTTTATTAGATAAAATAATTAAACATTAGATTTCAGCTCTAATGGACAAAGAAGAAAAGCGTTGATATTTTGTAAACAAAATGTCAACGCTTTTCATATTCATAAGAAGATAGCTTGATGTTAATACAAATACACTAAAAGATAGGTAACTCTTTGTATTATAAATAATTGAAAGGATTAAGGGAAAGATCTCTTAGTCCTTTTTTAGTTTGGTAGGTAAGATTGTATTAAAATTTTTCCAATTGCAAGGCACAATTATTAGTTAATAGATATAGAAAATTATATTTTAAACTAATTATCATTGGTTAAATGAGAGAATTATATATGGAAAAGTAAATAAATATAAAATAAGTTAAAAAATTAAAAGAGTGTAACTGATTTACACAGTATATAACTAGAGTGTGTAACCCTACATGGTATATGAATAAGTGGATTTGGTAATAAAAAGATATTGGCATGATGTTTGCTATATATAATAGTGTACATAGGAATAAAGAATAGGAGGGTACTCTATGGAGAAAGGTGTAAAGATAGTAACTATTGGGGGAGGGTCAAGTTATACTCCAGAATTAGTTGAAGGTTTTATAAAGAGGTATAATGAGTTACTAGTTAGAGAATTGTGGTTAGTAGATATAGAGGAAGGAAAAGAAAAATTACAGATTGTAGGAAACTTGGCTAAAAGAATGGTTAAAAAATCAGGAGTACCAATGGAAATCCATTTAACATTAGATAGAAAAAAAGCACTAAAAAATGCTGACTTTGTAACAACACAAATAAGGGTAGGACTTTTAGATGCAAGAATAAAGGATGAAAAGATTCCTTTAAGTCAGGGGATTATAGGTCAAGAAACCAACGGACCAGGAGGAATGTTTAAGGCATTAAGGACAATTCCTGTAATTTTAGATATAGATAAGGATATGAGTGAATTATGTCCTAATGCTTGGATGATAAATTTTACTAATCCAGTAGGTATGGTTACAGAAGCACTGATAAGATATGGGAAAAATAAAAAAGTTATAGGATTATGTAATGTACCAATAGGTATGGAAAAAGCAGCTGCAAAGGTTTTAGAAGTTGATCATAAAAGATTAAGAATGGATTTTGTAGGATTAAATCATATGGTATTTGGAAAAGAGGCATATGTAGATGGAATAAAAATTACAGATAAATTAATTTCTTTATTGACAGATGGAAACATAGGACAGATAGTTAAGAATATATCAGATTTTACATGGGATAAAGATTTTATAAAAGCTTTAGGAATGATGCCATGTCCATACCATAGGTATTATTTTCAAACAAAAGATATGTTAAAAGAGGAACTAGAACAATTTTCTAAAGGTGAAACTAGAGCAGAAGTTGTTAAGAAAGTAGAAGAAGAATTATTTGAACTTTATAAAAATGAAAATCTATCTATTAAACCTCCTGAATTAGAAAAAAGGGGAGGAGCTTATTATAGTGATGCAGCTTGTAGGCTTATATGTTCAATATACAATGATAAGAAAGATATTCAACCAGTTAATATAAAAAATAATGGAGCTATAATAGGTATCCCAAATGAGTCTGCTATAGAAATTTCATGTATGATAACAAGAGATGGACCTAAGTCAATAGCAGTAGGGGAGTTACCAGTAGCAATAAATGGATTAATACAACAGATAAAAACTTTTGAAAGATTAGTAGTAGATGCAGCAGTTTTTGGTGATTATCATAAAGCAATATTAGCATTAACTGTAAATCCTTTAGTTCAATCAGACAAACTTGCTAAAATATTAGTAGATGAACTTATGATAGCACATAAGGATTATTTACCACAGTTTAAAGAATTTATTGAAGAAAATTTAAAATAGTTCATTATTATTAATTGCTTATAAATATATAAAAAATATATAAAAAAGGGGAGGGTTAAAAGATGAAAAAGTTTTTTGACTGGATGGAAGTACATTTTGTACCAATAGCCGCTAAAATAGGATCTCAAAGGCATTTAGTTGCTATTCGTGATGGATTTGCTTCAATTACTCCAATTATTATGGCAGGGGCTTTTGCAGTATTATTTAATAATTTAGGATGGGAACCATATCAGAATTTTATGAATTGGATATTACCTGCTAATTGGAAAGACTTTGGTGGTGGAGTCTGGAATGGTACTTTCGCTATAATGTCATTATTAGTAGTATTCACCATATCATATCATTTAGCTAAATCTTATGAAAAAGATGGATTATCAGCAGGTATTGTATCTTTAGCAGCTTTATTAATTTTATACAAACCAACCAAAGATGGAACATTACCAATGGACTTCTTAGGCGGTCAGGGATTATTTGTTGCATTAATAGTTGCATTAATAGCTACAGAAATTTTTGTTAAATTAGCAGGAAATCCAAAATTAATTATTAAAATGCCAGAAGGAGTTCCACCAGCAGTAGCAAAATCATTTGCAGCATTATTACCATCAATTATAGTTTTAGCTATCACAGCATTAGTTAAACAAATTTTTGCAGCAATAGGAATATCAGATATACACAAAGCACTATTTGTAGTATTACAAGCACCATTACAAGGTGTAATGGGAAGTTTAGGTGGTTTAATAGTGTTAGTTTTAGTGCAACAATTTTTATGGTTCTTTGGTTTACATGGTTCAAATATACTTGCACCAATTATAAATGCAGTATTGTTACCATTAACAGAAGCTAATGTAAGAGCATTTAAAAATGGAGTGAGTCCTGAGCATATAATAAATAGTCAGTTTTTAGATTCTTATGTAAATATGGGAGGATCAGGAGCTACTATAGCTTTGTTAATTGCAATATTTATTATTGGTAAAAAGAATAAATCACAAAAGACTATTGCAAATCTTAGTATAGGACCAGGTATGTTTAATATAAATGAACCTGTTATATTTGGATTACCGATAATTTTAAATCCAATATATTTTATACCATTTATACTAGCACCATTAGCTTCTGGGTTAATTGCATATATATTAACTTTTATTGGATTTGCACCTAAAGTTGTAGTAATGGCTCACTGGACAACACCACCAATATTAGGAGCTATTATATCTACAAATTCAATAAGGGGTGGAATTACAGCTCTTATTTGTATGGTGGTTAGTATAGTAATATATATGCCATTTGTTCATATGGCAACAAAGAAAGATCAAAAAAATATAGTAGATGTAGAAAAAACACATTCTGTTTAAATAAAATTTACTAAAAGTGGGAGCCGTATGCAGTAATGCATACGGTTTTAATTTATTATTTTTGCATAAAACTGGTGAGTTACAATATAATGTAGTTAAGGATATACTTGGGAGGGGAGCTAATGAGTAAAATTAATGAGATTTACGAGGCTTTAGTTCAAATAGAATCACAAAATGGGGAAGGTATTTCTGCGGCTAGTTTGAGTGAATATATGCATTTAAATAGAGCTAATGTAAGTAGGTATCTTAATCAATTGGCTAAAGATAAAAAAGTAGAAAAAATACAAGGTAGACCTGTATTATATCGTTCTTTAAAACATAAAAATACTGAAAATAAATCTAATAAAAGAAATAGTTTAGATAAAATGATAGGTTCAGAATTGAGTCTTAATGTGTCAATACAGCAAGCAAAAGCTGCAATATTTTATCCTCCTAATGGTCTTCATACTCTTATATTAGGAGAAACTGGAGTAGGTAAATCTATGTTTGCAGAACTTATGTATCATTTTGCTAAAGAGTCTGGAATGATTAAAAAGGGTGCACCATTTATAAGATTTAATTGTGCAGATTATGCTGATAATCCTCAATTAGTAGTAGGACAAATATTCGGAGTCAAAAAAGGGGCTTATACAGGAGCTGAAAGCGAAAAAGATGGATTATTGAAGAAAGCTGATGGTGGAATTTTATTTTTGGATGAAATTCATAGATTATCTCCTCAAGGACAAGAAATACTTTTTACATATATAGATAAAGGATATTTTAGAAAATTGGGAGATACAGAAAATTTGATAAAAGTTCAGGCACAGATTATTGCTGCAACTACAGAGGATCCACATTCCTATCTTTTGAAAACATTTACTAGAAGAGTGCCTATGATAATAAATATTCCGCCTTTAAGAGATCGCACGATGAATGAACGCTATTATTTAATTCAAAAATTTATAACTATGGAGTCTAAAAGGCTAGAAAAAAATATTTATATGGATAAGAATGCCTTAATATCTTTTTTGTTATATGATTGCCCAAATAATATAGGACAGTTGAAAAGTGATATACAATTATCATGTGCAAAGGCTTTTTTAGATTATAAAAGTAAAAATTCAAAGTATATATTTATTAAACAAGGAGATTTACCTAAGAATGTAAAAAGAGGGTTTATGAAGATTAAACAATATAGAGAAAAGGTAAATAGTCTATTAAATGAAAAACGAGATGTATTAGTATTTTATTATGATAGTAATATTGAAGATAATATTTTAAATCAATTAGAAGAATGTAATAAAAATAGTTACTTTTATGATTTAATTGAAAAAAAATTTACTACATTAAAAAATCAAGGAATAGATGAAAAAGATATAAATGATATATTGAACATAGATATAGAATCTCATTTTGAAAAATATATGAGTGACTTGTCACAAAATTTTAGAAAAGAAGAAATAAGAAAGGTAGTAGGTAATGACATAGTAAATGTTGTGGATAAAATTTTAAACACAGCACAAAAAAAGTTAAATAAAGAATTTGACGAAAAAATTTATTTTGGTTTGGCACTGCATCTACAACAAAGTATTGAAAGAATTAGGCAAGGTCATAGTATTTATCATCCTAAATTAAATTTTATAAGATTACAATATGGAAATGAATTTATGGTAGCCATAGAAATAGCGAAAATAATAGATAATAGGTTTAATATAGAAACTCCATTAGATGAGATAGGGTACTTGACTATGTTTTTAGCTTCGAATCAATATGAAAATATTGGAATTAGGAAAAAAAAAGTAGGAATACTTGTAATAATGCATGGAAAATCTACGGCTAGTAGTATGGTCCAAGTATCAAATGAGTTATTAGGAGAAGATTGCGCAAAGGCTTTGGATATGCCCTTAAGTATGAAAGTAGAAGATATGTACGAAATTGTAAAACTTAAGATTAAAGAATTAGATGCTGGAAAAGGAGTTATTCTTTTAGTGGATATGGGTTCCCTTAATAATTTCGGGAACATGATTGCAGAAGAAATAGGAATAAAAGTAAGAACTGTAGATATGGTAAGTACTCCAATAGTGATAGAGGCCTGTAGAAAATCATTATTGGGAGAAGACCTAGATTATATATACAATTCTTGCAGGGAATTAGGTCAGTTTGGAACTCAGGTAAAATCTAAATTTATATCAAAGTATAAAAATTCAGGTGAAACTAAAGGTCTAAAAAAGTTTTTAATAATAACAGCATGTTTTACAGGACACGGTGGTGCAGAAAGAATAAAGGATATAATATTAAGTTCAATAAAAGAAAATTCAAAATTAGACATAATACCTCTTAATATATTAGACAAAAAAGAGTTTGTAACTAATGTAAAAAGTCTTAGTAGAGACTATAAAATTATTGCAATAGTTGGTACAATAAATATTTTTATAAAAAGTATACCTTTTATATCAGCAACAGAAATTTTAAGTGGAGATGGAATAAAGAAATTGAAAGAATTAATTGATAAAGAAAAGTATTTTTATAAAATAAAGGATTCTATACAAGATCATATAAATTTAAAGGATTCAGATAGGTTAGTTGAACTTATAACAGATACTATTGAGATAATAGAAAAAGATTTAAATATGAAACTTCCTAGTGATGTAAAGATAGGTATGATACTTCATATTAGTTTTATGATAGATAAGATAAGAAATGGTGGCTTAGAAAATAACTTTGAAAATTTGAGAGAGTATACAGATAAATATAAAAAGGGGTTCAAAGTAGTAAATAAAAGTTTTATGAATATAGAGCAAGCTTATGATATAACTATAGGAGATAATGAAAAAGCTTATATATTAAAAATGTTTATTAATAATGATGTAAGTGTGTAATTAAATATACACACTTTTTTGTTGCAAATGCTTACTTACAGTATATATTTGATTGGCATGCAATTTGCTGTAAATTATAATAAGAATTATGATAAGGATTAAGGGGGACTTTAAATGAAAAATATTTTATTAGTTTGTTGTGCAGGAATGTCTACAAGTTTATTAGTAACAAAAATGAATTCAGCAGCTACTAAAAATGGAATAGATGTTAAGATAAATGCTGTTGCAGAATCAGAATTAAAAAAGAATATTGACGATGTAGATGTAATTTTACTTGGACCTCAAGTAAGATATTTATTAAATCAAGTAAGAGAACAAGTAAAATCAAAGGGAATAAATGTAGATGTTATAAATAGTATGGATTATGGAACTATGAATGGTGAAAAAGTTTTAAATTTTGCATTGGATTTAATTGATAAGTAATAATATATTACTTGTTATTGTAGAAAAAATTTAATATAAGAATATAAATTAAATAAGAAAAAATTATTTATAAAAACGATGATAGGGGTGAATTTCAGTATGGAGGAAATGATATTAAATATTATAACTCATAGTGGAGAAGCTAGAACTTGTGCAATGGAAGCAATACAATATGCTAAAAAGGGAGATTTTGATAAGGCTAAAGAATCTATAGAAAAATCTAAAGAAGAATTAGGTTATGCACACAGTTATCAGACTAATTTAATACAAGAAGAAGCGGCTGGTAATAAGGCTGAAATATCACTATTATTAATTCATGCACAAGATCATTTAATGACCGCTATGACATTAAAAGATCTTGCTATTGAATTAGTTGAAGTTTATACAAGATTATAATTTGTTAAATTCTTATAATTCACTATAGGAGGCTATGATATGGATTATATAATAGGTGTAGATGCTGGTGGAACAAAAACTGAAGCAATAGCCTATAATTTAAAAGGAGATGAATTAGCAAGAGAGGTTACTGGATTTGGAAATTTAGTATTAAATGAAAAAGAGGCAATAAATAATGTATGCAATTCAATAAAAACTTGTATAGATAAGCTTGGTAAGGAAGAGTTGAAAAAAATATATATTGGTGCAGCTGGAATGGAAGTTTCTAATAATGCATATATATTAGAAAAAAATATAAAAGAAAGTTTTGGTACAGATGTGCTAATAGTAAATGATGGAGAATTAGCATTAAAAGCAGTTTTAAAAGGTCAAGATGGTATATTAACTATAGCTGGTACTGGATCTATATGTATAGGAATTAAAAATAACATTAAAGATAAATGTGGGGGATGGGGACATATATTAGGTGATGAAGGCAGTGGATATTCCATTGCTATAAAAGCATTAAAAAGAATGATTTATGAAGAAGAACTAAATCTACAGAAAAGTAAATTACATGAAGAAATTTTAAAAACGCTAAATATAAAAAGCATAGATCAGATATGTACATTTGTTTATTCTTCTACAAAAGATAAAATAGCTTCCTTAACTACATTGGTATCTAAACTAGCAGAAGAAGGAGAGGAAAATGCAATATTTATATTAAAAGAAGAAGGAGAAGCGCTTGGACAAATAACAGAAAGAGTATATAATAGGTTGAATTTTAATAACAAATATGCCATAGGAATAAAGGGAAGTGTTATAGAAAAATCTAAAGTTTTAAGACAAGCTTTTAAAGAGTATTTATTAGATAATTTAGGCAAAGTAGAGATAGTACAAGAAGATATATCACCTACTAAAGGAGCTTATTATATGTATTTGAAAGAATTAATATAATTTGTGAGATGTAGCCAAACCCTATTTTATGTAAATAATAAGGGGGTGTCTCAAAATAGATTTATTTTTATTTTGAGACACCATCTTTATAATAAGAAGTATAAATTAGAAAGAATTTATAACTAATTTTTTAGCATAGGAGTAAATAATAAAGTTTGGAGGGAATGATGTGAGAAACTTAGGAATATCTATATATCCATCAAACTCAAATAGTGAAAAAATAAAAGAATATATATCACTTGCAGCAAAGTATGGATTTAAAAGAATTTTTACTTGTTTAATATCTTCAGAGGAAACTGAAATAGATGATCTTGTTAGTAAATTTAAAGATATAATTCAATTTGCCAATGAAAAAGGAATGTCAGTTGTTGGAGATGTTGAACCAAAAGTATTTAAAAGACTTAAAACTTCGTATTCAGATTTATCTATTTTTAAGGATATGGGGTTTTATGGTATAAGATTAGACTTAGGGTTTAGTGGAATTGAAGAGTCTATAATGTCCTTTAATAAGTATGGAATAAAAGTAGAATTGAATATGAGTAATGGCACAAAATGTATAGATAATATATTAACATATAAGCCTAACTTAGAAAATATATTAGGTTGTCATAATTTTTACCCACATAGATATACTGGATTAAGTTATAATCATTTTATAAAGTGCAGTAAACAATTTAAGGATTTAGGAATAAGAACAGCAGCATTTGTAAGTTCAAATAAAGCAGATCACGGACCATGGCCTGTATCAGAAGGATTAAGCACGTTAGAAATGCATAGGGAATTCCCTATAGAAGTTCAAGCTAAGCATTTATTTTCAATAGGATTTATAGATGATGTTATTATTGGTAATGCATTTGCTTCAGAAGAGGAACTTAAAGCATTAAGTAAAATTAATAAAAACATGTTAGAGTTTAAAGTTAATCTTGTAGATAAAATTCCAGAAGTTGAAAAAGGAATAATTCTTGATGAATTTCATTTTAATAGAGGAGATATATCTGATTATATGATAAGATCTACTCAAAGTAGAATTAAATATAAAGATCATAATTTTGAAGCTTTTAATACTGTAGATATTAAAAGAGGAGATATACTTATAGAATCTTCATTATATAAAAGATATGCAGGAGAGTTACAAATTGCACTTAAAGATATGAAAAATTCAGGTAAAACTAATGTAGTAGGAAGAATAGCAGATGAAGAAGTTTTTCTTATTGATTATTTGGAATCTTGGGATAAATTTGGGTTCAATATTTAATGAAAAGAAGATAATATTTTTCCAAAATACTATATGATATTGAAACAGCCCAGTAAAAATATAGGAATATTTTTACTGGGCATTATTATAGTTATTAAATTTTAATATAAAAATTTAATAGATTTTCATTGTTTATAAAAATTAGTCAATTGTTAAGCCTGCACTTACATATCCTGTAACAGTAGAAGCTAAACTAATACCTAGTGTATCACTGTCAGCAACTAATAGTATTTTATCTCCTGCAGCAACTGAAATATTTTGAGCATTAATACCGCTTGCAGTAGTACCAACAGCAATTATGCCTAGAGCTGGAGTTAGTAATAGTGGAGTACCAACGGGACTAAAGGTATTACTACCTGCAGCTGCTCTGTATACTGTTAAACGTATTTGTACGCTGCTTAATAAAGTTACTCCAACTGTGGCACTAAAGAATCCAGCTAATGATGTTATAGTCCCAGCACGAGGAGCTACAAATGCGAAGTTAGAAACTGTTAGGCTTAAGGAAATAGTTCCAGCAGCAACGTTAACTCCAGGAAATGAGCTTCCAAACCCAAGTAAAGCACCTGTGTTTGTTAGACCGCCTAAAACAGTTACTAATGCAACAGGGCCTCCGGATGCAAATGGTATTATGGCAGATGATCCAGCAGGACCAGTTATACCTTGAATTCCAGTAGTACCAGTAACACCTTGAAGTCCAGCAGGTCCAATAGGACCAGTAGGACCAGTAACGCCTTGAAGTCCAGTAGGACCAGTAACGCCTTGAAGTCCAGTAGGACCAGTAACGCCTTGAAGTCCAGTAGGACCAGTAACGCCTTGAAGTCCAGTAGGACCAGTAACGCCTTGAAGTCCAGTAGGACCAGTAACGCCTTGAAGTCCAGTAGGACCAGTAACGCCTTGAAGTCCAGTAGGACCAGTAACGCCTTGAAGTCCAGTAGGACCAGTAACGCCTTGAAGTCCAGTAGGACCAGTAACGCCTTGAAGTCCAGTAGGACCAGTAACGCCTTGAAGTCCAGTAGGACCAGTAACGCCTTGAAGTCCAGTAGGACCAGTAACGCCTTGAAGTCCAGTAGGACCTGTTACGCCTTGGAGTCCAGTAGGTCCAGTAACACCTTGAAGTCCAGTAGGTCCAGTAACACCTTGAAGTCCAGTAGGACCAGTAACGCCTTGAAGTCCAGTAGGACCAGTAACGCCTTGGAGTCCAGTAGGACCAGTAACGCCTTGAAGTCCAGTAGGACCAGTAACGCCTTGAAGTCCAGTAGGACCAGTAACGCCTTGAAGTCCAGTAGGACCAGTAACGCCTTGAAGTCCAGTAGGACCTGTTACGCCTTGGAGTCCAGTAGTACCAGTAACACCTTGAAGTCCAGTAGGTCCAGTAGGACCAGTAACACCTTGAGGTCCAGTAGGACCAGTAACACCTTGAGGTCCAGTAGGACCAGTAACACCTTGAGGTCCAGTAGGACCAGTAACACCTTGAGGCCCAGTAGGACCGGTAACACCTTGAGGGCCAGTAGGACCAGTAGCACCTTGAGGGCCAGTAGGACCGGTAACACCTTGGAGTCCAGTAGGTCCAGTAACACCTTGAAGTCCAGTAGGACCAGTAACGCCTTGAAGTCCAGTAGGTCCAGTAACACCTTGAAGTCCAGTAGGACCAGTAACGCCTTGAAGTCCAGTAGGACCAGTAACGCCTTGAAGTCCAGTAGGACCAGTAACGCCTTGAAGTCCAGTAGGACCAGTAACGCCTTGAAGTCCAGTAGGACCAGTAACGCCTTGAAGTCCAGTAGGACCAGTAACGCCTTGAAGTCCAGTAGGACCAGTAACGCCTTGAAGTCCAGTAGGACCTGTTACGCCTTGGAGTCCAGTAGGACCTGTTACGCCTTGGAGTCCAGTAGGTCCAGTAACACCTTGAAGTCCAGTAGGTCCAGTAGGACCAGTAACACCTTGAGGTCCAGTAGGACCAGTAACACCTTGAGGTCCAGTAGGACCAGTAACACCTTGAGGTCCAGTAGAACCAGTAACACCTTGAGGTCCAGTAGGACCAGTAACACCTTGAGGCCCAGTAGGACCGGTAACACCTTGAGGGCCAGTAGGACCAGTAGCACCTTGAGGGCCAGTAGGACCGGTAACACCTTGAGGGCCAGTAGGACCAGTTATACCTTGAGGGCCAGTAGGACCAGTAACGCCTTGAGGGCCAGTAGGTCCAGTTACACCCCGAGGGCAAGTACACCTACCACAGGTCGGAATACATACCATTTTACATTTATTATTCAATAAAATCACCTTCTATTTTAATAATATGATTTCAATCTGCTGTTAAAAATTAAAAAAATCAGCATTACTATATAATATGACTGTTTTAAATTTTTGATAGTAAGTTTTATGGTAAAAGTGATTTATAAATTTAAAATGATGTAGAATAATATAATTTTACATAATAAATAGTGATAAGAATTAATAGATTGTAATTGTTAAAATTATACGATGACTGTGAAGTATTTGCTATGTAAGTTACAGAGAAAAATTGCGAAGAACCGTAAGCCAAGACAAGTACACCTACCACAGTTGAGGATACATATAATTTTATTGCATCTATTTTTCAAATTATCACCTTCTAAAATTTAATAAAATAATGAAATTTATGATTTTTTAAAGTTATGAGTTTTGCTTCTTACTAATGTATAATATGAGTAATTTTAATTTTATGATATAAAAATATCTAGGAATCTTATATTAACAAATATCTTGTTTAATATGATTTGGTTAATTAGTTATTAAAAAAGTTAGAAAACTTTATTAAATAACTAAATCTGCCAATATGTATAGTGTATATTGGCAGATTTAATATTTTTGTGATTATTCAAATCCAATACTTTTAAAGAATTTTTTATTATTAAGTAAAGTTTTGTTATTAGGAGAATAAGATAGTGCTATTTCATTGTGTTTATAAGATAGCTCTTTATTTCCTTGTTTATAGTAGCAAAGACAAAGCTGAATATGAGGAATCCAAGTCCAACAATCATCACTAAAAAATCCTAAACCATTTTTAGGACGCTCTAAATTAGTAGCTAACTCATACCAAAATATTGCATTGGATAAATTATTTTCAGTTATAAAGTAACTGCCTAATCTACAACAAAACTCAGCGCGTGGTTTATCGTAGTTAAAAGAATGGTAGCAATATTTTTTTGCATTAAAAGGGTCTTTCATATAATTATAATAGTCTGCTAGCTTTCCGCAGGCAGTTATTTTGTCTTCATACCATCCATTATTCATTTCTAATAATTTTTTATACTGTTTTATAGCTTCTTCATATAATTTATGATCATATAATTCATTTCCATAGTAAAATACATCCCTTGGAGAAAATTGATAATTTTCCTCTATCATTTTCTTATATATATTTAAATTTCTATCAGAATCACGAGGCTTTATTTTATCATGAACTATGGATATATCACTATTAAAGATATTACCATAAACCTGTAAATAATTATGAACTCTTCCATACCATTTAAAATTTTTTTCGCGTTTTACAAGTCTGTTTCGTCTATAACTTAAAGCTGGTATGCCATCTTTATTTAGGTTCATACTATAAAACATAGTAACAGAATCGATAGACTTATCTAAATTATTTTTTAATTTTTTTAATTTTTTTTGATCTTCTTCTAAAATTATATCGTCAGCATCTAAGTAAAATATATACTCTTTAGTGGCTTTGCTAAATGAAAAGTTTCTTGCTGCTGCAAAGTCTTGTATCCATTCAAAATCATAAACTTTATCTGTAAATTTATTAGCAATTTCTTTAGTTTTATCCGTAGAACCAGTATCAACTATTATAATTTCATCAACAAAATCTTTAGCACAGTTTAAGCATCTTTCTAGTGAAATTTCTTCATTTTTTACAATCATACATAAACTTATAGTTATCATTAAATCACCTCATGTAAATTTACTATTATTTTGGCATATAGGGTAAGTTTGTATATTTAGAACAAATTATTTTTTATAAATTTTAAAAATATATAGGGTAGAATGATTTAGACCTAATATATGGTATGCAAATCTATGAAAATATGAGTATAGATATTACAATATTTATTTACATAATAGATAACATTAATTAAGCTTAAATCATATAATAATATTGATCCAAATAATATTTAATTTAGATTTAAATATCTGAAAGGATGTTGAGATTTATGCTATGCTATAAAGATAAAAGGAATTTACAACAAAAACTAGAAGAGTTATATTGTAATAAATGTGATATATGTTTATGTAGCTGTAATTTTGCTACTAATAAATGTGATTGTTGTGTAGATCCTATGGAAAATTTATTAAATCAATTAAGAAGTATTTTAACTCCTGAAGCTACAATTCAAGTAACCCTTGATACAGGAGCAACTCAGTCTTTTCAAGTAAATCAAATAGTATCAATACAAGATAGCATAATTAATATACAGAATACTAGTTTTATTTCAATTTGTAACATTTCTAGGGTTAGATGGAGAGATATAAACACTATAAATCAAATTAATTTATTACCAGCAGTATGTACTTGTGGAGAATGTGATTGCTGTGAAAGACCATTAAGAGAAAATTTAAATAATTTTATAAATAACAATATAGCGCTACAGTTTGAAGGCCAACAAGACCTTAATATTTTTCAAAATTTAACAGTAAGAAAAGTTGGTCTTGGAATATTAGTAGGAGAAAATATAACTGATGGTGCTCCAGATGCATATTCAATTTGTAAAATTACACGTTTTAATGCTATATAAAATTTAATGATTATTTAAAATAAGTTATATAATTGTTTTAAATAAAATTATAATAAAACTTAGACAATAATTTAGCTCCTTGTATTTAATAAAATACGAGGAGCTTTTTAAAAACCTAAATTAATTGAACGCTGAGAAGGGTTTTTATATAAGTTTTATAAAATAGTTATTTATATGGTTTGCCTAAAAGTCGTTCTATAAAACTTTTACTTCTAGAGTTTTCCAATTCTTGTTTTATAAGTGAATTTTCAGATTTTAGTTCATCTAAAGTTGTTTCTAATTTTTGTGAATAATCTGTTATATATTCAAAACTTTTTTCCTTTTCTTTAAGTTGTTCTTTTATAGTTGAGACCTCTGTATCATATTTACTTTTTAGATTTGATAGTATATTGTTTTTAGATGTTTCTAATTTTTCTTTTACATTATCATTTTCTAGTTTTAATTCTTTAATACTTTCTTCCAATATTTTGTTTTTATCAAGCAAAATTTTAAATTTATTTTGTTTATCTTTAAGTTGATTTTTTATGTCTTTTGTTTCCATAAGATATTTATTTTCAAGATTTTTTATTGCTATAAGATTTTCATTTTTAAATTTTTCAATTGTATTATTTAAATGTTCATTTAAAGAACTATTTTCTTCTATTTTTTTATCAAGTTTTGATTTAAGTTTTTTATTTTCTTCTATTTTGCTCTTAAGTTCAACTTTTAAAGAGCTACTTTCTTCATATTTTTTATTTATATTTTTTTTGATTTTTTCAGCTTCAATTTTTAAATCATTATTAATTTCCAAAATAGATTTATATTTATTTTCAATATTAGATTTCTGGATAGAAATTTTATTTAGATTTTCACTAAGGTTGTTAACATAAATATTTTTTTCTTTTAATTTTTGTGTTAGTAATATTGTTTTATTGTGTAAATCATAATTTTCAGCATTTTTTTTAGATATTTCTTGAAGTAATTTTCTTATAGTGCTTTCTGCATCATATTTATCATTATTTTTATTATTGTATGTTTTGGTGATTTTAGGCAAAAATATATTGATATTATCAGATATAGATGCGAATATATTTTTACTATCTATAGATTTATCTAAAAAGCTTTTTTCATATATATATCTATACATATCTATGTTATCAAAAGAATTAGTTTCAATTTTTGATGGATTGGACCATTTAGTGTCGTTAAAAGAAGAATATATTAATGTACCATCTTCAGACCACATACAATATAATATATTGTTAAATATAATAAATGTAGATTTATATATAGGGATATTTGTTTTGTGAATATGGAAATTATTAATATTGTCTTTGCTATCGATTATTACATGTTCTAGTGTGTATATTCCATTTTCTTCAGATATATTTAAAATATTAAATTCTTCGTTTTTATTTAAGGTGGAAAAATTAATATCATTACCATTTAATCTATATAGTTTTTTTGGATTGCTCCAAAGATTGTTATCTAGATATTTACATAAATTAATAACGTTAGAGTTTTTTTCTTTTGTTATGTAAAACATATTAATACTATTGTTTAATATTTCTAAGTAATAATGCTTTTCTATACCTTTAATAGTATTTATAGGCCCTATTATATTGGTTTCAAATTTATTCCCATCCCATACATAGTGTAAAATATTTGCCATGGAATCATAGCGATTTTCATAAAACATAAAAAATATATGAAGTTTATTTCCTTTAGAAAACAAGTTAACTTCATCTATATTATTATTGTGAGATTTTAATTTATAAAGAGTTTGAATAGACCATTTTTTATTAAATTTGCAGTATTTTATAAATCCATCGAAAGTTATACATACTATTTCTACTATTCCTAAATAAGTTATATTTATATTAAATTGTGAAACATTTTCAAGTATTTTTATTTCTTCGGAAAACTTATTACACATTAGATCATTATTTTTATTAATATAAAATTCATACATATTACCGTATATATTTTTGAAAATATATGATTTATTACACTTCATAATATTCACCTACCTTTATAAAATTATATTAATAACAAGTATCTTATATTCTTTCTAATGAAAAATATTACTAAAAGTTTATTGAAATTTACATAGATAAAATATATTTTTACTTATCACACTTATTTTTTTATATGCATACTATATATTGAGATAAAACAATGTTTCTTCTATATATGAAAAGGAGGATATTTATATGGCTATTAATTCAAAAGATTTTATTCCACGTCCGGGTTTTGTAAATAAACAAGGCTGTTTACCAGATCCAGTGGAGATATGTTGTATTCAGGTTCCTAAGGTTTTTGATCAATGCTTAATAAAAGAATGCTTAAAGCCTTCAGAGGATTGCGAACAATTATGTAAGCAAATACCAAATATTACAGATCCATCACAAGTTAGATGCGTAGGTTGTTGTAAAAATTTAAAAGTAACTGTTAATTCTGTTACTAAATGCCCTATTTCAAATGGCAAACCTGGATATAAAAAAGTAACTATTAATTATACAGTCACTTTTGATGTAGAAGTAGAAGTAGAAGTAGGAGGGGTAATACAAACTCAAATATTAAATTATTCAGTAAATAGAACTGTAAATGCTTCAAACCTATATTGTCCAGATGCTATAGCTAAAACTGTAATAGGTAAAGAATGTACATCAGCAGAGGAAATTGATCAACAATTTATAAAACTAGAAATAGTAGGAGATTGTTTAAGTACAGATATTTCAAAAATAGATTGTGGTAATGGTTGTGATTGCAGTTGTACTTGTGGAAATGATGGAAGTAATTGTAATGGAGATCAGAAAGTATTTTTATGTATTACACTAGGATTATTCATAATAATCAAATGTGAAATAGTAGTTCAACTGATGGTTCCAGCTTATGGCTATTGTCCAGTACCAGAAGAATGCAAATGCCCAGGTGATCCATGTAAGGAATTTATGGAAAGAGAACTTCCAACTCTTTATCCACCACAAGAAATGGATAATTTGTTTGATGATTATGATCAACATGATGATCATTGCATCAAGGAACAAGAAGAAAAATGCGATATAATAAGTAGTAGCCGTTCTATAAATTAAAATTTTTTTATTATTTAGATTCAATTTTATTGTAGGAAATTTTGTACTATTATTTATAAATAATAGTAATATAATTAGTATGATAATGTAATAAGCAAGTGTATTTCTGGTATAGAGGATATCCTAAAAATTAGATTTAAAAATGAACCATTGAGTTCTTTAGTTAAATTATAAAAATATATAGTAGTTATATTTTTAATATTGTCAAAAGAGAAAAATGCATAGAAAAGAATGTGCATATGCTGATAAGAAGTATTACCTAAAATATTGTGACTTCGATCCCATTAAGGGATTCGAAGTCTTTCTATTATCAAATTGTTATAAAAAAATTTTTATGTTTTATGGTATTTGTTAAATTAATTAAAATTCATTATTTTCAAATATAAAGTGTAACAGGTTTTATTCTTATTCATAAAATATAATTGATGGTTGTTTAATCAGGAGCTAATAATATAAGGAGGCTACTAATGTATAATATTCCGTTTTTTTATATTCCTTGTTATATGCAGCAATTTACTTGGCCAAATTCAAGTGAGCAAATGATGGAGGTTAATGATTTACAGTATTACAATAATTTTGAAGATGATATTGATAATATGAGATATTCATATAGGCAACAAAACATAGCTCCACAACGTAGATGGAGTCGTTGGGAAGATCTTGGTGGAGTTCTAGCATCTGCACCAGCAGCATCTTCTTGGGCACCTAATAGGTTAGATACTTTTGTAAGAGGAACAGATAATGCTCTTTGGCATAAATGGTGGGATGGATCCCGTTGGAGTAATTGGGAAAGTCTTGGTGGTAACTTAACTTCTGCACCAGCAGCAGTATCTTGGGGACGAAATAGAATTGATGTATTTGCTAGAGGAACAGATAATGCTATGTGGCATATCTTCTGGAATGGTTCAAGATGGAGTTCATGGGAAAGTCTTGGAGGAGTTTTGACATCTGCACCAGCAGTATCTTCATGGGCTCCTAACAGATTAGATACTTTTGTAAGGGGAACAGATAATGCCCTTTGGCATAAATGGTGGAATGGCTCTCGTTGGAGTGAATGGGAAAGTCTTGGAGGAAGATTAACCTCTTCACCAGCGGCTGTGTCTTGGGGTAATAATAGAATTGATGTATTTGCACGGGGACAAGGTAACCGCCTGTATCATCTATGGTGGAACGGTTCTCGCTGGAGCAGTTGGGAAGACCTTGGAGGAAGATTAACTTCTGGTCCTGCTGTTTCTTCTAGAGGAAATAATAGATTGGAGGTATTTGCGAGAGGTGGAAACAATCAACTAATGACCAGGTCTTGGAACGGATCTCGATGGAGTAATTGGTCAATGATTGGAGGAAACATTATAACCTCTGATCCAGCTGCAGTATCTTGGGGACCAAATAGAACTGATGTATTTGCTAGGGGTAGAAATAATGCAATGTGGCATATTTTTAGAAATTAGTTATAAAATATCAGAGTATTATTAACTGTAATATTTGTATCTGGTGAAAAATTATATTTATGATCTATGCTATTTTTATAGTGTATAGAGAAATAGAAAAGTTATTAGGAGCTCCTTAGGGAGCTCTTGTTATTTGAATGGATAAAAAATATAAACTAATATTAATCCAATTATAGAAAATATAAGTCCTAGCATTAAAAATGGCATAGTAGCTCCATTCCAAGCAGGCTTATTTGTAAAAGCTCTCCATTTAAAGGATAATTTACTCATTCCCATGAAAAAGAATCCAATAAATAAAATTATTAAACTAAATAAAAATAAATTATTTGTCATAAAGAATCCTTATACAAAAGCTACTAAAATTTAATACATTAAGTTTAGTAAACTTATAAGGGATTTCACCTTCCTTTCTCATTTCAAATCTAATTTGTTTTTTATCATTAATATTTAAAAATTAGTCCTTTAATAGTTTTTAGATTATCATTTCAACATTACATAAAGGTGTATTTTATCTTAACACTACCTTAAATCTTATATAGAGTTAAATATAAAATACTATTTTATAATCTTTATATTTTCTTTAGTTTATATTTCTTTTTCCTTTAGTTTTGTTATGTATATTAAATATATAGTAATAATTTCTAAATTTATATTAATTTAAAATGGAGGAGAAAAAATGGAAGTTCTTCAGGTGGAAAATATTCATAAAAAAATTGGGAAAAGAGAAATAATTAAGGATGTTAGTTTTTCAGTGAAAGAGGGAGAGATATTTGGATTTTTAGGGCCTAATGGAGCAGGAAAAACAACTACTATAAGAATGATGGTAGGTCTTATAGCTCCAACAAAAGGGAGTATTAAAATTATGGGTCATGATATACAAAAAGAAAGAATAAAGGCCTTGAAAAATGTAGGCTGTATAGTTGAAAATCCAGATATGTATAATGATTTAACAGGAATACAAAATTTAAAATACTATGCAGACTTATATGGTGATATTACTAAAGAAAAAATAAATGAAGTTGCAGAACTTGTGGGATTAAAAGATAGAATCAATGATAAGGTTAAAAAGTATTCTTTGGGAATGAAACAGAGATTAGGACTAGGTCAAGCTATATTGTCAAATCCAAAGTTATTAATATTAGATGAGCCAACAAATGGATTAGACCCTATAGGAATGCATGAGTTTAGAGAGATAGTAAAAGATATAGCAAAAAAAAATAATAGTGCAGTTTTTATATCATCACATATTTTATCTGAAATTGAGCAAATGTGTGATCACTTTGCAATTATAAATAAAGGCAGTATAAAAACAATACAAGCAGTGTCAGAAGAATCTTCTAATATTGAAAGATTAAAAATATCTACTAATGAAATAAAAAAGATACAAGATGTATTTTCAAAATTAAATTTTGTAAGAAATATTAATGTAGAGCAAAATTCTATTGTTGTTGAAATAAGTCCAAAAAACTTTTCCGAGATAATAAAAGAGATAGGTAAAAATGATGTAAACATTGATGATATATGTAAGGTTGAAAGCAATCTTGAGAATAAATTTATGAAAATACTTGAGGAAGGTGCTTAAAAATATGAAATTAATAAAAAATGAAATGAAAAAGATTATTTTATCAAGAAAATATTTAGTTGTTATGAGCATATTTATTGTTTTATATGCATGTATTAGTGTTTTAATGTACAAAGATACATTGAAATCTAAACCTGAAACAATGTTAAGTTTTAATGAAAAAAATTTAGAGTATTGGCAAAATCAAAAGAAAGATAAAGATATACCTAAAGAAAGAAAAAATGAAATAGAGGAAAATATAAAAAGTATAGAAAGAAGAAATAAAGATCTAAAATTTCAAATTGCAAATAAAAATTTAAATTGGAAAAAGAGATTAACTAAAGATAATAATAATTTAAAAAAGCAGATAAAAGAGTCAGAAAAAAATGGCGAAAATGCAGCAATAAGTGAATATAAGCAGCAAATAGCAATGAATGATTATTATCTAAATAATAATATTAGGCCTACACCAAATTATGAAATAACTGCATTTAATGTTATGCCTAAGGTGAATATGATTATAGGATTTTTAATAATTTCAATAATTATAGCAATAATGACATCTACTTCAGTGTCAGGAGAATTTAATCCAGCTACCATAAAACTTCTTTTAACTAAACCAGTTTCTAGGGAAAGAGTTTTATTTTCAAAGTTTATGGCTTCAGTTCTAGTTTGTATTTTATCATTTTTAATTATAAAAATATTAGCATTTTTAGTTTTAGGTACAGTGTTTAGTTTTGGATCTTTTAAAGAGCCAATGGCTTATTATAGTAGATATATTGCCAATAAAGATTTAATTGCAAATATAGGTTTGGGAGTAAAACCGGATTTAAGTAGTTTAAAAATGTCTTCTATTTTTAAATTTGTAGTATTGAGTGAAGGCATAAATATGCTATTTATAATGGCTACTGTATCAGTATGTTTATTGATTTCTACACTAACTAAAAAAAGTTCAACTTCTATTAGTATTAGTGGCGTATTGTTTGCTGTAATATCTATTATAAATACTAAACAATTAGATAACGCTACTGGAGGAAACTTAGTAATTCATAAAGTTATGCCTTACTTGTTTTCCACTTATAGTACTGGAGAACTTGTAATAAGTAGAGAGATAATTCCTAAAATTGGGTTACCATTTGTAAATATACCTTTTATCATATTTATTCTTTTAGCGTGGACTATAGGGTGTTATTTAATATCTAATTTTATTTTTGTAAAAAGAGATATATTATAAAAATATCATCAAACTATATTTTTCGTTGATATATATTTGTGTAATTTCAAAAACTTAAAAACATAATCAAGTTTAAATAATTCATTTAGTATATAATCCCCCCTAACTTTCTGATGTTGGGAATTATTTGGTATAATTATATCAGACAGATAGGGGGAATGCTAAGTGAATTATAAAATATTAATAGTAGATGATGATAAGACCATAGTGGAATTTTTACAAATATTTTTAATTAAAGAAGGATATGAGGTAAGTATTTCTTATAATGGAGAAGGGGCCTTATATAAAATAAAAAATGAAAAATTTGATTTGATTTTAATGGATATAATGATGCCTAAGATAGATGGATTTGAGGCTATTAAAATAATAAGAAAATTTACCAATGTTCCTATTATATTTGTAACTGCAAAGGATAGCCAGCAGGATAAGATTACAGGATTTATTTCTGGATGTGATGACTATATAACAAAGCCTTTTGATTTAGTGGAACTTTCATTAAGAGTGTCTGCTATACTTAAAAGAGTTAGTACAAGTTTAGTTGAAGAAAATAAGGATATTATAAAAGTGAAGGATTTAGAATTAAATTTAAAGGAGCATACTCTATACAAAGAACAAAACGAAATAAAGCTTACACCAAAGGAATTTGATATTCTGTTCTTACTTGCTAGGAATAAAGGAAGAGTTTTTCCTTCAAATGAGATATATGAAAGAATATGGGGACAAGAATTTTTAGAAAATGATAATAGTTTATTAACACATATTAGAAATTTAAGAGAAAAATTAAATGATACAGTGAAGAATTCAAAATATATCAAAACTGTTTGGGGAGTGGGTTATAAGATTGAAAAGGAAGCTTAGAATTGGATTAACAACAGAACTTATGATACTTTTTATTATAGCTTTAATAATCACAGTTTTTGGAGCTGGTATAGCTTTAGGAAGTTTAGATATTTCAGCATATAATATAAATAAATATTTACGCCCAGAACATTTTAAAAATAGTTTTATAATAAAAGAGTATGAGAGTACTGTTGAAAAACGAGTGGATAGGGTAATGAAAGAAAATCCAAATCAGCTTAAAGTGCCACACAAAATGGATAAAAAGCTAAAGGAAGAGTTCCCATATACTTTTAGAGGAAAAACTTTAGTTTATATTATTAATTCTAATGGGGAAATACTAAGTTCTAATAATGAAGAAAATATGTGTAATATACGCAAATCTATGATAAAAGAAGGAGTACAGATAAAAAAATATCATGGTGATATCGTAAATATTAGACAAATAAAAAAAATAAATAATGATTTATATATAGCAATTATAAGTGATTCAGTTATAGATGGAGAGCTTATTATAATGTATACAGAGTTATTTGTATTTATGATTATTTTTGCAATACTTGCAAAAGGAAGATTGAGATATATTATATTGATTGAAAAGGGAGTAAAGAAGCTTTATTCATCAAATTTTGAAAAGAAAATACCTTTAAAATATAACAATGAACTTACATCTTTGGCAGTAGCATTAAATGACATGGGAGATACAATAAAAGAAAATAAAAAGAATGAGGAAGAATTTTTATTAAATATATCTCATGACTTAAGGACTCCGTTAACATCTATATTAGGGTTCCTAAATCTTTTAAAACAGAAAAAGTATGATACAGATGAAGAAAGAGAAGGGTATATAAATACTATTGAAGAGCAAAGCTTATACTTAAAAACTCTTATAGAAGAATTTTTTCAATTTTCAAAGTTAAAATGGAAAAATGTTAAACTAAATAAAGAAAATATAAATCTCCAAGAGATTCTACGTCAAATAAGTGATGGATTTTATCCACAACTAAAAGAAAATAGTATCACTATATCTATGAATTTTCCTGAAAAACCTTTATATAAAGAGGTGGATGTTGAAAAATTTATGAGAGTATTAGAAAATGTAATATCTAATGCTATAAAATATAGCTATAAAGGAACAGAAATTAGTTTAAATTTATATGAAAATAAAGATAGAATAGTAATGGAATTTTGGAATACTCCTATAGAAGCTCTAAAGGAAGATGAATTAGATTTTTTATTTAAAAGATTTTATAAAAAAGATTTATCAAGAAGTAATAAAGGAGCAGGATTGGGACTTGCTATAGCTCTAGAGATAATAAAACTTCATGAAGGAGAGTTATATGCAGTAATGAAAAATAAGAAATTGGGAATTATAATAAAATTATAATAACATATATAGTATAAACAGAGTTCTTGGCTTTAGAGAGAGTTTTTACTCCCTCTGAAGCTTAGAAATCGTTATCCAGGGACGTACCCGCTCTTTACTCCCACTTTGAAAAAGATGGGAGTATTAGAGCAGTTAGTCATCGGATAGAAGGGTTTTTAGGAAAAGGGGACCTTTCTTTTTTATTTAAGAATCATAATGAAAAAATTAATAAATTGTTAACAATGCTAAATAGTATTAAAAACCTCTTATATACTTAAATTCTTGTACAAATGCAACCTATTATAAAAAAGAATTCACACTGATAAAGCGGTATAATAATAGTTGAGTATAAGGAGGTAAATAAATGTTAAAACCAGAAATTTTAGACATATTAAAATGCAAAGAGGGAGGATTAACCAAAGAAGGATTAATAAAAGATTTTATAGCTGGTATTATAGTGGCTATAATAGCTTTACCATTATCTGTGGCTTTAGGTATAGCCTCGGGAGTATCCCCAGAAAAGGGACTTATTACAGCCATAATAGCAGGATTTTTAATTTCATTTTTAGGTGGAAGTAGAGTTCAAATAGGAGGACCTACAGGAGCCTTTGTTGTTATTATATATGGTATCATAGAGAAATATGGTATAGATGGACTTGTAATAGCCACATTGATGGCGGGGGTAATACTTATCATCTTTGGGTTGTTAAGATTCGGCTCTTTAATTAAATACATATCTTATCCAATAACAGTTGGATTTACAGCAGGAATAGCTGTTACATTATTCTCTACTCAAGTTAAGGATTTCTTAGGGTTAGCAATAAATAAAGTACCATCAGAATTTTTACCAAAATGGTCAATGTACATATCTAACATAGGAACATTAAGTTGGCAAACTTTAAGTCTAGGCATTTTTTCTTTATTAGTTTTAATAATATGGCCTAAATTTAGTAAAAAAGTACCGGGAGCCTTAGTGGTACTAATACTATCTACTCTTATAGCTTATTTTTTAAAGCTAGATGTGGCAACTATAGGGACTCAATTTGGAGAAATATCATCAAAAATAGCACTACCTAAATTACCAGGAATAGATATTATCACGTTACAAAAGTTAATTAAGCCAGCTTTTATTATAGCCATTTTAGCAGCTATAGAATCTTTATTATCTGCAGTGGTAGCAGATGGTATGATAGGTGAAAAGCATAATTCAAATATGGAGTTAATAGCACAAGGGGTTGGTAATATTGCATCAGCTTTATTTGGAGGAATACCAGCAACAGGTGCTATTGCAAGAACAGCAGCTAATGTTAAAAATGGAGGAAGAACTCCTATAGCGGGAATGGTACATGCTATAACATTATTATTAATAATGAAGATATTTATGCCTTTAGCAAAGTACATTCCGTTGACTACTTTAGCAGCTATATTAATAGTTGTATCTTATAATATGAGTGGATGGAGAATTTTTAAAGCTATGCTAAAAGCCCCAAAAAGTGATGTAATAATATTATTAGCAACATTTTTTCTAACAGTTATATTTGATTTAGTAATAGCTATAGAAGTAGGGATATTCATATCCATGTGCTTATTTATGAGAAAAATGGCTTTGACCATAGAAGTTAATGAATTGGATGGAATTTATTGTTCTAAAAAATTAAGTTTAGAAAGTATACATACAAATAAAATAGGCAATGAGATATTAATATATGACATAAATGGTCCGCTATTTTTTGCAGGTATAGATAGTTTTCTATCTTCAATAGAAAGTTTAGATACAGAGTCAAAGGTAGTAATATTAAGAATGAAAAATATGCCTGTACTAGATGTTACAGCCTATAGTGAGTTAAAGAAAATAGAAAAACTGTGCATAGAAGAGGAAATAAAATTAATTATGTCCGAAGTACAAACTCAACCTATGGGCGTTATGAAAAATATGGGAATGGTTTCAAGATTAGGGGAAAATAGATTTATAAAAACTTTAGAGGAAGCTATAAAAACAGCTAATAATTGTTGTATTAGTTAATTTTTATGTGAAAACATAAATAATAAAATTAAGTAAAGTTGAAATGGAATCTATAAGGTAGACATTATAAAAGGTCTATGTTATAGATTCTTTTTTGTTTATAATAAAGCAAAAGTTTATTCTATTATTATCCTTCTTAGATTATATAAAAGTATGGTATTTTAAAATTTTGAGCTTCAGTTATTTAAAAGTCTTGTGTCGTATATAAGTACTGATATCGTCTAGACTTTAGAAAAAATGGGTGGGATTATATAATTAAGAAATAATATAATTAAATTTAAACTTTTTATAGAGCTATATCGTATTACTTATGAAGGGGGGATAATTTTGGGACTGAGTGATGAAGAATTGGTTAATGAAATTATTAGTGGAAACCAATCTGCTATGGAAGTGCTTGTAAATAGAAATTATAAATTGGTATATGCATTTATATATAGAAATATAGGAGAGTACCATACTGCACTAGATTTGACTCAGGAAAGTTTCATAAAAGTCATGAAAAATCTAAAAAAATTTAAAAGGCATAAAGGCAGTTTTAAGTGTTGGATTTTAAAGATAGCTCTAAATGTGTGCAAAGATTATTGGAAAAGTGCTTATGTTAAACATAATACTGTTGATGATAGTTCTGTAGAGAAGGTTTATGAAGAGGAAAATATTATAAATTATTTAGAAAAGATGGAACAGAGGCAAGAAATTAAAAAAGCTATGATGAAACTGTCAGATGAACAAAGAGAAGTAATTATATTAAGATATTACAATGACTTAAAAATAAGAGATATAGCTAATATAACAGAAATAAAAGAGTCTACTGTAAAGTCAAGATTAAGACTTGCTATAGGAAAGATGAAAAAATTATTACAAAGGGGGGATATCAGTGAAAAAGACAAGAGAAGTGTTTGATGATAAAGAGTTTTTAGATATGTCCAATGAAGAAATGGAACAATTTATAAATGCTTTTAATGATTATACAATTGAGTATCCTGCTCAAGATGAAATAGAGCAGTGTATAGAAAATCTAAGAGTTTATGTTCCTAAAAAGAAAAGTTTATCAGAAGAATTTCACAAGCTATTAAGCAGAGGACAAATAGAAATAAGTTATATAAATAAGCTATATTGGATTTTAAGCATACTAATATTTTTAATAACTTTTAAACTATCAATAAATATGAATGTTAATCCTTATAAAGCTGTTATGCTAATAGGTCCTATTCCTTTATTGCTAGGTTTTATAGAAATTTTTAAGGGGAAAGAAAATAATATGTTAGAACTAGAATTAAGTTTTAAAATTTCAGGCAGAGAACTTATAGTTAGCAAAATTATAATAATTGGGATTTTTAATGTTATTTTAAATACTGTTATGAGTTTAATGTTTTTTAAAACTGGTTTGGATATTCAATTACTAAAAGTTAATATTTTCTGGATGGTTCCTTTTGTGTGGGTAAATTTCATAGCTTTTATTATAGCAAAAAATATTAGAAGTTGTTATGCTTCCTTAGGTGCTATAAGTTTTTGGATTTTATTTGTATCTACTTTATTTAAAAGTAAATATTTTGTAGAGAAGATTATGTATATGCATATAGGAGTTTATATTGCTATAGCTATAGTTGGAATATATTTATATTATAGAACCTTAAAAAAATATATGAAAACAGAAATTAAGAATTTTCAATATGAAGAATAAAGTAAATACAAAATAAGTACTTTCTTATATTTAATAAAAACTTTTATAGATAAGATATAATTGTTTGATCGTTTGTAAAATTTATTTTTTAAGGGAAGTTTTTATGAAAATTAAATATAATAGTTAGATATTATATATTTAATACAGTAATAGGAGAGGATTGTATGAAACTTAAAATGGATAATTTAACTAAAAAATATTCAGATAAGATAGCTGTAAAAGATTTTTCAATAGAAATGACGGAAGGAGTTTATGGACTATTAGGGCCTAATGGAGCAGGAAAAACCACCTTAATGAGGATGATTTCTGATGTACTTAATCCTACATGTGGACAGATTTTAGTAAACAATGTGGATAAAAATGATTTGGGAGAGAATTATAGAGATTTGTTAGGATATTTACCTCAAGATTATGGGATATTATAAAAATTTTACGGCAGAAAGGTTTTTGGGATATGTGGCAGCATTGAAGGGGATTAATAAAGATATAGCAAAAAAGAAAATAGAAGAACTTTTAGGGGTTGTGGGACTTAGTGAGTATAAAAATAAAAAAATAGGTAAATTTTCTGGAGGAATGAGACAAAGGGTAGGTATTGCTCAAGCGCTTTTAAATGATCCTAAAATTTTAATATTAGATGAACCTACATCTGGGTTAGATCCTAAAGAAAGAATAAGATTTAGAAATTTAATATCAGATATATCTAAAGAAAGAATTATTATTTTATCTACTCATATTGTTGGTGATATAGAATACATTGCTAAACAGGTTATTTTAATAAAAGAAGGACAGCTTATTAAATCTTCAACAGGAGATAAACTTTTAAAAGAAATGGAAGGTAAGGTTTGGAAGGTAGAAGTAGATGAGAAAAATATAGATGAATATGAAGAAAAATATCAGGTAGTAAATATCATGAGAAAGAGAGATAAGGTTCAACTTAGAATATTAAGTAATGATAAACCAGGGGAAAATGCCATAGAGTTTCAACCAAATTTTGAAGATATGTATATGCATTATTTTAATGAAAAGATATAATAGATAATTTAAAAATTTTAAAATTGAGAAAGTAAAATATCATTGTTTTTGAAATTTATCCTATAACCAACAACGCTCATGCCTAAATGTTTTTAAATTTAAAGCAAAAGAGTAGTTATTTGAATGGATAATTAATTCATAAGCTTTAGTGCGAAAAAATAAGAATGATTTTTATTTTAAGATATTAAAAAGTAAATTGTATAGAGAATGAATAATGGGGGATTAAATGTGGAATTGTTAAAACAGGAACTATATAAGATATTTTCAAAGAAGTATTTATTTTTAATATTAGCTTTAATGCTTTTATTTACCTATGGGTTTGATTTAGTTACGGTTGCACGTGGATCAACAGATAACACATATAACTATACAAAGCCTTTTGAAGGAAGTGTTAGTAAAGAAAAAGAGGATAAAATATATAGACTTTTTAAAAGTAACGAAAATAAAGATAAAGACTCTGAGATTACAAGAATATATAAAAATATGTGGTATAGTTATTTGGAGCAAACTAGACCAAGATTTGTAGCTATATCTGATGTTTTAAAAGAAGCTAATCCTCTTTTCAAAAATAAAAAGTTTGATAAGACACCACATGATTTTAAAGGTTATAAATTAAATGATCTAAATAAAGATTTAAAAGAACTTAAAAAAGCGGGAAAAGAAAATACTTATGAATATAAAAATAAGAATAAAGCTAATAACATGTATAAAAAACTTTCTGAGCCTAAATTTTTTTATAAAGAGGCTTGGGATTATATAGATGGGTTTATTATTGATTTCAATATTTCGATAGTAGTTATAATGATTTTATTAGGGGTATCTCCTATTTTTTCAGAGGAATATAAAACTAAAGTAGCTACAATAATTTTATCTAGTAAAAAAGGTAGAAGGGAATGTGTTAGAGCAAAGATATTAGTATCTATAATATATGCTATATTTGTAGCTTTTATATGTAATTTTATAAGTACTATTTTAATAACTAAAATATATGGCATACAGGGATTTAATTCACCTATGCAATCCTTAGTTGCTCTCCTTATAATTTTACAATATCACAGTTTTTTGTTAAATTATTTTTTACAAGTTTAATAGGATCTATATTATTTGTACTATTGATATTAATAATATCTAATATTACCAAGTCTTCTATGATGACTTTCTTTATATCTAGTTTTATATTTGCATTTCCAATGATATTACAAAAAGTTGTTGGTATGTCTAATGTTTGGTGGAAGAAACCTCTAATAAGTCTAAGTATTACACAAATTATTAATGCTAGGGAAATATATAAAGTATTCAGTACTATTAACATATTTGGACAACCTTTAATTTATCCTTATTTTATTTTAATTTATTCTATTTTTTTAGGAACAATATTAGTTTACATTTTACACAGGAGATTGAAATATGAGGAGATAAAATAAAAAATAATTTTTATAGAATAAAGGAAAATTTGATAAAATTAAATAATGTTTATATAAAAAATAATACATTAAGCAGTAATTTTTTTATATAAGCAGTAATTTTGCTATAAATGTAGAATATATAAATCATAATATATTGAGAAAAGGATTGTTTTATATGGCATATGTTTATATTGTAGAGTGTAGAGATAAAACTTTGTATACAGGATGGACAACAGATATTGAAAGAAGAGTAAATCAGCATAATAAAGGAGAAGGTGCAAAATATACAAGAGCAAGAAGGCCAGTAGTTTTAAAATATTTTGAGGAATTTGATACAAATGGAGAAGCAATGAAAAGAGAATGTGAGATAAAAAAACTATCTAGACAAGATAAAATAAAATTATTTGATTATAATTAATTAAAATAGTAAATAATAAATATATAGTTGAATAAAATTACATGATTGAGCAAATTGCATAATTAAAATATTTCTAATATAAATACAGCATATTGATACATTTATATTTTAAAATGAATTGTGCAATTTACTCGATTAAAAAGTTTCACAGCATATTGTATTTAGATAAATAGATTAATAAAGTATATTGATATGATTATGTTCAAAAATAAAATATAAAAGTTTTCAATTAAATAGTGATATAAATCAATAAAAACTAAACTTAGTTAAGCTATTGACAATGTTTGTTATATAACTTATTATAATAATTAAATATTAGAAAATTAAATATTCTTATAGCAAAGAAGAGGAATAGTAGATTCCTATGCTTTTTACAGAGAAGGATGTAAGATGAGAATTCCTAAAAGCTAAGTTTTGAACCAGCCTCCGAGTTCTGTACTGAATTTAAGTAGGATACAGCGGAAAAATTCCGTTATCAATAAAAGTGAGCATATTTTATATATGTTAACAAGGGTGGTACCGCCGACACAACTTCGGTCCCTGTATAGGGATTAGGAGTTTTTTTTATTACAAAAAAATAAATTTTATGGAGGAATTTAATATGGCAAAAAATAAAAAGTTCGTTGAAGATATTACACCAATGGATGAAGACTTTTCACAATGGTATACAGACATAGTAAAGAAAGCTGAACTTGCAGATTATTCAAGTGTTAGAGGTTGTATGATAATACGTCCTTATGCTTATGCTATGTGGGAAATGATACAAAAGGATTTAGATGCAAGATTTAAAGCTACAGGACATGAAAATGTATATATGCCTTTATTTATACCAGAAAGCTTATTAAATAAAGAAAAAGATCATATAGAAGGATTCGCTCCAGAAGTTGCATGGGTAACTCATGGTGGAGAAGAAGAACTTACAGAAAGATTATGCGTTAGACCTACATCAGAAACATTATTCTGTGAGCATTATGCAAAAATAGTTCAATCTTACAAGGATCTACCAAAACTTTATAATCAATGGTGCTCAGTAGTAAGATGGGAAAAAACTACAAGACCATTTTTAAGAACAGCAGAATTTTTATGGCAAGAAGGTCATACAATTCATGCTACAGCAGAAGAAGCAATAGAAGAAACAAAAAGAATGCTTAATGTATATGCAGAACATGTTGAAAATGTGTTAGCTATACCTGTAATAAAGGGACAAAAAACAGAAAAAGAAAAATTTGCAGGAGCAGTTTCTACTTATACAATAGAGAGTTTAATGCATGATGGTAAAGCACTACAAACAGGTACATCTCACTATCTTGGAGATCATTTTTCAAGTGCTTTTGGAATCCAATATTCAGATAAAGAAGGAAAGCTTCAAAATGTACATCAAACTTCATGGGGAGTTTCAACTCGTATGTTAGGAGCTGTAATAATGGCTCACGGAGATGACAGCGGATTAGTAGTTCCACCAAGAGTAGCGCCAATTCAAGTTGTTATAATACCAATAGCTCAGCATAAAGAAGGCGTACTTGATAAAGCTAATGAATTAAAGGAAAGAGTAGAAAAAGTAGCTAGAGTTAAGCTTGACGATACAGATAAGATGCCAGGTTGGAAGTTTAATGAATATGAAATGAAAGGTGTTCCAATAAGATTAGAAGTTGGACCTAAAGATATAGAACAAAATCAAGTAGTATTAGTAAGAAGAGATACAAGAGAAAAAATCACAGTTTCTATGGATGAATTAGAAGTAGTTATACCAGAATTATTAGATAAAATACATGAATCTATGTTCAATAAAGTTAAAGAAAGAATGGAACAAAGAACTAGCGTAGCTAAAAACATGGATGAATTTAAGGAAATTGTTGAAAATAAAACTGGTTTTGTAAATGCTATGTGGTGCGGAGATATTGAATGTGAAGAAAAAATAAAAGAAGAAACAGGAGCTAGTTCTAGATGCATACCATTTGATGGAGAAGATGTATCAGATACTTGTGTATGTTGTGGTAAAAAAGCTAAGAAATTAGTTTGTTGGGGAAGAGCATACTAAATTTTATCTTAGATAGACTTTACAAGAAAATATATTAGTTATTATTAAAGGGTATAGAAGTTTCAAAAAATTTCTATACCCTTTAATATGGTAATATTTAGCTTATATATTTGTAAATTATGGTGTAAATTTTTCTAATAAAGAGGTATAATGTATGTGTAATATGAAACTGTATTATATAGTTAGGGGGTATTTTTTTGGAAATAAATAAAATAATCGAAGAGCTAAAAGAGGATCTTATAGATTCTACAGCAGAATTAGTTAAAATTAAAAGTATAGAAGGAGAAGCAAAAGAAGGTAAACCTTATGGGGAAGGCGTAGCTACTGCCTTAGAAAAAGCATTAGAAATAAGCGAAAAGTTAGGATTTAAAACTGTAAACGTAGACGGATATGTTGGATATGCTGAATATGGTGAAGGCGATGACTATATAGGTGTTTTAGGTCATTTAGATTTAGTGCCAGAAGGAGATGGATGGAAGTATCCACCTTATGGAGCAGAAATACATGATGGAAAAATGTATGGCAGAGGAACTACAGATGATAAAGGTCCTATAATGGCAGCGCTATATGGTTTAAAAGCTATAAAAGAGGCGAAACTTCCTTTATCTAAAAAGGTTAGAATTTTATTTGGAACAAATGAAGAAACAGGATCTAATGAAATAGCACATTATTTAGCAAAGGAAAAACCTCCGATACTTGGTTTTACTCCTGATGCTGAATATCCAATAATCTATGCTGAAAAAGGAATTACAAGATTTGATGTGGTAAAAAAATTAGAAACTAAAAGTGATAAGCAGATTAAGTTAAAATATGTTAAAGGTGGAGATGCACCCAATATCGTGCCAGATTATTGTGAAGCTGGTATAGAATGTCCAGATCCAGATATGATAATAAAATCTGTAGAATATTGCGCAAATAAAAATGGGATAGACTTAAAAGCAAAAGAAAAAGAAGGACTAGTTGTAGTTGAATCTGTTGGTGTAGCTGCTCACGGAAGTACACCAGAAATCGGCAAAAATGCTATAATGCAAATGTTTAAATTTTTAGCAGACCTTCCATTAGGTCATTGTGATGAGTTACAATTTATTAGATTCTTTAATAATAATGTAGCAAATGAAACTGATGGTAAATCTTTTGGAGTATGCTTAGAGGATGAACCTTCAGGTAAAACAAGCTTTAATGTTGGAATTGTATCTATGAACAATGATGAACTAAGATTGGCATTAGATATAAGATATCCTGTTACATATAAAGCAGAAGATCTTATGGAAAGATTCAATAAGAAAATAGAAGGAACAGGAATAGAAATAGAAAAAGAAAATTTTGAAAATCTACCTCCTTTATATTTCAATGCTGAACATAAATTAATAAAATCATTACAAAAAGTATATAAAGAACAAACAGGAAAAGAACCAACATTATTGGCTATAGGTGGAGGAACTTATGCAAAAGATATGCCCAATATGGTTGCTTTTGGACCGATTTTCCCAGGAGATCCAGATATAATTCACAAAAAGAATGAATATATAAAGATTGAAGACTTAATATTAAACGCTAAAATATATGGACATGCTATATATGAGTTAGCCAAATAATATATTTATAGTTTTATAGTTATTTACAAAAAAAGATATGAGATAAATATATAATATTTGCTCATATCTTTTATTTATCTGTAGAAGTTTATAATACTACATTATTATATATTCTAGAAACCACATACATAATATAAAAAGAAATACATATATTGTTCTTTATAAAATACAATTAAAAGTATAGAAAGGGAAAATATATATAATTTTTTATTAAATTTATTATTAAATATTTTTTGTAACAAATATTTAATAATAAATTTAAGATTATTCTAAATAAGAATATGGCAATAATAATAAAAATGTAATAGTATTTATAGAGGAGAAAAATTATATTTATTTTTTTATAAGTATGATAGAATATACTATGTATTTAAGGCGTAAATTTATTTAATACAAAATGGAGGAAAAATTATGTCTAAAAACAATAAATTCGACAAAAACAAAATAAAGTATTTTGCTTATTATGCTATAGCAGTAGCATTAATAGTATATATGCTTAATGATTATGTAACAAATATAAAGTCTGATCATATAAAATACAGTGAATTTGTAAAATATTTGAATCAGAATAAGATAGAAGAAGTTGAATTGACAAGGGATAAAATAATAATTCATCCTAAGATTGCTGAGGGTGAAAAAAAGAAAGTAATGTATACAGAGTCAATATACGATCCTGATTTAGTAAAAAAATTAGAAGCTTCTCATGTTAAATATGGTGGTGTTCCTCAAGAGAATTCAGTTATAAAAAGTTTTATTTTTAATTGGGTTATTCCTATAATAATATTTATGTTTATAGGAAGAATGTTATTTGGTAAATTAGATAAAAAAATGGGCAGCGGTGTTATGTCTTTTGGAAAAAACACAGCTAAAATATATGCTGAAAACGAAACCGGAATTACTTTTGATGATGTAGCAGGGCAGGATGAGGCGAAAGAATCCTTGGTAGAAATTGTAGATTTTCTACATAAGCCAGAAAGGTATACAGAAATAGGGGCTAAGCTTCCTAAGGGTGCATTACTTGTAGGGCCACCAGGAACAGGTAAAACTTTATTAGCTAAGGCAGTTGCTGGAGAGGCAAAGGTTCCTTTCTTTTCTTTATCTGGTTCAAGTTTTGTAGAAATGTTTGTAGGTATGGGAGCTGCTAGAGTAAGGGACTTATTTGAACAAGCACAGGAAAAAGCCCCTTGTATAATATTTATAGATGAAATAGATGCTATAGGTAAGAGCAGAGATAATGCTATGAGTAGTAATGATGAAAGAGAACAAACATTAAATCAATTGTTAGCAGAAATGGATGGATTTGATTCATCTAAGGGTGTTGTTATATTAGCTGCTACTAATAGACCAGAGATATTAGATAAAGCTCTTTTAAGACCTGGTAGATTTGATAGGAGAGTAATAGTTGATAGACCAGATTTAAAGGGAAGAGAAGATATATTAAAAGTTCATTCTAAAGGTGTCAAAATATCAAAAGAAGTTGATATTTCATCTATTGCAAAAAGTACTCCAGGAGCAGTAGGGTCTGATTTAGCTAATATAATAAATGAAGCAGCTTTAAGAGCTGTTAAAAATGGTAGACAGGAAGTAATACAAGAAGATTTGGAAGAAGCAGTGGAAGTTATTATTGCAGGTAAGGAGAAAAAGGATAGAATTTTATCTCCTCAGGAAAAGAAACAGGTCGCTTTTCATGAAGTTGGTCATGCTCTTATAGCAGCTTTACTTCCAAATGCTGATCCAGTGCATAAAATAACTATTGTTCCAAGAACTATGGGAGCGTTAGGGTATACTATGCAACTTCCGACAGAAGATAAGTATTTAATAAACAAAGAAGAGATGTTAGATAAAATAACAGTTATGTTAGGTGGTCGTTCAGCAGAAGAAGTTATATTTAATTCTATATCTACAGGAGCTGCTAATGATATTGAAAGAGCTACTCAAACTGCTAGAAGTATGGTTACTGTATATGGAATGACTGATAGATTTGATATGATGGCTTTAGAATCTGTTCAAAATAGGTATTTAGATGGAAGGCCAGTTCAAAATTGTAGTGCAGAAACAGCAGCTATAATAGACGATGAAGCTTTAAATATAATAAAAGAATGCCATGAAAAAGCAAAAAGAATGTTAAAAGAAAATGAAGGATTACTAAATAAAATAACAGAAAAATTATTAGAAAAAGAAACCCTTATGGGAGATGAATTTATGGCAATGGTTAAAGGCGAAGATGAACCTACAGAAAAGAAAAGTCAGGTAGATGAAAAAGAAGAAGTTTTAAAAGACAAAAACAATGAAAATGAAATAAATGGTCAAGTATCAGATGAAAAAGATATAGATGAATCTGTAGTTCAGACTAAGAATGTAAATGATACGTCCGATATTTCATCTATAGAATAATAAAACGGAATGGAGAGAGGTAATATAACAGTTTATGGATAATAATAGTATAAATAATTCCATGGATAAATATATAGAACTAGGTATGGAAAGAGAATATTTAGATTTTATAATAGATAAAATAAGAAAAGAAACAGCAATATATTTAGATAAAAGAAAAGATATAGTAAAAGATATAGTAGAATATAGAAAAGAATTTTTAGAAGAAGATAAAAAGGATGAAGATAAAGTAGCAGAATATTTTGATCATGAAAGATTTTTAAAAGAAAAGCTGTATGGCTTTATAGACAAAAAGCTAAAAGAGCTTACATTGCTAGAACAAAATCCTTACTTTGGGAAAGTTAACTTTGTAGATGATGGTGATGAAGATCATATATATATAGGTAGATATGGATTTCTAGAAACAGGTAATTATAGACCTTTTACTGTAGATTGGAGAGCCCCTATATGTCAAATCTTTTATCAAGGAAAATTAGGCAATATAGCCTATGAATCACCAGAAGGCAAAATAGAGGTAGATGTAAAATCTAAAAGACAATATGTTATTCGTAAGGGCATTTTAAAAGGCATGTTTGATTCAGTTTTAGATGTAAAAGATGATGTTCTTCAAATGGTTTTAAGTGAGAATACCAAAGAAAAATTAAAGGATATAGTTATGACTATACAAGAAGAGCAGGATAACTTAATTAGACAGCCTAAAAATAAAGCTATAATCGTAAATGGTGTTGCAGGCAGTGGTAAAACTACTATTGCTTTGCATAGGGTAGCATACTTATTATACAATTATAGAAAGCAAATACAAGACAAGGTATTGATATTAGGTCCTAATAATATTTTTGTGGACTATATATCTGATGTACTACCAAGCCTAGGAGAAAATGGAGTTAAACAAACTACCTTTAAGGATTTTATAGAAGATTTATTACCTATAAATGATTTTTTAGAATATGGTGACTATATAAAAAGGCTTATAGAAAAAGATGATAAATTTATAAAGGATATAATATACAAACAATCTAAAAAATATATGAATGATTTAGATTGTTTTATAGAAACTTTAGAACAAAATATATTTATTACAAAAGATGTAGTATTAATGGATGAAATTGCTATAGATAAAAAAGAAATAGATGAAATGTTGTATTCTTATTACAAATATATGCCATTATTTAAAAGAAGCAAAAAGGTAAAAAGAATAGTATTTTCTAAAATAAGAGATGTAAGAAACAAAAAAGTATATGAAATACAAAAGCAATATGAAGAAAAAATAAAGAATCTATCAGAGGAAGAATTAGAACTGAATAAAAATAATCTAGAGTTTGAAAGAAAAAATAATATAATAAACATAGTAAAAGAATCTATGAAACTGAAAAAATCATTAGTATGGCTTAATAATCCACAGGTTTTAGATATATATAATGAATTTAATAATAATAAAGAGCTTACACTAGATGATATTATAGCTATGTTATATTTAAAAATAAAATTAGAGGACTTAAGATATAAGAAGGAAATAAAACATATAGTAATAGATGAAGCACAGGATTATTCATTTTTACAGTTTGTAGTATTAAAGGAACTTACAGATTGCGAGTCTATAACTATAGTAGGAGATGTTAATCAGAGAACATTGCCTTGCAATAATGAAATTCCTATGTTATGCTTAGATTCTGTCTTTGATAGAGTTGATGTAGAGTATTTTAATTTGGATAAAAGCTATAGATCAACAAAAGAAATTATGGAGTATGCAAATAAATATTTAAATACAAATAAGATTGTTCCTTTAGTACGAGAGGGAGAAACTGTAAAAGAAGTAGCAGCAAAGAGTACAAATGAAGTAATAGACAATGTTAAATATTATTTAAGTTATTTAGAGAATAAAGGATATGAAAATATTGCAATTATAGCTACTAAATTAGAAGATGGAAAGGCTATAGGCGCAGAATTAAAAAAGGAAATGTATATTAATTTAATAGAAAGAGAAGATATAATTTATTCTGGTGGTAAGATAATAATTCCTTCTTATTTATCAAAAGGATTAGAATTTGATGCAACTATTTTAATAGTAGATTCAAATAATATAGGGGACAATTTAAAATATATAATGGCTACAAGAGCTTTACACGAAATGGTAGTTGTACACAAAAATTATGAAAAGTTATAAACAATGTGGATAAGTTTTCATTAGTAATGTGGATGAATTATATAAAAGTATTAAATTAAATATTTTTATATTGTAAGTTGTAATTAATAATATTTTTAATAAAAAGAACTCCTAAATTATTAAGAGAGTATAAAAACAAACTCTTAATGACTTGTGAGTTCTTTATTTTTATGAAATTTTCCGAATTATATTTAAATTTATAAGACTTTTTTATCTTTCATATAATTTTAATTACATAGTAATAATGATGCTAATAAACAAAGTTCTTGGCTTTAGAGGAGATTTTTACCCACACTAAAGCTTATTAACAGAATTCTTAGGAGTTTTACTACTTAGAAGTCGTTATCCTTTAGGGGAAATGGTTATCCAAGGACATAGCCGTTCTTTACTTCCATTTTGAAAAAAATGGGATTATTAGAGTGTGTAGTCATCGGATAAAAACTACAATTAGGTTAATCTGTTTTAAAACTTAAAAAGTCGTTTATTATGGATTCTCTAATTTGTGGTATTTTAGAGAAATCCATATTATCAACATAATACTTTTCTAGATCATCATGAATACTTTTTTCAGAGTGAAGTATATCAGTAGCTTTGTTTATAAGTTTATAAAATAATTCCTTATCTTCATTTATTTTATTTCTATTGGAGTTTAAAATAGATAAATCTAACAAATTATCCATATAAATTTGTTCACCATCTAAAAATTGTTTATTAATTTCATTAGAGGTTACAATTGCAGAATTAATTTCTGGAATTACAATGTGTTCTAGAATATTTGGAATTAAAGGATTATGGTAATATTCAACACATAAACCTTTATTAAGCGCTTCATTACTTATATTATTTAATATTTCTGTTTTACCAGTGCCTGGAGCTCCATTTAAAACATATATATTTTTAATATCAATATATATGCTATCTGTGTGAGTTACTATTCCTTCAGGAGTGATAGCACTAATAAATAGATGTCTTTTTTTACCTATAGAATCATTATATATATTTTCTTTAAATAGATTAGTTTTTAATTCTTTTTCTAATTTATATAGGTTGCCATGATTTTTAGCATTACAGTTTAAGACGCTCCAATCTTCATGTATAGCTTTAGCTGCATTTAAGTATCTATATGCTCTTTTGAAGGTTTCGCTTATTTCATTACTTATTTTTATTATTTCGTTTTTATGTTTTTTTAATTTATTTTCATCTAGTAAATCCCCTAAGTTTACTATTTTATCTATAGCGCCAGGAACTTTAGGATCTAACATATGTGGAGCAGTTCCATCTACCATAGCTATTTTTAATTCTTTTATTTTTATAGAGTCTAAAGAGTTACTATCTGAAGAACAATGAAAAAAATCCACAGTATAGTTGTTTTTTATAAAGAAATCGGCAATACTTTTCATTAGTGAAGACTTCCCGGTACCAGGCCCACCTTTTAAATATATAATTCTGTTAGCATCATTAATATCTATTATATTATTAAAGAGAGAGTAAAAACCTTCAGCTGTATTACTGCCAGCAAAGAAGTGTTTTGATGGATTTTTCAAAAAAATCAACTCCTTAATTAAAATCACTATATATAATATGCACAAAACATAATTTTGTATACTAATGAAAGTTTTCATATATATATTTTAGAGTATTTATATATTAAATAAAAAATTAAGTTAATAAAAATCTCTATCTATAGTTATAACTGTATTATATTTAGGATGTAACTTTTTTATACAGTTATCTATATCTTTTTTTAGTTGATTTTCCAATTCAGAAGTAAGCTTAAAAGAATGATCTATTACTATATCAAATATTAGATTTTTATATTCATCTTCGCCAACCATTCTAAAATCATGCATAGATTTTATTATAGAAAATTCTTCTAGAATTTTAACAACTTCTTTACGAGTATAAGCTATTTCTTTATTATCTACATTAATAGGATCCATATGAATAACTAGAAGAAGATCTAATTTTTTAGATATTTCATTTTCAGCTTTATCTATAACTTCATGAATTTTAACAATAGATTCATTTGAAGGAACTTCTGCATGAATTGACGCCATATATCGTCTTGGCCCGTAATTGTGTATTATTAAATCATGTACACCCATTATTAAATCATTTCTCATAATATTATCTATAATTTCATTTACAAGCTTTGAATCTGGAGCTTCTCCAAGTATTGGACTTAATGTTTCTTTTATTAAACTTATACCAGAGTATAATATAAAAAGTGAAATTACAATTCCGAAATATCCATCTAAGGGTATTGATATCCATTTACTTATAATCAAAGATAATGCTACAAAAAATGAAGCAATAACATCACTTAGCGCATCAAAAGAGGTAGCTTTTAAAGCATTTGAATCTATTTTATTACCTATAGATTTATTAAAAATACTTAGCCATAGCTTTATAAGAATAGATAGGATAAGAATAACAAATGGTATAAGTTGAAATTTAACTAAAGTTGGATGAATTATCTTATTGAAAGAAGATTTAATAAATTCTACACCAACTAATAAAACCATAAAAGATACTATAAATCCAGACAAATATTCTATTCTGCCATGACCAAAAGGATGCTCTTTATCTGCTGGCTTTGAAGCAAGTTTGAAACCTAAAAATGTAATTATAGAAGAAGCTGCATCAGATAAATTATTGAATGCATCGGCTATAACAGCTATACTATTTGAAATTAATCCTATAGATAACTTGGTTATAAATAATATGATATTACATAGTATACCTACAATACTTGCTAAATATCCATAAGCATCTCTTACTTTTCTGTTATTAACATCGTTATGATTTTTAATAAATTTTGTTATTAGAAATCTAGTAAACATAGAAAACACCTGCCAAGTTTAGAATAATAAATTCTAATAGAATTCATTATGTATTATAACATATAAACTTTTTCTTATTTTATATTTTCGGGATTTTTAAAAAAATTATTTATTTTAAAAGATTATATATAGTATTTGAATGAGTATATACAAAATAATCAAATTAAATTTTGTTTTGAAATTGATTTTTATAGATACTTTTTATAAGATATTCCTCACTAATTATATATAACAATAATATTATGAATATGTAGGATAAATATTCATAGGAAAGGAATAAAAAAAGTGAATGAGTTTAATGAAGCATATAATTTAGCTGTAGGTTATGAAGAAAAAAAGCAAATATTTAATTCTTTAATAGAGTATAGAAAAGCTCTGTTTTATTGCGAAAATGAAATTCTAGAGAAGTCTATAGAAGATAAAATTTATAAACTAGAGTATAGAAATAGTGATTTAGAAACTATAGAAAAAATTAAGCAATACAATATGGAAACAGAAAAATTTGTTGTCGATCAATTCATGCATCCTGATTTAGATTTAAAAGTAGAAAATTATGTCACTACAAAGAAGCCAAAAGTAAAAGAAAATCTAAAAGTTTTATTTGGAACTATGGAAATTGCAAATCAAATGACCACATATTCAAAAGCCCTTAGGAAACAAGGGGTAGAATCATTTACTTTAAATTATTATCCTAATTGGATTAATTATAATAGTTCTGATTTTAAGTTGTATGGTGATAATAATACAATAATTAAACATCTATCTAAATTAATTTCTCAATTTGATGTATTTCATTTTTTCTTTGGATCAACTCTTTGGGCAAACTTAATAGATATAAAGATATTAAAGAAAATAAATAAAAAGGTTTTTATGAATTATTGGGGTTCAGAAATAAGGCAATATTCTAAAGCTGTAAAGATAAATAAATATATTAAAGTAAAAACAAAAAATGAAAAACATATTAGGGAGAAAATAGATTTATGTGCAAAATATATAGATAATTGTATTGTTGCTGATAAGGAGTTATACGGGTATATTGACGGATGTTATAAAAATGTATATTTTATACCCCAGGCCATAGATATTAGTGAATATAAGCCAATGGTTAATGATTATGAAAATAATCAGTTTTTTATTGTTCATGCTCCAACAAATGCAGAATGTAAAGGAACAAAATATATAATTGAAGCAATAGATAACTTAAAGAAAAAATATAATTTTGATTTTAAATTAGTAGAAAAGGTTCCTCATATAGAAGCAAAAAAAATTTATAGAGAAGCAGACTTAATAGTTGATCAGATATTGGGAGGAAGTTATGGATTGTTTTCTATAGAATGTATGTGTATGGGGAAACCCGTAGTTTGCTATATAAGCGATTATATGAAAAATAATTATTCAGAGGATATTCCACTAATATCTGCTAATCCAAGTAACATAGAACAAAAATTAGAGTATATATTAAACAATAAGCATATTTTATATGATATATCTAAAAAAGGAATAGAGTATACCAAAAAATATCATGATATGAATAAAATAGCTAAACAGTTAATTCATATATATAAATAATTTTATGGGGGAATTTTGGTGATTAAAAATAAAAAGATTTTATTAACAGGTGGAGCAGGTTTTATAGGAACAAAGCTATGTGAAGAGCTATGTAAAAATAATAAAGTATGGCTATACGATAATCTTAATAGAAATTCTATAAAAGATACTAATTTGCTGAACTATTCTAATGTAAAACTTATACAAGGAGATGTATTAGATTTTGATAATTTAAAAAAAACTATAGTGAAAATAAAACCTAACATAGTTGTTCATTTAGCAGCTATTGCAGGAATAGATACAGTTATAAAAAATCCTGTTAATACTATGAAAGTGAATACAATAGGTACATTTAATATTCTAGAAGCTTTAAAAAATTGTGAGGAATTTCTAGAAAGATTTGTAGATTTTTCAACATCAGAAGTTTTTGGATCTTATGCATATAAGGTGGAAGAAACTTCTAATACAAATTTGGCCCCTGTAGGAGAAGCAAGGTGGACATATTCCATAAGTAAATTAGCAGGAGAACATTTAACGTATAGTTATTATAAAGAGTATAAATTACCTACTGTTTCAGTTAGACCATTTAATATATATGGTCCAGGACAAGTAGGTGAAGGGGCTATACATCAGTTTGTAACAAGAGCTATAAAAAATGAAGATATTAATATCCATGGGGATGGTGATCAAATTAGATCTTGGTGCTATATAGAAGATTTTATAAATGGAATTATGCTTTGTCTTGAAAATGATCATGCAATAGGAAATTCTTTTAATATTGGCAATCCAAGAGGAACAATTACCATAAGTATGTTAGCTAAACTTATAAAAAATATTTCAAAATCAAATTCTAAAATTAAATATATTCCTAAAAATTATGTTGACGTTGAACTAAGGATACCAAGTATAGATAAGGCTAAAAATATTTTGGGATTTATGCCTAAATATGATTTAGAAAAAGGGTTGAAAGAAACAATAAAATGGTATAGGAGGAATTTAGATAATGATTAGATTATCAGTACCTTTTATTGATGATAATGAGATGAATGAAATAAAAGATGTTTTAAATTCAGGATATCTGGTGCAAGGGAATAAAGTAGAAGAATTTGAAAATTTGATAAAGGAATATTTGAATGTTAAGCATGCTATAGCTGTGAGCAATGGAACAGCAGCCTTACATTTATCTTTAATTGCACTAGATATTAAACCTAGCGATGAAATTATAGTACCGGATTTTACATTTCCAGCTACATCAAATGTGGTGGAGAATATGGGAGCTAAAAGTATTTTTGTAGATATAAATTTGGATGATTTTTGTATTGATACAGATAAGATAGAAAATAAAATTAATAATAATACAAAAGTAATAATTCCAGTACATGAATTCGGACAAGTGTCAAATATGGATAAAATAATGGATTTAGCATCGAAGTATAGTTTAAGGGTAGTAGAAGACGCAGCATGTGCTTTAGGTGCTGAGTATAAAAATAAAAAAATAGGTACTATAGGAGATTTAGGATGTTTTAGCTTTCATCCTAGAAAATCAATAACAACTGGCGAAGGCGGTATAGTTGTAACTAACAATGATGAATTTGCAAGAAAAATACGAGCTATAAGAAATCATGGTATGGATTATTGTCATGAAACACCCAAATTTATATTTGCTGGCCTTAATTATAGGATGACCAATATACAAGGGTCTATTGGAGTTGCCCAATTTAAAAAATTAGATAAAATAAATAAAGCTAGAAAAATGATAGTTAATAAATATAACGAAAGATTATACAATATAAAAGAAATAATTTTACCAAGAGAAAAAGAATATAGTAAACATATTTGGCAAACTTATCATATACTTCTAAATAAAACTATAAATAGAGATTCTCTTATAAAAAATTTAAAAGAAAAGGGTATAGAAACAAATATTGGAGCTTATGCAGTTCATGAACAAGATTATTATAAGAAAAAATATAGTTATGATGATAAAGAATTTAAAAAATCGATTTTTGCGTGGGAGCAAGGATTAGCATTACCTGTCTATGTAGGAATAAAGGATAATGAAATCGATTATATAGTAAGTAAACTAAAGGATTATATTTGTAATTAATAAGAATTAATGGAGAAATAATTAAAAGTATTAATTAAATTAATATAGGTGAAATATATATTAATAACATGGTGGAGATGGATATATGGATAATAAGAAAATCAAGGAGTATTTAAAGAAATATTTAGATGAAGAACGTTTAGAAATGAAAAAAAATTTTAACAGGATACTTCCAACCAATGAACTTTTATATGATAGATGGGAGAAAGCAGCTTTAATAAAAGCAGGAGAAGGATCTAGTATATATGACACCAGTGTAATAATGGGAGATGTTAAAATAGGAAATAATGTTTGGATTGGTCCTTTTACTATGATTGAAGCCATAAATGGGAAAATTACCATTGGAGATAACTGCGATATTTCAACAGGAGTACAAATATATACTCATGATTCATGTTTAAGGGTTGTAAGTGGGGGAAAGAAAGATTTAGTAAAAGGAGATGTAACAATTTTAGAAAATACTTATATAGGAAGTATGAGTATAATAAAACATGGAGTAAAGATTGGGAAAAGATGTATAATAGGAGCCAATAGTTTTGTAAATAAGGATATTGAAGATTATAGCGTAGCTTGTGGAACTCCAGCTAAGATAGTTGGTAAGGTTATTTTAAAAGATGATTATGTAGGTATAAAGTATTATAGATAATAATTGTATACAAAGTTTAGTTTGCTATATCAAAATATTTACGTGTAGTTATTTAAAATATATTAAATTGAATAAATTGTACAATTAAGATTTTAAAGTTGCGGATTTTTAAGAGTATAAAATAATCTGTGTAAATTCCATAAAAATGATAGAATAATTGTTATAAAAATAGAGGGTGCACAGATTATGATTTTTTAAATAACTTATTAAATAATTAATTAAAGAAACAAAACTTGTAAGTGAAAAAATGTTCAGGGAAAAAACAAATTGATATTTAGAAAATTGGATATCAAGTAATTGGTATGTATTTAAAACAAATTTTATCATATTTATTGTGAAGTACAACTAACTAATATTGAGGTAAGAGCGTAATTGTAAGAAAATGGTAGAATTATTTATATATTGTGGAAAATAAGGGGGTTAATCCGGTTATTAATAATATAATACATATATAATATTTATGAGCTTATTTGGTATAATTAATATAAAATATAAGTAGGTGGTGTTTTTGTGAATAGTTATTTAAAAATATCTCAGAATCTTTTAAATTTTATATATGATAGTCCTTCGCCTTTTCATGTTGTAAACAATATGAAATATATGCTTGATTCCAATCATTATGAAGAACTCAAAGACAGTGAAAAATGGAATCTTGTAAAAGGTGGAAAGTATTATACTATAAAAAATCAATCTGCCATTATAGCTTTTTGTATTGGAAATAAAGAAATAGAGGATTCTGGTATTAGAATAGTAGGGGCTCATACTGATTCACCAACATTTAAAATAAAACCAAATCCACAAATGTTTTCTAAAGGAGATTATATAAAATTAAATACAGAAGTATATGGAGGTCCTATATTAAATACTTGGATGGACAGGCCTTTATCTTTAGCGGGAAGAGTTACAGTAAGGGGTAAAAACCCATTTAATACTGAAATGAAGCTTGTTAATGTGAAAAGACCAATACTTATAATACCTAATTTAGCTATTCATATGAATAGAAATGTTAATAAAGGTTATGAATTAAATAAACAAAAAGATATGTTACCTATTTTAGGATTGATAAATGAAAAATTAGAGGAAGAAGATTATTTATTAAGGATATTATGTAAGGAGTTAAATGTAAAAAAATCTGATATATTAGATTTTGAATTATTATTATATGAATTTGAAAAAGGATGTATTATGGGCATAGATGATGAATTTATATCTTCTCCTAGATTAGATGATTTGTCTATGGTTCATGCAGGATTAAATGCTTTGTTAGAAAGTGATATAGAATATTCAACTCAAATGTTAGTTTGTTTTGATAACGAAGAAGTAGGTAGTTCTACAAAACAAGGAGCAGATTCTCCATTACTTTCAAGTATTATAGAAAGAATTGTTATAGGATTAGGAAAAGATAGAGAAGATTATTTTAGAACTCTTTCTAAATCTTTTATGATATCTTGTGATTCTGCTCATGCAGTTCATCCAAATAGAGAAGAAAAGGCTGATCCAACGAATAAACCTATAATAAATAAAGGACCAGTTATAAAAATTAATTCAAATCAAAGCTATACTTCTGATGTATATTCTATATCTGTATATGAAGAAATTTGTAATTTGGCTGAGGTGCCAGTACAAAAATTCGTTAATAGATCTGATGAAAGAGGCGGATCTACTATTGGACCTATATCTTCAACTCATGTAAATATTGATTCTGTGGATGTAGGTACTGCACTTTTAGCCATGCATTCTGTCAGAGAACTTGGAGGAGTAAAAGATCAGGTTTACATGATAGAATCACTGAAGAAATTTTATACTTTAAAATAAAAATAATAAATAGCTATTGATTAGTTTTATTATTCATGTTAAACTAATAAAAATTCAATTAAATAAAAGCTACTTATGGAGAGGCGCTGTAATTATCAGTATTTATTCTTAGTCGGCAGACTGTGAGGAATAAAGAAAGGGACTATGGCCGAAGGAAGAAGTCTTGCAAAAATTTTTCCTGGCTTTGCATAGAATATATGTAAGGCTGTCACTTGAAAAAGTGGAGAGCTACATAGGTACACGGAAGTTGCAAATTATTTATTTATATTATTTGAATAATGCAGCAAAGGTGTTCCTTTGTTGCATTATTTTTTATTTTACAAAATACATAAGCTGATATATTTATTAAATTTTAAATTGAAATATTTTATTTATAAATAAGGGGGATATATATGGGAATAATTGTTCAAAAATATGGAGGTACATCCGTAGCAACAGTGGAAAAAATAAAGAATGTAGCCAAGTCTATTGTAAAAAGAAAAAAAGAAGGAAATGATATAGTAGTTGTTGTTTCTGCTATGGGGCACACTACAGATAATCTTATAAATTTAGCTAAAGATATAAGTAATAGACCAGATAAAAGAGAATTGGATGCATTAATTTCTACAGGGGAGATGGTATCAGCATCACTCTTATCTATGGCAATTAAGGAATTAGGAGAAAGTGCTATAAGTTATACTGCTTACCAAATAAATATAAGTACTAATGGACAACATGGAAAATCTTTAATAAATGATATAGATAAAAAAAAGATAGATAAAAGTTTAAGAGAAGGAAAGGTTGTCGTTGTTGCAGGGTTTCAGGGAATAAATTGTGATGGCAATATAACAACTTTAGGAAGAGGTGGTTCTGATACTTCAGCAGTAGCAATAGCAGCAAAATTAAATAATGCTATATGCGAAATATATACAGATGTAGATGGAATATATAGTGTAGATCCGAGAGTATATAATGAAGCTAAAAAATTAGATTATATAGATTATGAAGAAATGTTGGAACTATCTAGTCTAGGAGCACAGATTATGCATTCAAGATCTATAGAATTAGCTGAGAAATATAATATACCTATTTATGTGGGATTAAGTAATAGCAATATTAAGGGAACAGTTATTAGGGGGATGAATAATATGAATATGGAAATAAAATCAGTAACCGGATTAGCAACTAGTGATGAGGATGTTGCAATAACAATTGAAGATATAAAAGATAGTATAAATATAATAGCAGATATATTTAGTAAATTAGCTCAGAAGCGAATAAATGTAGACATGATAAGCCAAATAGCACCTATAAATGGTAAAACAAGTTTATCTTTTACTATACCAAAAGAAGATTTACAAGATAGCATGAAAATAATAAATGATTATGCATCAAAGGACAAAATAAAAATTGATGAAAACTTAACTAAATTTTCTATAGTAGGATTGGGAATGAAAAATACATCTGGTGTAGCAGCTAAAATGTTAAAAATTTTTAGTGATAATAATATAAAAGTAAAAATGATAACAACTTCAGAAATAAGAATTACTTGTGCAATAAAAGTAGAAGATAAGATAAATGCTATAAATTTAGTGGCAAAAGAATTTAATTTATAAGTGGGATGTGGGAGTATGAAACTATTTGGAAGTATGAATATAAGGAACAATAATTTATGTATAGGTGAAATAAATACTTTAGACTTAGCTAAAAAATTTGGAACACCTTTATATGTAATGGATGAAACTCTTATAAGAGATAATTGTAGAAGGTATATAACTTCATTTAATATAGAAAAAAATAAAGTAGCTTATGCAGGGAAAGCTTTTCTTACTAAAGCTATGTGTAATTTGGTAAAAGAAGAAGGTCTTTTTTTAGATGTAGTATCAGGAGGAGAAATATTTACTGCTTATAAAAGTGGGTTCCCTATGGAAAGGATATATTTTCATGGTAATAATAAAACTATGGAAGAAATAGAAATGGCTATAGATTTAGGCATTGGAACTTTTGTAGTAGATAATTTTCAGGAGTTAGATATAATAAATACTGCCTGTAAAAGTAAGAGTATGAAGCAAAGGGTAATTTTAAGAATAATTCCAGGTATTGAGGCGCATACTCATGAGTATATTAAAACTGGTCAAATAGATTCTAAGTTTGGATTTACATTAATAGATAATGGGGCTATTAAAGCAGTAAAAAAAGCTTATGAATTAGAAAACTTGCAATTTGTAGGAATTCATTGTCATATAGGTTCCCAGATATTTGAAACAAAACCCTATGAAGAAGAAATAGAAATAATGCTTAAATTAATAAAGAGAATTAATAAAGAATTAAATATAGAAATAGAAGAATTAGATTTAGGCGGTGGATTTGGAATATATTATAAGGAGGGGGATAAACCTAAAGAAATAGAGGAGTTTTGCAAAATTATATTAAATAAAGTAGAAAATTTTTCAAAGAAAATAGGAATAAAAAAACCTATTTTAACAATAGAACCAGGTAGATCCATAGTAGGAAATTCAGGAGTTACATTATATTCTGTAGGTTCTATTAAAGAAATTCCTAATGTAGCTAAATATGTAGCTGTAAATGGAGGAATGACAGATAATATAAGACCTGCATTATATAAATCAGAGTATGAATGTGTAGTGTGTAATAAAGTCTTAGATAATTTGGTAGAAAAAGTAAAAATAGTGGGAAAATGTTGTGAGTCAGGTGATGTACTTATAAATAACGCAAAGCTACCAATAGTAGAAACTAATGATTTGCTTGCAATATTAAATACAGGGGCTTATGGATATTCTATGGCAAGTAATTATAATAAAGCTTTATTACCATCTGTAGTTTTTGTTAATAATGATAAAACAAAATTAGTCTGTAGAAGACAAAGTTATGAAAATTTAATACAAAATGAAGTGTAAAATATTCATCAAAAATAATATAGTTATTAAAATAAATATTTTTTAGTAGTGATAAATAAAAAATCTTATTAAGTTAAATTTGAATTGACTTAATAAGATTTTTTTATTTAATTAATTATATATTGGTAGCAGAAGCACTGTAATTAATCATAGCTTATAGCTTAGTTTTAACTGTAATATTTTTATATTAATTGGAAATACTAAATTAGGCATACTCTTGATAAGGAAAGGATGAGTTCTTATGACAGTATTTATACCAATTTTTATAAGTTTGATTGTAATAATTATTTTAATATATTTAATATATAGGAATAGAGAAAATAAAGAGAGTTTAATAGATGATATAAATAATATATTTTTTAGTGAAGACAAACAAAATTTAGGACAATTTGCAGAAGATATTTCAGAATTTCATAGTATAGTATCTAATAGAAAATGTAGAAAATTAGTTTTGGAAAGTTTAGATAAAAGTTATGAGAGAATAATGAACAATTATAAATACATAGTATCTTTAGATGAAGATATAAATATGACTGTACCTGCTGGAGAATGGCTATTAGACAATATATATCTTATAGAAAAACAGTACAAAGATATAAAAAAGAATATGCCATCTTCTTATTATGTAAAATTACCTGTTATAAATAAAGGTATAATGAAATGTTATCCTAGAGTGTATCATTTAGCTTTAGCTATAATACACAATTTACATGGAAACATGAATAAGGATTTTATAATAAAATTTATAAATCAATATCAGAAAAATAATATATTGACTAGTTCAGAAGTATGGGCTTTGCCTATAATGTTAAGGATAGCTTTAATACAAAAAATAGCCATAATAACAGAAGAAATAACATATATACAAAGAGAGAGAAAAAGAGGGGAAGAATTAGCAGATAAAATAATTAAAAATTACAATGACGGAAACATAGAAAAAACTATTGATGAATTAAAGAATAAAGGAATAAATGTTAGTTCTTATTTTATAGAAACATTTATAAATATAATAAATGATAATGGAATAAAAGAAGAAAAATTAAATTTATTTATAAAAGAACAATTAGATATAAGAGAAAAAAATATAGATAATATAATAAATTTAGGATATAGAAAACAATCTAAACAACAAATAGTTATGGGGAACTGTATAAATGGACTAAGAGAGATAGAAGCTATTAATTGGAAAAATATATTTCAAAATGTTAGTGTTATTGAACAAATATTAAAGGAAGATCCTTTAGAAGTTTATAGTGATATGGATTTTCCGTCTAAAAACTTTTACAGAAATAAAATAGAAAGACTTTCAAGAAAATTAAAACTTCCAGAAAGCTATATAGCTAAGAAGAGTATACAGTGTGCAAAGCAATTTAAATCTCAAATCGAGGAAGATAATTATAAAAGACATGTAGGATATTACATAGTAGAAGAAAAAGGTGTTAGATTACTTAAAAAAGTATTAGGTGTAAAAAGTGAAGGAAGAGATAAAATAAAAGATTTTTTAATTAGAAATAAAGTTAGATCTTATATAACTAGCATAATATTTTTTACATTCATATTTGAATTTTTTATTATTAAATCTATAGAATACACCAATATATATGCAACATTGCTACAGTTTATAATACTTTTAATACCTAGTAGTGAAATTGTAGTATCAATATTAAATTGGAGTTTAAACAATTTGACTAAGCCAGATTTTATACCTAAATTACAATTTACAAATGGTATATCTGAAGAAGCTTCAACAGTGGTTGTAATACCTACATTAATAGGAAGTAAAAAAAGAGCTAAAGAATTAGTAAAAGATATGGAGGTCTATTATTTAGCTAATAAAGAAAAGAATCTTTATTTTGCTATTTTAGGAGACTTTAAAGATAGTAACATTGAAAAAGAAGAAAATGATGAAGAAATAATAAAAGAAATGTTAAAGGGAGTAAAAGAATTAAATAATAAGTATTCAAAAGAAAAAGAAATATTTTTCGCTTTAAATAGATATAGAAAATACAACGAAAAAGAAAAAGCTTGGATGGGTTGGGAAAGAAAGAGAGGAAAATTAGAAGAGTTTAATAGGCTTATACGTGGAGATAAAAATACTAGTTATAATGTTATAAGTGGAGATATAAATATCCTAAAAAAGGTTAAATACGTAATAACATTAGATGCAGATACAAAACTTCCAAGAGATGCAGCCAAAAGATTAATAGGTGCCATGGAGCATCCGCTTAACAATCCTATAATAGATAAAGTAAAAAAGAGAGTAGTTCATGGATATGGACTTATGCAACCAAGAATTAGTATAGGTGTAGAGGATGCTAATAAAACCTTATTTTCGAAAATTTTTTCTGGTCAGGTAGGATTAGATACTTATAGTACGGCTGTATCTGATATTTATCAAGATGTATTTAAAGAGGGGATATTTACAGGAAAAGGTATATATCATGTAGATACTTTTAATACTATGCTTAATGGAGAAATAAAAGAGAATTCTGTTTTGAGCCATGATTTATTAGAAGGATCTTATGTTAGGACAGCTTTGGTTACAGATATAGAATTAGTAGACGGATATCCTGCTTATTATAATTCAAGCTGTAAAAGACTACACAGATGGGTTAGAGGAGATTGGCAACTTATACCTTGGATATTTAAAAAAACAGCTATAAATAGATTATCAAAGTGGAAAATGATAGACAACTTAAGAAGAAGTATTTTAACACCTAATATAATTATACTTATATTAATTTCTTTAATTAGTTATTATGGTACTGATGAAATGATTACAGTAGCTTTTCTTTCAATTATAGCACCTATTTTATTCAATGTTTCTGAGGTTATTATTTTCCCAAGTAAAGGGATTGGCTTATCTGGCAGGATAGAAAGTGTTAAAAATGTATTGAAACAATTTTTTATGATATTCGCTTTTATACCACATAAAGCTTATCTTATGTTAGATGCAATAATAAGAACTTCATATAGGCTTTGCATAAGTAAAAAGAATTTATTAGAATGGCAAACAGCAGAAGATGCAGAGAAGATGTCACGAAAGGATATAAAGGGATATATAAAAAGCATGTGGGTAGGTAGCTTAATAGCCTTAATTATACTTTGTTTGGCTATAAGAACATCAAATGAAGTAGCTATATTGCTTGTACCTGCTTGTATAATTTGGACTATTAGTCCTTATATAGCTTTCTATGTAAGTCAAGATAAGAAAACTAAGGTATATTTAAATAAAGATAATAGAGGATTGCTAATTAATATAGCGAGAAGAACTTGGGCTTATTTTGAAGATTTTGTATGTGAGCATACTAAGTGGTTAGCACCAGATAATTATCAGGAACAACCTTATAAGGGAATAGCTTATAGAACATCCCCTACCAATATGGGAATGGGTATAACTTCTAATATCGTAGCTTATGATTTAGGATTTATATCATTAGAAAATCTCATAAATAGATTAGAAAATATAGTATCTAGTATGAATAAACTAGATAAATATGAAGGTCATTTTTATAACTGGTATGATATAAAAAGTGGTAAACCCCTAAATCCTAAGTATATATCTTCAGTAGATAGTGGAAACCTAGTAGGATACTTATGGCTTACAGAAGAATCTTTGAAGGATATAATAAACAAACCTTTATTAGGAGAAAAAAATATTGATGGATTATTGAGTTTATTGGAGTTAGCTAATGAAGAATTAAAAGAAGAAGAAAATATAGATAATTTTTATTTTAATATGATATTTATTTTAAAAGGAATGGAGCCAGATATTGTTTTTATAAATAATATGTTTATAAAGATATTAAATAAGCAAAAGGAATTAGAGAATTTTAATATAGATATAAATAATTTTTATTGGAATAAAAAGCTATATGGCTTTTTAAATGAATTTCTTGAGGAACTTAAAAAATTAATTCCTTGGAAAGATCAAATAATAGAAAATATAGGAATATGTAAAAATATAATAGAAGAAATTAGAGGTTTTTCTATAGAGGTTCCTATAAAAGAGATACCAAATAAAATAAAATATATTATTAAAAATCTAGAACAAATAAAAACAGAAGACAATTATGAAAGAGAATGGATTTCAAACTTTGTAGATAATTTAAATATTAGTAGTGATAATATTAGAAATTTAATCCACAATGTATATGGATTAAACTTAAAAATAGATGAATTGGCTCAAAATACAGATTTTAAACTATTATATAATCAGGAGAGGAATTTATTTACTATAGGTTATAATGTAGATTCAGGAGAGATAGCAAATTCTTATTATGATTTATTAGCTTCAGAAGCTAGGCAAGCGAGCTTTATTGCCATAGCTAAAGGAGATATTCCACAAGATAACTGGATCACGCTAGGTAGAGGTATAACATATATGGGTAAAAAAATAAAAGGTTTAGCTTCTTGGAGCGGGACGATGTTTGAGTATTTTATGCCTTTATTAATAATGAAGAATTATGAAGGGACTTTGTTAGATCAAACATATAAATCAGTTGTAAAGGGACAACAATTGTATACTAGAAATAAGAATATACCTTGGGGAATATCAGAGTCTGCATTTTATCATTTTGATGGGGATAAAAACTATCAATACATGGCTTTTGGAGTGCCTGGCATAGGAATAAAAAGGGGACTATCTAAAGACTTAGTTATATCACCTTATTCAACTGTCTTAGCATTACAACAAGATATAACTGGAAGTATTAAAAATATAAATGATTTGATAGATAGTGATCTATTAGATAGATATGGATTTTATGAGGCTGTAGATTATACTAAAAATAGAATACCTAAAGGAAAGAATAAAGCTGTAATTAAATCCTTCATGGTACATCATCAAGGAATGAGTCTTATGGCTTTAAATAATACTATTAATAATAATATACTTCAAAACAGATTCCATAACAAGCCAGAAGTTAAGGCTACAGAATTATTATTGCAAGAAAGAAAAAGTAGTAGGATTGTCTATAATAGAAGTATAAAAAAATATAATACAGAATTGAAAATTAATAATATTAATCAATATAGTAGAATCTATAATACAGCAAAAACTGATATACCTAGAGTAGGGTTACTATCTAATGGCAATTATTCTTTAATGATTTCTAATAGAGGTGGAGGATATAGTAAAAAAGAGGATACTACTATTTATAGATGGAGAGAAGATTTAACTTCTGATTCTAGGGGATTATTTTTTTATATAAAAAATATAAATTCTAATAATTATTGGAGTGCTACTTATGAGCCTTGTAAATTTGAAGGTGAACATTACAAGGCACAGTTTTCTAGTGATAAAATTACTTTTTCAAGGGAAGATGGCAACATAATAACTGAAACTAATATTACAGTTTCTCAAGAAGAAGATGCAGAAATAAGAAGTATAAATTTAAAAAATAATAGTAACCATGACAGAGTGATAGAAATAACTAGCTATTGTGAGACTACATTAGCAAATTATAATACAGATTTAGTTCATCCTAGTTTTAGTAACTTATTTGTAAAAACGGAATTTAGTGAAGAGCCATTTTGTATTTTAGCCAATAGAAGAAAAAGGAGTGAAATGGATATATCTCCTTGGGTAATACAAACTGTAGCTGTAGAAGGTGAACAAATTGGCGGATTTCAATATGAAACAAGTAGAATAGACTTTATAGGAAGAGGAAGAAACTTATATAATCCAAAGGCTATGGATAATGAAACCAATCTTAAAAACTCTATAGGGCCAGTATTAGATCCTATTATAAGTATAAGAGTTAGAGTAAAATTAAAATCTAAAGAAAATTGTACTATAGCTTATACAACTGCTTTTTGTCATTCCAAAAAAAAGGGAATAGAAATAGCAGAGAAATATAGAAATATAGACAATATAAAAACTGCTTTTAATTTATCATGGAGTCATAGTAATCTAGAAATGAAACGTTTAGGTATAAGATCCACCGCAGCTAATATGTATCAATATATTGTATCTAATATATTATTTATAAATAGAAATATGAAAGAAAGAGAGAAGTATATAAAATATATAAAATCAGGTCAGTCAAATCTTTGGAGCTATGGAATATCAGGAGATTATCCTATAGTTTTAGTTACTTTAGATAAAGAAAGTGGAATAGACATAATAAGACAGCTACTAACTGCTTATAGGTATTGGAAACTTAAAAATATAAATGTAGATTTAATAATAATTAATACTAAAGAAAGTTCTTATATAGAGACAATAGAAGATTCTATATTAAATTTAATAAATACTCTCGGATTAATGCACAATGTAAATAAATCAGCAGGTATATTTTTATTTAATAAATCTACTATGAACGAAGATATTCTAAATTTATTAAGAGCTATATGTAGATTGTATATAGATTGTAATAGGGGCTCTTTAGCAGAACAAATAGATATAGGTAGTAATAAGAATAAGGAATTAGACTTACTAGAAAAAAAAGAAATGCAATATATTACTAAACCATATAAATTTAAAATTCCAAAATTAGAGTATTTTAATGAAATAGGCGGATTTGATATAGAAAATAACGAATATACCATAGTATTAAAAGACTATAACAATACTCCATTACCATGGGTAAATGTAATGTCTAATGGTAATTTTGGATTTCATGTGTCAGAGAGTGGATCATCATATAGTTGGTATAAAAATAGTAGAGAAAATAAATTAACTAATTGGTGTAATGATCCAGTAATAGATGGAGAAAGCGAACATGTCTATATAAGGGATGAAATCACAGGAGAAATATGGAGTATTACACCTAAACCTATAAGAGATAATGAGAAATATATAATAAATCATGGATTTGGTTATTCTAATTTTAAGCATTATACAAAAGGGATAATTGGTGAAATTACAAGTTATTGTCCTATGGAGGATAATTGTAAAATATCTTTAATAAAACTTAAAAATAATACTGATATAAAAAGAGAAATATCTATTACTTATTATGCTTCAACAGTTTTAGGTGTATCTAAACAGTTAAGTTCTCAATATATAAGTACCTATTTAGATGAAGAAGATTTTATATATTCTAGAAATCCCTATAATAGTAGTTTTAAAGAAACTATAGCTTATTTAAAAATAATAGGAGGAAAAGAAGAGTCCTTTACAGGGAATAGAAAAGAATTTTTAGGTATTGATGGTACCATAGAAAATCCTAAAGCATTAAATTATAAAAAGTTAGATGATGAAGTAGGAGCGGGTATAGACCCTTGTATGGCTGAAAATTCAAAAATAACATTAGAACCTAATGAAGAAAGAGTATTAATAGCTATATTGGGAGCAGAAGACAGCATAGATGATGTAAGAGAAAATATTAATAAATATAATAATGAAGTAATGGCTTTTGAAGAATTAAATAATACTAAGGAGTATTGGAGAAAACTTACTAATACTATAAAAGTAAAAACTCCAGATAAAAGCATGGATTTAATGTTAAATGGATGGCTTTTGTATCAGGTTATAGTATGTAGATTATGGGCTAGAACAGCTTTTTATCAATCAGGAGGTGCCTATGGATTTAGAGATCAGCTTCAGGATGTAATGGCAGTATGTTATATAAATCCAGATATAACTAAAAAGCAAATAATATACAGCTCCTCAAGACAGTTTAAAGAAGGAGATGTTCAGCATTGGTGGCATCCAGTAGTAGAAAGTGGTATACGAACTAGATTTTCAGATGATTTATTATGGCTTCCTTATGTAACTATAGATTATATAAAAAACACAGGAGATTATAGTATTTTAGATGAAAGTACAAATTATTTAGAAGAACCACCATTAAAAGAAGGAGAAGATGAAAGATATAATGTAGCTTCTGTATCTAGTGAAAAGGGTACAATATATGAACATTGCATAATAGCTATCAACAGAGCTTTAAAATTTGGAGAACACAATATACCATTAATGGGTTCTGGTGATTGGAATGACGGAATGAGTACTGTTGGAAATCAAGGTAAAGGAGAAAGTGTTTGGCTTGGATGGTTTCTATATACTATTTTAGAATCATTTATAAATATATGTGATTATAAAAAAGATATTGCAAATATGAATAGATATAAGGAATATTCACAGTTTATAAAAGAAAATATAGAGAAGAATGCTTGGGATGGAAGTTGGTACAGAAGAGCTTATTTTGATAATGGTATTCCTTTAGGTTCTATAGAAAATGATGAATGTACTATAGACTCTCTATCACAATCTTGGTCAGTTATATCAGGAGCAGGGAAAGAAAGTAGAGTTAAAGAGGCAATGGCAGCTGTTGAAAAAAATCTTATTAAAAAAGATAAAGGAATAATCTCTCTTTTAACTCCAGCTTTTGATAAATCAAATTTACAACCAGGATATATAAAGGGATATTTACCTGGTGTTAGAGAAAATGGAGGACAATATACTCATGCAGCAATATGGGTGGTATTAGCTTTTTGTAAGTTAAAAATGGAGGATAAATCATGGAGTTTATTTAATATGATAAATCCCATAAATCATACAAAATCTTATTTTAATTGTCAAAATTATAAAGTTGAGCCTTATGTTATGACTGCAGATATATATGATGTAGAACCTCATGTGGGAAGAGGAGGTTGGAGCTGGTATACAGGAGCTGCTGCTTGGATGTATAGAATAGGCATAGAAGGGATATTAGGATTAAATTTAAAAGGAAAAGATGGATTTTATATAGATCCATGTATACCTAAAGATTGGAATGAATATGAGATAATTTATAATAGAGGAAGCTGTAAATATAATATAAAAGTTATTAGAGAGAATAAAAAAGAACTTTGGGTAGATGGTAAATTAAAACCTAATAATATTATACCAATATTTGAGGAAGGCACACATGAAATAAGGGTTATAATATAAAAACATGTTAAAAAAGCCCTATTTAGTTAAATGAAATTTATAACTAAGTAGGGCTTTTTATAAATTTGTTTTGATATATCTATAAATTTATCCATTAATTTTAAAAAGTTTTTAGTATATGATATTATTTATAGAGTTTTTATTAAATATCATAATTTTATTATAATATTTATTTTTTAGATTAAATATCAATTTTCATATTTATAGATCATCTTCTCCTAATTCATTTGAAGTATAATCAAATTCTGGCCAAGCTATATTATTGCATACTATAGGATCTCTTACATTATCAGGTAATTTAGAATAGGTTTTACCAGTAGGAGACATAGTCTTTATTATTTTAGGTTTTTGTTCTAAATAGTCTCTTTCCTTGGGAAGATAAGTTTTTTTATCCATTTAAATCACTCCTTTTAAAATGATTATATAATTTATTATTCCACTAATAATAAAAATAATTATGTAAATGGATTATTAACTAATATTAAATATTTATGAAATATTTTCTTTTTAAAAGGGAAAAATATAATAAACAGAGAAATTATATAATGATATAAAAATTTAAACAATAGGGGGAATTTTTATGATAAAATTAAACGAAGTATACAAATGTGAAGTCTGTGGTAATATGGTACAGGTTGTTCATGCTTCAGCAGGACAATTAGTGTGCTGTGGTAAACCTATGAGACTATTGGAAGAAAATACAACAGATGCAGCATTAGAAAAACATGTTCCAGTGGTGGAAAAGACAGAGAATGGGGTTAAAGTAAAAATTGGAGAAAAGGAACATCCAATGGAGGAAAAGCACTATATAGAATGGATAGAAGTTATAACAGAAAATAAGATTTATAAAAAATATTTAAAACCAGGAGAAAAACCAGAGGCAGAATTTAAATTAGATGAAGAAGTAGTAAAGGTTAGAGAATATTGCAATATTCATGGATTATGGAAAAAATAAAATATAATAAATTTATATAGAGTGTGAATATTAAAATTTAAAATCTTTTTTATAATTTTAATAGATTTTTGTTTAATAATTTAATAAAGCCCTATTTGTTGTATACTTTTAAATAGGGCTTTATGTATTTTTAAATTAGTAATAAATTTTATTCTAATTTTAATAATAACTTTAGTAAATTTGGTTAGAATAATAAAAAAGAATTTTTAATTGAATTATTGACAAGAACATATTTAAATAATGTATAATATACTATATAATAATTTTAGATTAGTATTTTAAATATTAAGAGTTAATAATATAAAAAATTACATATTAATATTTTAGGAAGGGAAAAAGTAAGTTTAAAAACAAACTTAAAGAGAGCTGTAGAGGGTGGAATTACAGTAGTTATGATTAAGCTGAATGGGACCCAGAAAACCTAAGTGAAATAAGAGTAGCTCTAGGCGTAAGTCTTACGTTATAAAGACAGAATTTTATATTCGTAGAGGAGAAATTTGAAATTTCTTGAATATAGGTGGTACCGCGATAATTCGCCCTATAACTTTGGTTATAGGGCTTTTTTATATGCTTTTTTAATAAAATAAATGGAGGTAGAAATATGGAAGATAATAAAAAGGTTATATTCAGTGGAATTCAACCTTCTGGAAATCTAACTTTAGGTAATTATTTAGGTGCATTGAAAAATTGGGTTAAGTTACAAGATGAATATAATTGTTATTATTGTGTAGTGGATTTACATGCTATAACAGTAAAACAAGAACCTAAAGATTTAAGAAGAAGAACTTTAGAAGTATTAGCAATATATATAGCTTCAGGTATAGATCCTGATAAAAATACTATATTTATACAATCACATGTACCTACTCATTGTGAAGCAGGGTGGCTTTTAAACTGTAACACATATATAGGAGAATTGTTTAGAATGACTCAGTATAAAGATAAATCTCAACGCTATGGGGAATCTGTAAGCGCAGGGTTATTAACTTATCCAGTTTTAATGGCTGCAGATATATTATTATATAATACAGATTTGGTACCAGTAGGTAAAGACCAAAAACAACATTTAGAAATAACAAGAGACTTAGCTCAAAGATTTAATAATTTATATAGTCCAACTTTTAAAATGCCAGATCCATATATACCAGAAGCTGGAGCGAAAATAATGGACCTTCAAGATCCAACAAAAAAAATGTCTAAATCAGCAGACAATCCAAATTCATATATATTAATTATGGATTCACCAGAAATTATAAGAAAGAAAATTAATAGATCAGTAACAGATAGCTTGGGTATAGTTAAATATACAGATGATCAGTCAGGAATTAAAAATTTAATGACAATATTAAATACAATAACAGGTATGACTATGGAAGAAATAGAAAAGAAGTATGAAGGGCAAGGGTATTCTCAATTTAAAAATGATGTGGCAGAAGCTATAATTTCAGAATTAGAACCAATTCAAAATAAAGTAAATGAACTTCTAAATAATAAAGAATATTTAGAATCCATATATAAAAAAGGTGCAGAAAAAGCTTATAAAACATCTTATAAAATGTTAAGAAAAATGCAAAAGAAAATAGGATTTATACCTAGATAAGATAAGTTGTGAGAATATTATCATAAAGTCTAATTAATTTAGAAAATGGGAAATTAATATTAGAGTAAATCAATATACTTTAAAGTTATTAAGATTATCTCTGATTATTAATTTCCCACTTTTTAATTTGCTAAATTATTGTATTTAACATAAAAACAAGTTATATTTACTCTAAAATTAACTAAAATATTTTTATTCATTTTAGTTAAATATTTGTATAGAGAATATTATTATAAAATGAATTTTTTTATAACATGAGCTACTCCATTTTCTTCATTAGTCTTAGTAATATAGTCAGCTACTTTTTTTACTTGAGGATAAGCATTTCCCATAGCTACTCCTAAGCCAGCATACTCTATCATATGCATATCATTTTCTGCATCACCGGCACATATTACATCTTTTTTATCTATATTTAGAGTATTACATAATTTTTCTACCCCATAGCCTTTACTAGTAGCTTTATTTAAAAATTCTAAATAAATAGATGCAGTTCTAACTACATTATATTTTTCTTGGAGTTCCTTTGGTATTAGTTTTATTACTTCAGTTATTTTTTCTTCACTACCTACAAACATTATTTTTATTATTTTTAAGTCGTCAGATATATTATCAAAATCTACTATATTTAAAGGTATATTATTAAGCTTAGTTTCTATTTTGCTATATATATTAAATTTAGGTGTATAGCATCCATCAATAGTTAAGAAGTGAATATCTATATTAAATTCTTTGCTTAACTTATATAGTATTTTTAAATCATCTTTAGTCATATTGTTTTGGTATAGAACTTTGCCTGTTTTTGTTTCTTGAACTAAAGCACCATTAAAAGCGATGGCATAATCACCATTATTAATCAAATCTAATTCTTCTAAATATTTTTCAATACCTTTAAGAGGTCTTCCTGTAGCTAAAACTACTTTAGAGCCTTTGGATATAGCAGATTTTATAGCTTCCTTATTTTCTGCAGAAATAGTTTGTTTATTATTAAGAAGAGTTCCATCCATGTCTAATGCTATTAATTTATACATATTACGACCCCCATATTAGTTATGATATAAAAATATTATATCATTTTGTAATTAAAATCAACTTTATAAGTAATGGTGGTATTGTTTACATTTAAATATTAAAAAAATTTTTAAATTTTATTTATATTTTAATGAGTATTTTTAAGATATTATGAAAATGCATTTTTATTGAAAATAAATTGTGTAAATGATATAATTTAACTTGTTTTATTGAAGTATTATGTACATAATTTATACAAATACTATACATATATAATTTTGATCTAATAAGGGAGGATGTAACTCATTAGACATCCTCTATTTTATTTCACAATGATTATAGAATTATTTATAATGTTAAACTCAAAGTTGATTTATATTAGACTTCATATAGAAAGTATTTTAGTCAATATTTAGAAAAATTATTCCTAGGTTATTTTGGAGTTTTAATGTTAATTAGCTAGAGAATAAATATTTATTGAAAAAAAAGGAGAGTGATTTAATGGCTGATTTAAGAGAAAAAATAGAAACAAGAAGAACTTTTGCTATAATATCACATCCAGATGCGGGTAAAACTACTTTGACAGAAAAGCTATTATTATATGGAGGAGCTATAAGGCTCGCAGGTTCTGTAAAAGCTAGAAAGGCATCAAGACATGCCACTTCAGACTGGATGGAAATAGAAAAACAAAGAGGAATATCAGTAACTTCATCAGTAATGCAATTTAATTATGAGGGATATTGTATAAACATATTAGATACTCCAGGACATCAGGACTTTAGTGAAGATACATATAGAACTTTAATGGCAGCAGATAGTGCGGTAATGGTTATAGATGCTGCCAAAGGTGTAGAAGAACAAACAAAGAAATTATTTCATGTATGCAGTTTAAGAGGAATTCCTATATTTACTTTTGTAAATAAAATGGATAGAGAAAGCAAAGATCCTTTTGAGCTTATGGAAGATATAGAAAATGTACTAGGTATAAAATCTTACCCAATAAACTGGCCTATAGGATCAGGAAAAGGCTTTAAAGGAGTTTATGATAGAAAGAAAAAGACAATTCAAGCTTTTAATGGTGGAAACCATGGTCAAACGGCAGTAGAATCTTTATCTGGAGACATAGATGATGACGTATTTAAAGATTTAATAGGTGAGGATTTACATGAAAAGTTAAAAGAAGATATAGAACTTTTAGATATCGCAGGAGATGAGTTTGATTTAGAAAAGGTAAGAGTTGGAGAACTTACACCAGTATTTTTTGGAAGTGCTTTAACTAACTTTGGGGTGGAACCATTTTTAGAAGAGTTCTTAAATTTAACACCACCACCATTATCAAGAGAATCAGATATTGGCGAAATAGATGCGTTTAGTGACAAATTTTCTGCTTTTGTGTTTAAAATTCAAGCTAATATGAATCCAGCTCATAGAGATAGAATAGCATTTATGAGAATATGTTCTGGTAAGTTTAAAAAGGGAATGGAGGTTTATCATTATCAAGGCGGAAATAAAGTTAAACTTGCTCAACCACAACAATTTTTAGCCCAAGATAGAGAAATAGTTGATGAGGCTTATGCAGGAGATATAATTGGAGTATTTGATCCAGGGATATTTAGAATAGGAGATACTTTATCTATTCCTCAAGAAAAATTTAGATTTGAAGGTATACCTACTTTTGCTCCAGAGTATTTTGCTAGAGTTAGAACTATAGATACTATGAAAAGAAAACAATTTATAAAAGGTATAACTCAAATATCTCAAGAAGGAGCAATACAAGTATTTAAAGAACTTCATATAGGAATAGAAGAAATAGTAGTTGGGGTAGTGGGAGTTCTTCAGTTTGAAGTTTTAGAATATAGAATGAAAAATGAATATAATGTAGATATAAAATTAGAAAGAGTACCTTATAAATATGTAAGATGGATTGAGGAAACAGAAAAAGAAGCAGAAAAATTAAGTATAACTAGTGATACAAAGATAGTAAAAGATTTAAAAGATAGAGATTTATTATTATTCCAAAGTGATTGGGCTATAAGCTGGGCTTTGGAGCATAATGAGGGACTAGTGCTTTCAGATATAGGTAAAAACTAAAGACAAATTAATATTTCTATAATAAAAAGATGATACTTAAATTATATTTTTAAGTATCATTTCTTTTTATATTAAATTAATATAGTGAAGTAGAGTTCCCTATTAATACATTATCTAAGCATATGGTTTCCTTTGGTTTTTTATAATAAAACTTATTTAGTATATTCGTTAATAAGTTTTTCCCTTTATCTAATATAAAATCTACTAGTTTTACAGTTACAAAAGCTAATATCATTCCTCCAAATACATCTATAATCCAATGAATTTCTAAATACATTGTAGAGTATACTACAGACAAACAAAAGAATGACCATATATATTTAAATATTTTATCTTTTTCATGTAATACAACTAAAAACATAGCAAAAGCTATAGATGTATGCATTGAAGGAAAACAATTCAAAGTAACTCCAGCAGCAGCTTCAGGACTTAAGTTTCTAGCTAAACCATCAGGATGTCCATTTACATACCAAACTTCTTGTAGATGGAACATTAGATAAAATGGGGTTATTAAGAAAACTTGAAGTACATGGGCAGATAAAGCATATCGCATCATTTTTCTGAAATCTTTAGACAAAGCTGCTCTATACATAGGAATTAAAGCAGGTACAACAAAACCATTATTGTAAACCAGTCTGAAAAACCAAGTAAGAGTTTCCGTTTGGAAAATTCGTGCAAAACCTGCATCATTAAAAGGTATATTTTTAAATGATGGATTAAGATCCACCACGATATCTCTATTTATTTGCCAACTTAACATTTTTCCCCAAAATGCATACCCATGTTTATTTATATACATTATAAAGAATAAAAAAGGGACTGCCAGTATTAAAAAAGGTAATATTTTTACATCTTTTCTAATTTCCTTATAGGCTGTAAGAGTAGCAATGGCTAGTAAAAGTAAATAAAACTTATAATCTTGAGATAATTTAGGTATATTCATAGATCTTATAAATAAAAATAAAACTATAATACCTATAATTATTGAATAATACTTGTCCAAAAAAATTAAAATAGAACTTAATTTGCATTTATTTATAAATAAAGATCTTTTTTTATTGTTAGCCAATGATATTCTCCTTTCATTGTTAATAAAATTTAAATAAAATTAAAAAACTTAATGTTTCATTAATAAATTATATAATATGTACAAAAAAATGTATATACCAAAATATTTATTTAAGCTTAAATTAATAAATACTTTATATATTTATGTTAAAAATTGCAGTTGAATTATAACAACTGCAATATATATAATTATTTAATTTTTTCTCTTCCTATAAATATGTCAACTATAAAAATTGTTGCCGCAAGTAATAAAAGAGAATTTATGAAAGTGCTACCTAATTTAAATATAAAGGATGTAAGCGAAAAAATAAGGATAATAGATGCTATCCATTTTAAGATATTCATCAAGTCATCTCCTTTAGTAATAAGTTTTATTTTATTTACCAATATAGCTTTTCCTATAATAATAAAATTTATTTAAACAGTGTACCCATACATTTTAAAAAAACATAAATACTTTATATACTGTATATAAAGTATATTTTAAAGAGAGGGATTATAATGGAACACAAAAAGATTATGTATAATACTAATATATTAGATATAGTACAAGTATCCATTATGGCAGCAATAATATGTGTTGTTACTTTTACCATAAAAGTTCCAACCTATGCTGGATATACTCATTTGGGTGATAGTATGGTACTTTTATCAGTAGTACTTTTAGGAAGAAAAAAAGGAGTTTTATCATCAGCTATAGGAATGGGAATGGCAGATATAATAAGTGGATATTTAATTTGGGCACCTTTCACCATAATAATAAAGGGGTTAATGGCATTTATAGCTGGAACGATAATATATAAAAATAAAGATAAACAAGAAAATTTATCTATAAAATTATTAGGATTTATAATAGCAGGAATTTGGATGGTAGCTGCATATTATTTAGCAGGGACTATAATAACTAGATTTATAATGGTTGAAAGTGCAACTTTAAGTCAAGCGCTATTAATAGCTTTAAAAGACATACCATCTAATATAGCACAAGCTGTAGTTGGCATTGTAATAGCATTACCACTAGGAAAAGCATTAAAAAAATCAAATTTAATGAAAAGTATAAAATAAGGAAAGTGAGTCGCACTTTCCTTACTTTGTTTATTGAACTCTTTAAATATTAAATTAAATACATTAAAATATAATATATAAATAGGTTTTAATGTATATAATATATTATCAGCTATAAGTATTTTAGGAGTAGTGTTATGGATGAAAAAAAATTGGCTAGTTTAATTAAAAGAAATGAAGGATTAAAATTAGACTTTAAACAGATGATAGATATTAATACAGAGAGTGGTAAAAAGGAATTGGCAAAGGATGTTTCTGCTATTGCTAATTCTAAAGGTGGAAGAGGATATATTATTATAGGTATAGAGGATAAAACTAAAAATATAGTTGGTATAGAAAATATAGATTTTACAGAGGAACAAATTCAACAGATTATAAGTTCAAGAATAGAACCACCTGTACCAATATCTTTGGAAATGCTTAAATACCATGGAAAAAATTTAGCTATTATTAATATATATGATAGTGACCAAAAACCTTATCAGATAAGAGAAAATGGAGTTTTCTATATAAGAAGAGGATCTACTACAGATACTATGAGAAAAGAGGAAATTATATCTTCACTTCAGGATAATTTAAGTTTAAATATTGAATTATGTTCTATAGTTAAAAGCGATGAAAAAGATATTGATATATCTTTAGTAGATAAGTATTTTAAATCTGTAGGAGTATTAATTAATGATGATAATAGAATAAGCATGATGGAAAAGGCATCTATAATAAATTATGATAAAGAAAGAGGAAAGTTTGCAGGTTCTTTAGGGGGATTGCTTATATTCTGCAAAGAAAATAACATATTTTTATCTCATAATAGAATAAAAATAATTAATAATATAAATAAAAAATATGATAAAGTTAATATAATTCAAGGAGATTTATTGGATATTATCGACAAATCTAGAGATATATTGATGAATATTTTGCCAAAGTCGTATTCAATAGATGCTATATGTGAGGCCATAAATAATGCGGTGCTATATAGGGATTATTCTATATTTTATGAAGAAATAGAAGTTTTAATAGATTATAAAACTATTAGTATAATAAGCCCTGGTTGCCTTTTAAGGGATAATAATATGAGTTCTTTTAATACACTAAAAAGAAATATGTGGATATATGAAAAGTTAATATCTTTAGATGATAAAAATAGATTCATTAAATCTGGTAATGGGTTTAGAAGAATGAAAAAAGCATTTAGGGGGAGGGGAAAAGTTATTTTTATAAATTCTTTTAAAGAAAATTGTTTTAAAGTTATGTTTCCTGGAATAAATAAATTATATAAGAAAAATAGATAAAAAAACATTAGAAAATGTAAAATTCTATACTATTTTTTATTTTTAAAATATTCCAAAAATTATTGAAAAACATTTTTAATTAATATATAATTTAAAGTAAGGAGTTCACCTAAATATTAAAAAAGGGGTGGTAAAGATGATTCAAGTTTTTTGTGATCAAAGAGGATCAGGAAAAACAAAAGCTATGATCAATATGGCCAATGAGGAGGTTAAGTTTAAAAAGGGTAATATTGTTTATATCGATGAGGATAATAGCGCTATGTTTCAGCTAGATAGTGAAATAAGGTTAATTGATAGTTCTGAGTTTAAAATTAATAATTGCGAGAGTTTTTATGGATTTTTGTGCGGCATTTTATCAAAAGATTATGATATTGAAAGCGTATATATTGATGGGCTGTTTGATATTATAACTAAGAGTGTATATGATGCGGCACAATTATTTTGCGCCTTAGAAGATATTGGGGAACAATATAATGTTAATTTTTATATAAGTATAAATGAAGAGAAGGATATACCGGAGATTATAAAAAAGTACGTAGCATAAAGATTATTAAAGTTGAAAACAATTTTTATTTTATATAGATAAAAAATAATTTTATATATTAGACATTAAAGCTATTGATAAGGTAACTTTCAATAGCTTTAATTTTGATAAAATAAATGATGATTTTTATGTTAATATTTAATTTATATAAATCAATATACATATATGAATATTGATAAAATCTAACTTTCAATATATACTAAAAAAAGGAACTAAGATTAGGAGGAATGAAGATTGAGTAATGTATATGACATATTAAAGGAACGTGGTTATATAAAACAATTAACACATGAAGAAGAAATAAGAGAACTTTTAGGTAAAGAAAAGATTTCTTTTTACATAGGGTTTGATCCTACAGCAGATAGTTTACATGTAGGTCACTTTCTTCAAATGATGGTTATGGCTCATATGCAAAAGGAAGGACATAGACCTATAGCTCTAGTAGGTGGAGGAACAGGAATGATAGGAGATCCTACTGGAAAAACAGATATGAGAAAGATGATGACAAAGGAACAAATAGAACACAATTGTAATTGTTTTAAAAAGCAATTAGCGAAAATAATAGATTTTTCAGAAGATAAAGCTATTATGGTTAATAATGCTGATTGGCTTTTAAATTTAAATTATATAGAGTTTTTAAGAGAAATAGGTGTTCATTTTTCAGTAAATAAAATGTTAACAGCAGAATGTTTTAAAAGTAGATTAGAAAAAGGACTATCTTTTTTAGAATTTAATTATATGCTAATGCAAGGTTATGATTTCTTAGAATTAAACAGAAAATATAATTGCGTTATGGAATTAGGTGGAGATGATCAATGGTCTAATATATTAGCTGGTGTAGACTTAATAAGAAGAAAAGAAAGCAAATCAGCTTATGGTATGACATTTACCCTTTTAACTAATAGTGAAGGAAAGAAAATGGGTAAAACAGAAAGTGGTGCTTTATGGTTAGATCCAGATAAAACATCACCATATGAGTTCTATCAATATTGGAGAAATGTAGCAGATGCAGATGTAGAAAAATGCTTACGTTTAATAACTTTCTTACCAATGGATGAAGTTAGAAGACTTTCAGCGTTAGAAGGTGCACAAATAAATGAAGCTAAAAAAGTATTAGCTTTTGAAGTTACTAAGCTAATACATGGAGAAGAAGAAGCACAAAAAGCCAAAGTAGCTGCGGAAGCTTTATTTGATGGAAGTGCTAAAGATTTAGGAAATATGCCTACAGTTAATATAAGCAAAGAGGATTTAAATAGTCAATTAGTGGATATATTAGTTGAATGTAAGATATTCCCGTCTAAGAGTGAAGCTAGAAGATTAATAAAACAAGGTGGTCTTTATCTAAATGATGAGAAGGTTACAGATATGAATTTAGTATTAACAGAGGAACATATAACTAAAGATGGAATAATGATTAGAAGAGGCAAAAAGAATTTTAACAGAATAGTTATAGAGTAGTAAATAAAAGAGCCTATTTTAAAATGGCTTTAATTTTAAAACTGTAAATATAAATAATATATTCATAAAGCACTTAATTTTGCTAAGTAGTTCTAAATTTGACTTCATTAAAAATTTTTTACCCAGTAGAGGCACCAGACCTGGCTTTACTACTGGCTCCTCACGTCCTGTAAGGAATTATAAAAATTTTTAATCTCGTCAAATTTAGAACTACTAAAGCTTATTCATATGTTTATTACATATATTATTTATGGTTACTATATTAAAATTAAAGCTATTTTTATTTTTCGATACCCTATTTGTGTTAAATATATATGTAAAGTTTCAGGGGATGTAACAAATAGTTCTTAACTATATTTATAGATCTGTTTTCCACATCAATAATGCATTTTCATTGTTATCAGCATAATAACCTTTTCGTATACCACTATCTTTAAATCCATATTTGTAATAAAGATTTTTAGCTGGAGTATTAGATTCTCTAACTTCTAATGTTATACCAGATATATTTTGCTCTTTACAGATAGCTATTATTTCATTCATTAAAATATTTCCTACACCTAATTTTCTATAATTAGGATGTACTGCTATATTTGTTATATGGCATTCATCTATTATAAGCCACATTCCTGCAAATCCTAAAACTTTATTAGTTTTTTTATCTAAAACCACTATGTATTTTGCAAATTTATTTTTTAGTTCTGTTTCATAAGAATTTCTATTCCAAGGTACAGAAAAACTTAAGTTATCTATTTCCATTACACCATCTATATGTTCTAAAGAAAAGGGTAATACAATTATATCTTTTTTATTCATGATTTTTCATCCCTAGTTTCTTTTCATATTCTCTTTCAGCTTGAGATTTTCTTATATACAAAGGAGCAAAAGTATATATATCATCTTTATGTCCTTCCTTTAATAGATGCAATCCAAGTTCACCTAAAGAGGAGGAACGAGCTAAATTCAAATTAGTAGGAGCAAATGTTGCATTGCTAATATTAGATAAAATAGTATCTTTAAATTTAAAAATTCCATCACCAATAAAGGTTATAGGTTCATCTTTAGATTTTAGTATATCTAGTAAATTTTCTATAGATATTACATCGTAATCCATTAATCTTTGTAATTTGTTATTTTCAAATTTGTACAAAGATGTATAAACATTTCCTCTTAAAGCATCTAGTATTGGGCAAATAATACCTTCTGTGAAAGATAAATTAAAAGCTAAACTATCTAGAGAAGATACTGAAATAAAAGGTTTATTTGTACCTTGGCTTAAACCTTTTACAGTTGCAGCTCCTATTCTTAATCCTGTAAAAGAACCAGGTCCTTTAGATATAACAAAGGCATCTATCTCGGATATATCACAATTTATGCTTTTAAGTAAAGTATCTATCATACTTATTAATATAGTAGAGTGTTGTTTTTTATAGTTAAAATTTATTTCCCCATATAATTTATTTTCGTCTAATACAGAACAGCTAGCGCATTCTGTAGCAGAATCTATACTTAGTATTTTCATATTTTTAGCTCCTTTATATAATCATATCTATTGCCATAGTAATTTATTGTTATTTTTCTATAGTTTTCTCCCATTTCAGGCATTTTATTTATTCTTATGTCCATATGATCATGGGGAATAAGGTCTTCTATATAATCAGACCACTCAATAATGCTTACACCTTCGCCAAATATGTACTCATCAAATCCAATAGCTTCTATTTCATCAGGATCATTTACCCTATATACATCAAAATGATATAGTTTTAATCTCCCATTATATTCATTTACTATATTAAAAGTTGGGCTAGTTATATTATCATTAATATTTAACCCTTTACCGATTCCCTTAGACAAATGAGTTTTACCAGCGCCTAGGTCTCCATTTAGACATAAGACATCTCCCGCATTACAATATCGTCCTATAAAATTACCTATATCTATAGTTTTATTTATAGAATCAACTATAAACTCCATACTAATCACCTCGAAAAATGTAGTTATAATATTAAAGAAAATTGAGTATTATAACTATTAAATTTTTATATAGTTAATATATTTTACCTCAAAATATTTATAGCACAAAGATAGATTAAAAACAACTTTAGTTATTTGGTGTTATAGCCTTTTTTAAATAATATACAGCTTTGCCACATAGCAATCCTTCTAAGACCATTTTATCTAATATAGAAAAAGCTTTTTTAAAATCCAATCCTTCTCTATAAGGTCTATCTTCTATTAGAGCTTGATATATATCACAAACTGCTATAATTCTATCTTCTTCACATAAACTTTTTTCAGTTAATCCTCTAGGGTAACCCTTACCGTTTAACTTTTCATGATGGTTACATGCCCAAAAGCCTATATCACCAACTTCACCGAATCTATTTAGTATTATATTAGTATAGTAAGGATGAGATTTTATAATGGAAAATTCATTTTTATCTAAAGGACCGTTTTTATCTAAAATTTCTTTTGGTATAGCTAATTTGCCTATATCGTGTAGAAGTCCAGCTATCTTTAGTTTTATGCATTTAGTTTCATTATATCCTATAGTTTTACCTACTTTATAGCAAAGTTCTGCAATGCTTCTGGAATGCTCAGCAGTAAAGGCACTTTTATTATCTATTATTTCTGAAAATATATAAGCTATATCCATAAATCTATATAAATCTAATTCATAATCATATATAGGACTAACCTTATCTAAAATATATTTTAAATAACTAGTATTCTCTAAATCTAACCAAAACATATCTGTAGAAGATGCTTTTAAAAAAGCTTCTACAACCTCAGCACAAAAGATTTTATTTTTATTTCCTTTAATCCAATCCGTTATATGTGTTTTTTGTGAGTAGGAGGGTGTATTATCGTTATATAAAAGATCTGTTAAATCTGCTAATCGTATTATTTGACTTTGTAACGGAATATGATCTTTTTTTATTTTTAAAGCACCGCTTCCATCCCAATTTTCATGATGATAGAGTATAAAATTAGATATATTATTAAAAATAGGAAAGGATTTAGTTATCTCTGAACCAGTAAGACAATGTCCTAAAATAAATTCATTACTAGAATGACTTTTAGAAAGAAAATTTGTAGCACCTATATCATGGAGCAGGGAAGAAACATATAATTCTTCTAGATGAGTACCTTTTATATTTAAAGATTTAGCTAGACATAAAGATATATAGCATGTCCTTTGAGAGTGATTTAGAAATAGATGTTTTGAGTAATCGATGTTAGTAACATCTTCTATTATACTATTGTTTCCTATAGAACTCATTTCAGCTAAGTCTAAGGCTATAGATATAGATCTTAAAACTTTATCCATGCTTATATACATAATAAAACCTCTCAATACTAAATTTTCTTTATTAATTTTAACATAGCTACATTAAATAATAAATATAATTCCCCTAATGGAACAAATCAAATAAAGTAATATATAAATTTGCAATAAAAAAATCTATTATGTAAAATATAATATAACGTTATTAGATAACACATATATTTCAATGTATATGTTACAGAGGTGTATTTATGAAAAAAAATATTATTTTTATAATTGGATTTATAATATGTATAGGTTTCGTTGGTTGTTCAAAACCTAATGTTAGTGTTAATGAAGAAGAGGAGATAAAAAAAGAAGTTTATTTAGATATAGCTACTACAGATAAAAATTTATATAACATAATAAAAGAAATAGTAAAAGATAAGCATTATGTAGAGTATATATTTAAAAATAGAGAGGATTTAATAAATTATAAAATAAAAGAAGATACATTAGAAAATATAAGTAGTAAGGACTTATTTTTTTATGTAGGGGCTAGCTTTGAGCCTTGGATTGATGAGTTTTTATCAAAGTTGGATAAAAGCAAAGTAGGTGTGGTTAATGTATCTAGAGGTTCCAAATTGATACCTTATGAGAAAGAAGTGAAATTTGAAAATAAAATATTAAAAGATAATCCTTATTATTTTTTAAATTTAAATAATTATAAAATAGTTTTATCTAATACAAAAAACGCTATACAAGATAAAGATCCTAGTAATAGAGATTTTTATGAAAAAAACTTTTCTGATATTTTAAAACGAATCAAAGATTATGAAGAAGAATTTGCCAAAATATCAGATAAAACTGGAGAATTTATATTTATAGTTGATGAAGATAAATTAGATTATTTTATAAAGTATTTAAATTTAAATATAGTAAAAATAAAAAGAGATGATAAAGATAAAATAACTAATGAAAAAGAAATAGAAGAGATATGTAAAAAGTATAAAGAAAAATGTGTATTTTTATCTAGTAGTAGTGATATATTAAAAAACAACGAAAAATTATTAGATAAATATAAAATAAAAACTTTATTGTTAAAAGTTTATGACAATGATATTTTATACGAAGACATGGTAAAGTATAATATTTCATTACTAAAAAGTGCTTTTAAATAAAAGGTGGTGTTTTGTATTGAAAAAAATATACTCCTATGGAATTTGTATTTTATTATTTCTATTGATTATTCCTGTTAATAATGTTAAAGCAAATAGTAAATATATAATTACAGAAGGAGTAATTAAGTTTAATAAAAATATATATATCCAGCCAGAAGAAGTAGAAAAATCTGATGTTATAAGTATAGGCGCAGATATATATGTAAGTGGAACTGTAAATGGAAATGCAATTTCTATAGGTGGAAATATATATATAAGTGGTGAAGTTAAAGGTAATGCTACAGCTATAGGTGGAAGAGTTATAAAAGGTCAAAAAGGCATCGTAAAAGGAACTATAAAAGAAAAGTTTAAAAAGGCAAAAATACCTTTTATAAATAGTAATAAAAATATGGAAAATATTAAATTCCATTATAATAAGGTAGTATCAGCTATATTGTTATTTATATTGTGTACTATAATATGTAAGTTAATGCCATATAATGAAATGAGGATGACAGCGGCTATAGATAATGAATTGGGGAAAAGCTTAATTTATGGATATGGTTTCATAATATTTATTTTTATGTCATTAATTATTTTATTATTTAGCATAATAGGTATTGTATTTATTCCAATAGTAGCAATAGCGGTCTTAGTTATTTTTCTTATGGGATTTACAGCTATATGCTTATATATAGGAAAAAAATTCTTAAAATCAAAGATGTCGCCTATGGTTTCTATAGTAGTTGGAGTAGTTTCTTATGAATTAATAAAAAGTGTAGTTTTTTTAAATATAGGTCATGTTGTTAATGTATTATTTATATTCCCATTAAGTATGGGAATACCTATAATAAGTAAATTTGGTAGTTTTAGGCCTTGGAGAAGGATAAATACTACGGATGACTGGAATGATTTTTGGAAACATTAGAAGTGAATCAAGATTAATTAATACAGGAGGATAAAAATTATGTTCTTCTTTGGTATATTTGGTATAAATACAAAACAGGAAGAAATAGAAGATCTTCAAAATTTAATTTGTAAAAAGTGTGGTAATTTAAGCAGATATACTGTTATAAAGACTTATAATGTTTTTCATTTTTTCTTTATACCTATTATTAAATGGGGAGAAAAGTATTATTTAAAATCTAGATGTTGTAATACTATATATGTTATATCAAAAGAAGATTTAGATAGGGTTAGAAAAGAAGAAAACCTTAATAATATTCATTTAAAGGAAATATATACGGGAAATTCAAGTGCTAATAATATAATAATCTGTAGTGAGTGTGGAAAACAAATAGATTCTTCCTTCAAATATTGTCCACACTGTGGACAAAAGTTATATTTTTAAAAAGATGAGGTTAGAATTTGGGTATTTTCACCTAAAAAATAAAATTTTATATTGACATAATTGCAAATATAATGTATTATAATATTTGTCGTTAGACAAGTAACTAGGTTGATAATGAATATTTTAAAATCCTAGATACATTAATATATAGGGGTATAGCTCAATTGGTAGAGTAGCGGTCTCCAAAACCGTTGGTTCCGGGTTCAAGTCCTCGTGCCCCTGCCATTATGAAAGCCAGTAATCACAAAGGTTGCTGGCTTTTTGATACACATAATTAAATTAGTGATTTTTAAGCGTTTGGTTGTCTTTTGGTTGTCTTTAGAAAAGTATGCTTAGAAATCGCTATTTTTTATTACTTTCTAATAAGTCTAATTTTTTATATATATTTTCTGCAAATTCTTCAAATGTTTTTCTAGAAATGAAGTTAACATCATTTTTTTTACATCCTTCTTTATAGGCCGTTTTTAATTTAGTAATCATTTTGTTTCTTGCATCTTTTGGTATTTTAAAGTTTACCCCAGAGTTTCTTTTTAAAGCTCTATAAATGTCTATTTGGATACAAAATGTAAAAATCATATAGTATTCAGGAACATTTTCTATATCATGTCCAGAATCTATTAATTTAAACTCAACTAAAAGATCTGCAACTCTTTCTGATAACGATGTGTCCATATTATTTCCTCCTAATTAAATTTAGTATGTTTTATAAAAAGTTTTCTGCTTTGGAGACTTCTTCTTTTTGCATTTTTGTGTTTACATGAGAATAAGTGTCTAAAGTAAAACTAACTGTACTATGTCCTAATCTATCTGAAATGACTTTAGGATTAGTGCCTAATTTTAATAATAAAGTAGCATGAGTATGCCTTAAATCATGAAATCTTATCTTAGGTAATTTGTAATCCTTGAGCATTTTAGGGAAGTGTTGACTTATATAATGAGGATCTATAGGACGACCATCTTTCCAACAAAGAATATAATCTAACTCTAGCCCATATTGTAATTTACGCTGTAGAGCTTCTTTTTTTAAGCCTTGTAAAAAATTTATAGTAGTATCTAAAAGTGTTACTGTTCTATTTGAATTTTTAGTTTTAGGTTCCTTTAATGTTAGTTTACTATCTATTCTTTGCAAGGTTTTATTAACAATCATAGTACCATTTATAAAATCAACATCACTCCATTTTAAAGCACATAGCTCTCCAACTCTTAAACCAGTGTGAACAGCTAATAAAGTAGGGGTATAAAGCTTATGATCCTTTATTTGATCTAGGTAAAAAGATATTTCATCTGGTTGCCAATATTTCATTTCATTTTTAGTGGCTTTAGGTGGAGTAACTAAGTCACATGGATTAGTGTTTATAAGTTGCCATTGTTGGGCGTGTTTTAATGATAGATGAAACATGCGGTGTATTTTAATAACTGTATTGTTAGAAAGTTTTCTTTCAGTTATTAAATCTTCATAGAATTTTTGGATAATCATAGGGTTTAGCTTAGATAATTTATATTTTCCTAAGTATTTTACAATATCTTCTTTGAATTCTTTATACCGTTTATAAGTACTAGGTGAACAATTGCTTTTAGGATAAGTTTCAAGCCAATAATTCATATATTCTTTAGTAGTCATTTTATCGTTTGCTATTATAGTACCCTTTTCAATTTGAGTAATAGTTTCTGCTAATGCAGCCTCACATTCCTTCTTAGTTTTAAATCCTCTTTTCCTTTTATATTTTTTCTTACCTTTCTCATCAGCACCCATGTATACAAGGTATCCCCAAGAAGATCCTTCTTTTCTTATGGTTCCTTTCAAAGTATTACCTCCTTTTAGAACTTCTGTTCTTCAAAAATAAAAAAATATCACTATGCATCTGCATAGTTCTTAAAAATTATTTTATTAAGTTATACCACTATCCTTTCTATTAAAATTTTATTTATCTAAACAATTTGGCATGTTTTATTACATGCCAAATTGTTTTTAACTTTTTTTATAAGTTAATCTTCTTCTTTCTCAAGTTGATCTATCATATCTAACATTTTCTTTATTTTACTTTTAGAAAGTTTTTTGGCTTTAGAATATAAAAGTTTCATATCTTCTTCTAATTGGTCTATTTCATCTGGGTTGGTTTTATAAAAATCTTCTATTCGTACATTTAATTGTTCTGCTAATTTATTTAATTTTTCTGTACTTGGATTATATGATTTGTTATTTTCTAAGTCACTTAAATAGCTAGGAGATATATCACACATCTTAGCCAACTTATTTAAACTTAATCCTTTTTCTATTCTAAATTTTTTTATATTATCACCTAACATTTTAAGAACTCCTTTGTTTGTTTTTATTCGCCCACATAGAATATAACATATTTATCATTCGGTGTCAACGAAATATTAAGAAAAAATCAGCCATTCGGTGGAATCGAATGATAGTTTTAATACATTGTTCGACATAATCGAATATAGTAGTTGTTCGATTACACCGAATAGGATATTATAAACGTGTAAGCAAGATAAAAAACAAACAAAGGGGTGAAATTTTTGAATAAGATTAAATTTTTCAGACAACAAAAAGCAATAACTGTAAAAGAACTATCCGAACTTTCTGGAGTAGCGGTGGGATACATAAGTGATTTAGAAAATGAAAACAAAAATAATCCTTCAACGGAAACGATGAAAAAAATCTCAGAAGCACTTGATCAAAAAATAATTTGTGTTTTTTTCCCAGAGGAATTAGATAAAGGAGGAATGTTAAATGCTTAGTCCACAAAATTTTGCTAAGGAAACAGGATTATCATACAATCAAATTTTGCAAATGTGTAAGACTAAAGAAATAAATGCGTTAAAAACAGAAGGCGGACATTTTAAAATTCCACCTAAAGAATTAGAGAGATTCAAAGAACATGATTACGTAACAAAAGAAGAATACCTAAAAGTTATTAGAGAAAATGAAAAACTAAAAACAATGATAGAACAATTTAAAAATTATATCTATAGTTTAAGTGTTTAAATAACATAGGAGGGATAACATGAATACATTACAAGTATTTAAAAATAATGAATTTGGAGAAGTAAAAACAATACAAAATGAAAATGGAATTTGGTTTGTAGGAAATGAAATATCTAAAATTTTAGGATATTCAAATTATAGAAATGCAATTGTAAATCATGTGGATGAAGAAGACAAGATGTGTACCCAAATTGAGTACGCAGGTCAAAAAAGAAAAATAACAATTATTAATGAAAGTGGACTTTACAGTTTAGTATTAAGTTCTAAACTACCAACAGCCAAGAAATTTAAAAGATGGGTTACTTCCGAAGTATTACCACAAATAAGACAAACAGGTGGATATATTCCTACTAACAAAGATGAAACAGAAGAAGACATATTAGCCAAAGCCATATTGATAGCACAGAAGACCATAGAAAAGAAAAATAAAATAATAGAAGAACAGAAACCATTAGTTAGTTTTGCTAATAAGGTAGCAACATCACAGAACAGCCTATTAGTTAGAGAAGTTGCAAAATTAGCTAGTAGAGAAGGATTAAACATAGGAGAGAAAAGGCTATGGAATAAGCTTAGAGAATGGGGATTGATTTTAAAAAATAGTACAGAGCCAAAGCAATACGGAATAGAAAGAGGGATATTTGAAGTAGTGGAGGGCACTAAAGAAAGTTCAAAAGGAACTTTTACTTACAAAACAACACGTGTTACTGGTAAAGGTCAAGTTTATATAATATCAAAATTAGAAAAAGAATTTAGGGGGTAATCTTATGAACAAAGAAAAATGTGTTTCTATAATAGGTTTAGCAGGTATAGGACTAATAGCTGACACAGTTCCAGCGTGGATAATAAGCGGTTTAGGGATGATATGCATACTAACTATGAAAGAGAAAAAGAAGGTGAACAAATAATGAAAAAGTATAGAGTTAAAAGAGAATTTATATATGATAACACTAAATTAGAATACACAGATTTATATCAACAGGCTTGTAATCTAGGTTACACATTTGTAAAGGATGGAAATGATTATAGAATGATTACAATTAATGAATATAAAACTAAACCTAGCTTACTTCAAGTAGATTTAGTTAATTTAGAAATTATTGAGGAGGAAAAATAAATGACAGCATATGAACAATTAGTTAAACAGATAGAAGAATCTTTTAAATACAGTAATGCAGATGCGGAGGAGTACGCTAAGAAACTTAAAAATATGGCATTAGAAGAATACAGAAAGGAATTTAAAAATGCTTAGGGTAGGCGAAATAATATTAGCCATATATAGCTTAATAATACTTTTAGTTTTTATATATGTAGACCTTAAACAACTTAAAAAGAATAAAGAAGCTGGTTGGCTTACGGTAATGTTTATACCTATAATAATATTCCTATTAAACATTATTTGGAGGTGTTAAAGATGGATAAAAACTGGTGTACGTTATTAATAGCGATATTAAGAGAAAAGCCATGCACCAGGGAACAGGCGGCAGAACTTTACGACAAAGGTAAATTTTTTAGAAACAAAATATCTAAAGAAGATATAGAGGATATGGTTAAGTTTAGGGAAAAGGGTTTTATGTTTAAAGAAATAGCGGAAATATTTTATACAGATTCAAGTGTAGTATGTAGATTAGTAAACTCTTTTAAAAATAAAAAAAAGCTTCCTGCAAGAAGCTAAACATTTAAATAAAAAAACATTAGATACATTTTATAACAGAAAAGAATTTTTGTAAATAGGGGGAATTTTAAAAATGAGTCAAAAGAAAATATTTGAATTAAACATTTTAAATACAATGGACATTACAAAAGTAAAAGGAATGGAGAAAGATATTTACTCTAAAGAACAAGTACATTATTTAAGATTTTACAAGAACAGGAGAAACATAACCGCAGTAATGACTAATAAGTTTGGAACAATCAAAGGGGTTGGTGTTGCTAAATGTAATCCCAAAGATACATTTGATATCGGAACAGGAACAGTATTAGCTGAAATAAGAGCTAGAGAAAATTTTTATAAAAATACAGCTAAAAGATTTTTAAGGGAGGAATTTTAATGGCTAAACAATTTGTTAAAGGCAATAAGTATGTTTTTAGTGCTAAAAAGTTTAAAAATCAATGCAGGAAGGACGGAATATCCATTAAGGGTTACACATGGCCCAAGTCTATAGATGGAAGACTTGTAAGTCCTAGGAACGGGCTTGAAGGAATGTGGTGCAATGGTTTATCTATCGATAGGTTATGGTGCAAATGTATAGAAAATAATCAAGGCAGGCTATAACATGGAAGATTATTGCGAAGGTTGCATACATTATGTACTCCAAGCAGTAGCTTGCTCTACAGAACGAGGAGAACAGGTATTGTGGGAACAAACATGTATAGCAGAGAAATGTAAAAGGGAGGTAAAAGAAGAATGGAAAACCAAGAAACTTTTAAAATAACAGACCTTAAAGGTGCTAGTTGGGCGCTAAGGAAAATAAAAGAATGTAAGGAAAGTATTTTAGAAAAAGAAGAACTAGCAAAAGCAGAAAAAGAAAGAATTGATAAATGGTTGCTAGATGAAAGCAAGAGCGATTTAACCACGCTTGAATACTTTAATGGATTATTATTGCAATACTATAAAGAATTAAAGCAGAGTAATTCTAAAGCTAAAATAAATACACCATATGGCAAGGTTACAAGTAGAAAAAATAAAAAGTGGAATTATGGAGAAGAACAGGATTTAATAAAATATCTAACTTCTAATGGGTATAACAATTTAATTAAAGTAAAACAGGAAGTTAATAAAACAGAACTAAAAAAGAATTTTAGTGTTAGTAATGGCATGGTACTAGATAAAGAAACAGGAGAGATTATACCTAACGTAAGCGTAGAAGAAGTAGAAAATATTAATGTAAAGGTGGAATAGGCATATGAGTGTATATAAAAAATTAGCACAGGCTAGAGTTAAATTACAAAATGCAGGACTTAAAAAAAGTGGTAAAAATAAATTCGCTAATTATGATTATTTTGAACTATGCGATTTTCTACCTAAGATAAATGAGATCAATGCAGATCTAGGGATATGTACCGTAGTTAAATATGATGAAAATATAGCAACTTTAGTAATAGTGGATGTAGATAAGCCAGATAGTTCTATTACAATAACCTCTCCTATGAAAGATGCTACGTTAAAAGGTTGCCATGAAATACAGAATCTAGGAGCCGTAGAAAGCTACCAAAGAAGATATTTATATATGACCGCTTATGAAATAGCTGAAAATGATATGTTGGATGCTACAACAGGCAGTGGGGAACCACCAAAAAATAATAAAGTTGAAATAGAAAATAAAACCCATATTTGCAGTAAATGTAAAGCAAACGTACCCGAAAAGGTAGCTAAATATAGTTATTCTAAGTTTAAAAAAGTATTATGCTTTGATTGCCAAAAGGGGGAGAAATAAATGTTAAATTCAACTTTGTACATGGATAAAGAAACAGAGCTAGCCATAGACGAAAAAGACAATAGATTTTGTTTAAGATTAAGTCAATTATTTAATTATGACTTGAGTATAGTTGGAGAAAGAAAATTATTTGAAAAGTTACATGAATTTTTAGAAGCAAATTTATATGATGATGATACAAATAGCGAGCTTTATGAAAAATTAGTAGAGAAAGAATTATTACTAGAACAGGCAGAAAGCCAAATACAAGCTCTGGAAGATAGGATAGAGTTTTTGCAAAGATAAGGGGGATTATATGGGGGAAGTAAAATGGAAAGTAAAATGGATAAAAATTGTTACAGATATATTTGATGATGAAAAAATACTACTAATAGAAAATATGCCAGAAGCAGACAGTGTTATAGTGATTTGGTTTAAGTTATTATGTTTAGCTGGAAAGATGAACAATAGCGGAGTGTTTATGCTAAATGAAAAAATAGCGTATACAGATGAAATGTTAGCAACCATATTTCGTAGACCTTTAAATACTGTAAGACTTGCTATAAATACATTCCAGCAATTCGGAATGATTGAAGTAATGGACAATGTTATAACTATTCCTAACTGGAGTAAACACCAAACTCTAGACCAGTTAGAGGAAAGAAAAGAGTATATGAGGGAATACATGAAGGGATACAGAGAAAAACAAAAATTATTAGCTACTGGGGAATGTAAAGTTAACAGTAAAACTAACGGTAATGTTAACAGTAAAGCTAATGTTAACTCGCTAGATATAGAAGAAGATATAGATATAGATATAGAAGAAGATATAGATAATACAACTATAGTTGTTAGTAGTAACAAGTTACAACCAATTATAGATAAATGGAACTCTTTAAACCTTAATAAATTAGTTTCTATAAATAGTGGTACTAATAGATACAAACTAACTAATGCAAGAATTAAAGAATATGGTTTAGAAGCTATCTTGCAAGCTATAGACAATATAAAAGATTCAAGTTTCCTAAGAGGTCAAAATAAAAAAGGCTGGACAATAAAATATGATTGGTTGGTAAAGCCTAACAACTTTATAAAGGTATTAGAAGGTAATTACACAGATAAGGAGGGAGTTAATGGAGGGACTAAACAGGATTCTAGCGGAAATAAGAAACATGAATACGACTTCTCCAAGTACGAAGGATAATTATAAATGTGATAAGTGCCAAGATACTACTTTTGTACAAGGTGAAAATGGCTTTACAAGATGTGAGTGTTATAAAAAAGATTTAACTAAAAGAAGATGGGCGCATTTTGGAATAGACCCATCCAAAGTAAAAAAAATAAGCCAATATGCAGACTATAGCGACATAACTATAAGAGCCAAGCAAGTCGCTATAGACTATATAAGGAATTATAGCACAATAAAAACAAAAGAGGAAAATAATTTAGCTTTTTTAGGACAACCAGGGAGTGGGAAAAGCCATCTAGCCATAGGAATAGGAGCAAATCTTATAAATAGTGGTATATGTACTAATGTTGTTTATATGCCATATGAGGAAGCAATTAGAGAATTAAAGGCTAACACTATGAGCGAAAGTTACATGGAATTAACAAAGCGATATACAGAGTGTGAGTTGCTTATAATAGATGATTTGTTTAAAGAAAAAATTAAGAATGGGAAATTGGTTGGAGAGTTAACGGAATCGGACATAAAACATATACAGCCTATAATTAACCAACGCTATCTTAATTGTAAGCCAACAATTTATAATAGTGAACTTACACCAGAATTATTAATAAATTTAGACCAGGCCTTAGCAGGAAGAATTTTAGAAAAGAGTAATATAGTTATATTTAAATATGGACTAGAAAACAATTATAGAATGAGAAAATTTGTTTAGGGGGTAAATAATGATTGAAATAAATTTAGAATTATATGATTTTTTAAAAGAACATGAAACACATTTATACCATAATGAAGGTGAGCCAGAAAAAGTAGAAGCTATAACATTTGTTGATTTTGATGAATTAACAGAATTTCAAAATGCTGTTGGTATAGGGTATTTTGAATCAGACAATCCAATGGAAGTATTCTTTATGAGGGGGTATATTTGCATACAGTTAAATGACATATTTGAATATCAAGGGAATTGCATAAAAGATTATAAAAATTGTTTTGAAGAAGATTATGACGATTTTAAATCAATATTGGAGGAAGAAGAATAGTGTATTTAATGATTTTAGATAAAGAAGAAACACTTCTACAGGAACTCTTAAAGCTACAAGAGGAGTTTAAAGAAGTTAAGGAAGCAATTATAAATGGAGATAAAGAAAACACTACAGAGGAGATATTAGACATAATACAAGTAAGTGTTGGAATGTTATATACAAAAGTAAAAACAGAAAATATGGACTTAGAAAAAGAACTTAATAGACATAACAGGAAGTTACTAAAAAGAGGTTGGAAGAATAGGGGAAAGGTTATTATAAAAATTAATTCGTAATTTGAATAAATTACGTAATAAGGAGGTAAAAAATGCAAATTGAATTAAGCTGTGTTAGGTGTGGTTCTACAGAATTTAATCATGAACCTATAGAATGCATAAAAATAGAAAATAACTATTATTTGTTGCATGAGGATATAAAAGATAATGAAGTAACTTGTGCAAAATGTGGATTAAGAGATTATGTAGACAATCTTGTTATTGTATTTAAGTAATGTAATTCGCATTAAAAAAATTGGAGGTATAAAAATTGAAAAGAAATGGGTTAGATTTTAATGATAATAAAACTATATTAGATATTTATAGTTGTGCGAATGAGGTTTTTGGTAGTGGAATAGCAGTTCCAGTGGAAAATGGACATCCTTGTGGGTGGGAATGGTTAGATTTTAAGTTTATTGATGATATATTAGTAGATAAATTTGAAAGTTCGGATATAAGTAATGGTTGTGGAAATGGTGAATATGAAGATTTAACTTTAAAAGAAATTCTACTTAAAACAAATGGTAAATTTGCTTTTGAAGTTAATACACATACTATAAATTGGGATAAAGATTAATTCGTAATTCAAATATTTAGTTCCAGGATTGAAATTATTATGTAAGAAAGGAATATAAAAATGAGTTACAAATGGTGTAGTCTATTTAACATGTGGTGTGTTGATGTAGAAGAGCTTATAGATGATAATAGCGGAGATAAGTTATTAGTATTAGACCCTAAAGAAGTAAGTATAAATAATGTTGTTGAAGATGAAGAAGCATTAAATAAAAAGGATTTAGCAACAATTATGGGAGCATTAATAGATAAATCTATTGGAATTAAACACATGATTGAAATTAAGGATTATGTATCTAAAGAAGAATTAGAATCCTTGAAAAAGCAATCAAAAATTGTAGATAAAATTGCTAATAAAGTATCTAAATTAATCAATAGCTAAGTACGTAATACAAAGAGAAAGTAAAGGAATGATGGAATGGTAGATGTGAAAGCTTTAAAAATGTGGAGTATGAGTATATCAATGTTAGGTGGGAAATCACCAAAAATAAAATATTTATGTGGAAAGTGCGGATCATATAATACGACTAGAATATCACTAGATGCGATAAATGCAGGAAACCCTTATGTAGTATGTGCATATTGTGGGGAAATCAATAATACTAAGCTAATATTAGGTTAGTTGATAATTTGAAATTATTACGTCATAGATAAAGAGGTGATGAAGTGAAATTTATTGATATGTTCTGTGGCATAGGTACTGTAAGAATAGGATTTGAAATGATAGGACATGAGTGCGTTTATTCTATTGAATGGGATAAGTGGAAAAGAAAAATTTATTCAATTATTTTTGGAGGTGAGCCTGAAGGTGGAGATATTACAAAATGTAAAGCAAATGAACTTCCTAAATCAGATTGTTGGTGTTTCGGAGCACCATGTCAAGACTTCTCAATTGCAGGAAAAAGAGCCGGCCTTGAAGGAGATAGAAGTTCAATGGTTAGAGAAGTATTTAGATTGTTATGGGAACTTGAAGAAGAACATAGACCCGAATGGTTGTTATATGAAAATGTTAAAGGAATGCTTTCATCAAATAAAGGATTTGACTTCTTCGAAATACTCTTTGAAATGGAAGAATTGGGGTACGATTGTGAGTGGCAAGTGCTTAACTCAAAAAATTTCGGAGTACCACAAAATAGAGAAAGAGTGTTCACTATTGGACATTCTAGAAGATACAGTAGACGAAAAATATTTCCTATCACAGGAGAAAATGAGGAAACTATTAAGAAAATAGGTAATACTAATCCGAGCGGAAAAGGGATGAATGGTAATGTTTATGATAGCAAAGGGATAAGTCCTACTATAACTACAAATAAAGGAGAAGGTCAAAAGATATTAATAAGACCCTGTTTGACACCAGATAGAATAAATAAAAGGCAGAATGGAAGAAGATTTAAAGATGACGGAGAATCTATGTTTACATTAACGAAACAAGATATTCATGGGGTGTACATCAAGGAAGCTACCAAAAAAGGATATGTAGAAGCATATAAAGGAGATAGCATAAATCTTGCAGTGCCTAATTCTAAAACTAGAAGAGGAAGAGTGGGAAAAGGTATAGCTAATACACTGGACACCTCTTGTAACCAAGGGACATTAACAGAGGGGAGAATAAGAAAGCTTACACCTAAAGAATGTTGGAGATTGCAAGGGATTCCAGATGAAATTACGGATAAGGTAATAGTTAGTGGTATATCAAATACTCAAATGTATAGAAGTGCAGGAGATGCTTGCACTGTAAATGTAATTTATGAGATAGCAAAACGAATGAGTTAGTACGCAATTCAAATAGAGAGGAATGATATGGATGGTTGATATAATGAAGTTTATGCAAAAATTAATTGAGGATATGAATGACATAGGGTGGATGATAGAAAAAATAGTAGATGGCAAAAAAGTAGTTAAAAATGATGATAATTACCTAGAAATTGATGGGGAATTATACGACGAACAGGATGATTTTTATATAAAACAATGGACTGATTCTTGCGGAGATGGGTATTATGGAGTAATCTTTTATCCACTTGAAAACAATAAATATCTAAAAATTAATTACAGTTGTTAATTCACAATCCAAAAAGGAAGTGAAGAAAATAAATGCTATATAAAGAGGATTTTGAATCTTTAAAGTTATTAGCAAGAAATATTGAAATTTATGCTAAATTAACTGAAAAAGATACTGTAAAGGAATTAAATATAAGAAAGAGGATGTTATGAGAGTTTGCATGGGAGGCAAAAGAGCTTTATAAGGGGGTATAAAGTTGAGTAATAAAGAAAGAGCAGAGAAAACTTATATATTGCTTCAGCAAAGGAAAAGAGATAGAGAAAGAATAAAAAGAACGGATTATATGGACCATGTAATTTGCAATATGGATAGAGTTCTAAAAAAGAATTATGGAAGGAAAGTAAAACAGATATGAAAATAGTTATACCTGGGGAACTTCCAGACTTAAATAAAATTATAGATGTAGCTAAAAAGCACTATATGCAATATAGCAATTTAAAGAAAAGCAATACGGACCTAGTAGCGTTTATAGCAAAAGGAAAAGGGAAGTTTAAAAGAATAGATTTAGATATTACATGGTATTGCAAAAATAAAAGAAAAGATAAAGATAATATAGCAGCAGGTATTAAATTTATATTAGATGGACTAGTTAAAGCAGGAATAATAAAAAATGATGGTTGGAAAGAAATAAATAATTTTACACATAAATTTGAAGTGGATAAGAACAATCCAAGGATTGAAGTAGAAATAGTGGAGGTATAGGAATGAGGGAAATTAAATTTAGATTTTGGGACAATGTTATAAATAATATGTATTACGGAGAAGAAGTAAGCAAAAGCAAAAATGAATTAAGACATAATTGGTATTGCATAACTAAAGAAGAAGGCTTAATGGTTGGGAATGTAGGTCCAAGTGGTATGGATAATTACGGTTTAATTGTAATGCAATATACAGACTTAAAAGATATAAATGGGAAAGAAATTTATGAAGGAGATATAGTACATCTTGAATGTATGTTAATTAGTGATGAAATACCATTAGATGGAGTGGTAGTTTTTGAAGAAGGCACATGGTGGGTAGAAAATGAGGAAGAACGCAGAGCTGAAAGACTTTGGGGAGAATGTAACTACTTAAGAGTAAAAGGAAATATATATGCGAATCCAGAGTTAGCAGGTGATTAAATGGAGCTACAAAAACTAACAAAAGCTATATGGGACACAAGTAGAAGAATAGAAAAAGGGGTTAATGAATTAGGCAAAAAGGCTAGAGAGTATGCCGAAGCTGAAAAGGAATATAGGTTGTCACTAGGTAAAGAAATTTTAATACTAAGAGACCAGAAAGTGCAAGCCACATTAATACCAGATATAGCACGAGGAAATACAGCAGAATTAAAGTTTAAAAGGGATTTAGCAGAGGTAACTTATAAAACATGTAAGGAAATGTTGCAAGGCTTACAGGCAGAGCTAAGCGGCTACCAGAGCATTTTAAGAATCCAGCAAGATATATAAGGGGGATAAGTGTGGAAATAGGGGTTTTAAGAGTAAAAATAATACCATATAAAACCTTTAAAGAAAGAATACAACTAACTCGAATAAATGAAATAAAATACAAAGTAGAAAATATGGATGGGTTTTTATATATGGTTAGGAGGAATTAAAGTGGGGAGAAAAAGGAAACCAGTGGATTGGGAATTATATAAAGTGCTTAAAGAAAAGGGGCTAACAGACTTACAGATAGCAATAAGGATGGGTATGTCACAAGGGCAATTAGCCAAACATAAAAAAATTAAGAAAGATGGCGGCGATCCTTATGATTAGAGCAATAGCCTATAGTTTAATAATTATAGGGATTACAATAGGGATGGCAATTAGGAAAGTTAGGAATGAGAATAAATAATAATTTAAAAGATTGGAGTAGATAAAATGTATAATAATAGATTTTGCTATAGGATATCTAAGGAAGCTGAAATAGGTTGGGATGAAAATTCAAAAGATTATTGCGAAGCTTACATTGAAACAACGATAGAAACTAAAAAAGAAATACCAGAAGATTTGAAGAAAACCATGATACCAAATATAAGATTAGGGTTAGCTAGTCAATTAGAAGTTAAACCAGAATATTTAGAATATATTGAATCAGATGAATATGACCAGTATGTAGAAGATTAAGTTATTAAAGTACAACAAAATAGGTGTAGAAACAAAACTTCTACACCTAAACTGTACTAGAGTATTAATAAAGTAGTATGGAGGAATTTAAATGGATATTAATAATATAAAAATAATAGAAGAATTAGCCAAGGAAATGACTAGAGAAGAATTTTTGGATGTGTTTGTAGGGGAGGCAACAGCTTGCCCAACATATTACGGACTATGTAATTTTGCTGTATCTGATTGTGATGCACCAAAAACTTGTAGAGAGTGTTACGAACAGGCTATTAAAGACATTAAATTTAAAGGGGAGAATGATATGGGAAATAAAATAGATTATGATAGAGAATATAATATTTTAGAAATTATGGAGTTTTCAGAAGATAGAGAATTTATAAATGAAGGCAAATATATTGTTAAATTAAAAGATGGTTTTTTAAAAGCTAGATATGCAGATGATAAAAGTGATAGTTGGACTAGATGTTTTATAACTCCTGAATGGTTGAAAGCTAAATTTAAATTAATTAAAAAAGATAAGGAAGTAACTTTTGAAGAAGCTATACAAGCTTATGGGAAAGAGATTTATTGTATATGGATAGATGCAGCAGATATAAAACATAAAAGTGAATATAGAATATATAGCAATGAATCTATATTAAAAGACCAAAATGAAGACCCTATTGCTCCAGTAGAAATATTTGCGGGTGAATGGTATATAAAGGAGGACTAAATTTGAAATTATTTAATAGAATATCTGATTATTTCTGGACAGGATTAAATATTAATTTTATAGTTTTAGCTGTTAAAATTAGATTTGCTATAGTAAAAATATATAATTGGAAAGTAAGTATATTTACAGATTTAATATGTTTTATAGTTATAGGAATAGCATTTAGACTCTTAGTTGAACAGTTAATAAAAATAACTTATGAAGTAGGGAGGGACTAAATGGATAAAGAAACATTTAGAAAGACAGAGAGAATGTTATATGTTTATTATAGAAATTTAGAAGAAATAGAAAAGTTAGAATATATATGTACTAGATTAGAGCAGCAGAAAGAAAAGATAAGGAAAGACATACAAGAAACTAATATAGATTTAGAAGAAGAAAACATTTCAATAAGCTATTCAGAAAGAGTGCAAACATCAAGTCAATGTAGTCATTGCGACAGAGAAATAGAACATCAAATTACCAAACTAGAAAATGAGTGGAAGTTAATAAGAAAAAAGGTTTTAAAGAATAGAGCGAGAATAAGACAACTAGAAAGAGAATTGGCTCCTATTAATTACAATGTTAGTATGTTATCCCAAGAAGCTAAAGAGTTTACAAAGTTAAAATATAAGGAACATAGAACTATTCCATGTATAGCAGAGATGTTATATGGTGGTGCAAGGATGACAGCTTATAGAAAGAGGGAAGAAATTATAGAGAATATAAATAATTTTAATAAGATTATTAACTAAAAATTGATATAATATTTTTATAACAAGAAAGAAGTGAAAAATTATGGAAGAGTTTATAAAAGAGTTATCTATCGAAACACATTTAAGCTATAAGAATGCAAAGCTTTTAGTGGGATATATAAATAGCAAAGTAGGAAACCTTGAAACAGCACACAAACTATATAGTACGGATGGAGTTAGAGGACTTGAAATATATGCACAACAATTAAAGTTAGGAATTAAATTTTAAATTACAGAAAGGATTGATTAAATGAACATATGCACTATTTATTTTTTAGATAGGAATTATAATTTTGAATTTCAAAATGGGAATATAAAAATGCATGCTTACGGTTATGATGGTGATATAATTTTAAATATTGCCAATAATGTTATAAAAAATAATTTAATTAAAGAAAACAAAACAGATAAATTTGAAATTCTATTTTATGAAAGCCTAAAAGAATATTTAGAAAAATGTTTAAAAAAGGATATATTTATAGAAACAAAAGCAAAAGTAAAAGAAGAAATAAAAAAAATTGAAGAAAGAATTGATAGTTATATAAGTGATGAATCTTTGCTAAGAAAGCCTAATGAAAGTGATGAGGAATTAAGAAATAGGATAAAATAAAGATAGAGGAGGATATAAATGTTTAGATACAACAAAGACATAACCTATGCTGTAGAAACAATAGATGTTGAGAAAGAAGAAGTAAAATTTATAGGGCAAAAAGAATCAGAGTTTGTTGTTACAAAACAAGTTGATAAAATATGTATTTATAAAAATGGAAAACAAATAGATAGTTTCATGTTAACAATAGAATCAGATATGTATCCAGTAATGAACACTATTGATAGTATAGAACGCAATGTTAAACAAAGATTAATGGAATTAGGAATATAAAAATAATGAATTAAATAATTTGGTACGATTTTGGTACGATTTTGGGACTTTTTTATAATAAATACGTGTTATAATAAGAGTATAGAAAAAAGGATTTTATCGTACAAGGGCAACTGCAAAGCATCCATTAATTTGGATGCTTCCTATTTTCTAGATAAGAATAATATGTTAAAATTACTATTGTGTATTGTACAAAAGGCACTTAACTATAAGGTGGGTGATTTATTCCCTACTAGAGGTTAGGTGCTTTTTACTTACCTATAAAAGTATAGGAGATTATATATAAATAGATAAAGAATAGGCACTCAAACGAGTGTCTTTTTTAAATTGTTTTATTATTGGTGCAGAACTTTAACAAATTATTTTATTTATAATAAATAGTAGGCGGAAATATTCAGAGAAAGCCATTTTCTAAATAAAGAAACTAAAAAAGATGTAGATGATAAATATAAAAATAAGATAGAAGATAAGTTAAATGAAAGAGATATAAAGAAACTTATGGGAGTATATAAGCCAGTGTACTCAAGGCATAGAGGAGCTTTTAGACAAAGATAAAGCAATATAGAGAGAATAATTTTGTAAATTCTTTTATTAAATTGTTTTATATTGAAGGGTAGAGTACTGCCAAAAATTTGGCGAGTACAAAGAGTTTTGTTTAATATACTGGGGTTGCATTTAACAATACTATTAAAATAGCAATCAGTATAATGAAGATTATTTTAAAGAGACTCTTCATATCTACCCCTCCTATGTTCTTAGGTTTATATTCAGTTTTTATGCTTTAAATTATAACTTACTATAAGTATAAACATAATAGGGAAATAGTGCAAATAAAAGATTACAAGAGTAATTCAGTAATATTTTATTAAATTATTCTATATACAATAATTATAAACAACATCTCTATGGCTAATACTAATTATGGAGGTGTTAGTATGTCTGAATTAGAGGATTTATTAAAAGATATAGATATATTAAGGAAACAATTAAATGAATTAATAAATAAGAAACAAGGGGATTTAGTTGATCCAGAAGTAGTAACAGCAAGTAAGGTATTGAATGCAGCATTAAATCAGTACAATAAGTTTATTGATGAAAAGTTAAAAAAGAAATGAGCTCTTAATAGGGCTCTTTTTTAATATATGAAAGAAGGTGAGGATATACTAAGTATTTATACAAGCTATATATGTTGTAGTTGTAGAAAAGAATTTGTATTACTATCAGAAGAATTAGGAAATGCAAAGGGATATTTAGTGTGTCCTTATTGTTCTAGTAGAAAAATTAAAAAGCAGAAAATAGCAGACAATCTAAAGGAATGCATGCAAGAAAGAAGTTACATAAGAGTTAATGGTGCATTAAGGCAGAGATAATTTGAAGTTATACACAATGTATTGTGGATAATGTGCATAACTTATACTATATATTGTGGTTATGTCGTAAATGATCGATAAAAAATTGGAGGGAAACCTCTCAAAATGTAGAAACATTTATATAGAGGGGGTTGAACAATGTGAAAATAGAAAGTTATTTAGAAAAATTAGAAGGAAATAGTAAAAGGCATGTACTTTTAATAATGACACCAAAAGATGAATATCCTAATCAATTTTCATATGATGAATATTTTAATTTAGAGGAATCTATTTTAGATAAGCCAAAATCATATGTAGGCATTTATGATAAAAATCAAGATGAAATTATGCAATATGTGGTATTTAGATTGTTTTTAAAACCAATGATTTGTGATAAGTATAGACTCTCTAATAGAACTATAACAAAAGTAAAAAGAATAAAGAAAGAGGAAATAGTAAGTTTCTTCGTAGCAAAATCATTTTATGATACTGTACCATCTGGTGAGAAAACACAAGATGAGGCTATTGATTATGGAATAACTAAAGGTGAAGAATTTTTAAAAGAGTTCCCCTTAGATAAATTTGAATATGCATCTGTAGCCTTAGATAAAGATAGTGACGAAGCAAATACATTAATATCACTAGATTTTACAAATAAAAATGATAAATATTATTTTGATTACGTGTATGTTTGCTAAAATGTGAATTTAATATAAAGGGAGGTGAGCTCATAGCTAAATCAAAATATGAAACACAAGTTAAAGATAAACTTATATTAGTTGAAGGGTGGGCAAGAAATGGGCTCACTGATGAACAAATAGCAAAGAATTTAGGAATAGCATATTCCACTTTTAGAGAATATAAAAAGAAGCACTTAGCACTTTCGGCAGCCTTAAAAAAAGGTAAAGAGGTAATTGACTTTGAGGTTGAAAGTGCACTATTAAAAAGGGCATTAGGTTATAAGTACAAAGAAGTAACCAAAGAGTTAATACGAGATCCTAAAACTAAAAAGGAAGAATTAAAGATAACTAAAGAAGTAATTAAAGAAGTAGCACCAGATACAACAGCTCAAATATTCTGGTTAAAGAATAGAAAACAACAAGAATGGAGAGATAAAAGAGATATTGAGCATAGTGGGAATATGAAAATAAATAATCCGTATAAAGACCTTACAACAGAAGAATTAAAAAGAATAGCCCAAATGAGTGATAAAGATGGATAAAACTGAAATAGTATTAGGAGCAAAATTAGAACTTGCGAGACGTGAGTTCTTTTTTTATTGCAATTTAATAGCACCTGACTTTTATAAGAGCAACAGAGAATATCTTATAGAGTTTTGCAATGACTTACAACAGTTTTATGAAACAGATGAACATGAAGTCTTAATAGTAAATATGCCACCTAGACATGGAAAGTCAAGAACTGCTTCAATGTTTACACAATGGGTATTTGGTAAAAATCAAAATGAAAAAGTTATGACAGGATCATATAATGAAACTTTATCAACTACATTTTCAAAGAATGTTAGAAATGCGATACAGGAAGTTAAAGCTGATAAAGATAAAATAGTATTCAATGATATATTTCCTAGTGTAAATATAAAACAAGGTGATGGAGCTATGAACCTATGGAGCCTTGAGGGTGGATACAATAACTATTTAGCAACTTCTCCAACTGGTACAGCTACAGGATTTGGTTGTAGCCTTATGATTATAGACGACTTAATTAAAAATGCAGAAGAGGCTTACAATGAGGCAGTATTAGAAAAACACTGGGATTGGTTTACTAATACTATGTTATCCAGACTTGAAGAAGGTGGCAAGATAATAATTATAATGACTAGATGGGCCAGTGGTGATTTAGCTGGTAGAGCATTAGATTATTACAAGGAACAAGGTATTAAAGTCAAACATATAAGTATGAAAGCTTTAATTGATAAAGATAAAAAACAAATGTTATGCCCTGAAGTCTTAAGCTATAAGAGTTATAAAAATAAAGTTAAAGCAATGGGCGAGGATATAGCCAGTGCTAACTATCAACAGGAGCCAATAGATCTTAAAGGAAGGTTATATAGTGACTTTAAGAAATATAATCATATACCTAAAGATAATAATGGTAATCCATTGTTTAATAGAATTAAAGCTTATATAGATACTGCTGATGAAGGTTCAGATTACTTATGTTGCATTGTTTATGGTGAATATAACAAGGAAGCTTATGTATTAGATGTTTTATATACTAAAGAGCCTATGGAAGTTACTGAAACAGCAACAGCTAAGATGCTATTTGAAAATGAAGTTAACATAGCAGATATAGAAAGTAATAATGGTGGGCGTGGTTTTGCTAGAAGTGTAGAGAGGATATTAAAAGAAAAGTTTGGTAGTAATAAAACAAAAGTTAAGTGGTTCCACCAAAGCAAGAATAAAAAGGCTAGAATACTATCAAATGCTACATGGGTAATGGATCATATATATTACCCAATTAATTGGAGGGATAGATGGCCAGAATATTATGGGGCAATGAACAAATACCAACGTGAAGGTAAGAATAAACATGATGACGCTCCAGATGCTACAACGGGAATAGCTGAAAATGTAGGAAAAGGTAATTCAATTTCATTTGACTAAGGAGGTGTTCAAGATAATATTTATAGATAAGATACTAAGTAATGGATCTAATTCAGTAATGAGCTTAGAAGAAATTATTCAAGAAGAAATAAAAGAATGGAATGGCTCGCAAGCAAGGCAACTTATGTTAGATGGAGAAAGATATTATAAAGGCGATACAGATATACTTAAACGTAAAAGAATGGCTATAGGTCAAGATGGAGAATTAGAAGAAGTTAAGAACTTAGCAAATAATAAACTAGTACATCAATTTGTTAGAAAGCTTGTAGACCAGAAAGTAGGATATTTATTAAGTAAGCCTTTAAGTGTACAAACTGATAACGAAACATATAAAAATATATTAGATGATATATTCAATAAGTCATTTATGAGATTACTTAAGAATTTAGGTAAAGATGCAATTAATAAAGGTATAGCATGGGCTCAAATTTATTATAATTCAGATGGTGAACTACGATTTAAAAGATTACCTAGTGAAGAGATTATTCCACTATGGAAAGATTCGGAGCATACTAAATTAGATGCTTTAATAAGAGTTTATGAAATTATAGTCTATGAAGGTAAAACTAAAAAGACAGTACAAAAAGTTGAATACTGGGATACAAAACAGGTATTAAGATATGTTAATGATAATGGTAAATTAATACCTGATGTTGAAGCTCCAGAAGATGAAGGGCATTTTAGTATGGTAGATGATAAAGGAAATAAAGAATCATTTACCTGGTCTAAAGTGCCTTTTGTATATTTCAAATACAATGATGAAGAACAGCCATTAATTAAGTTTGTTAAGTCCTTAGTAGACGATTATGACAGAAATAAAAGCGACAATAGTAATAACCTTGAGGACCTACCCAATAGTATCTATGTTCTTAAGGATTATGATGGTGAAAACTTAGGAGAGTTTAGAAGAAATATGAGCCTTTACAGAGCAGTTAAAGTTACTGGTGCGGGCGGAGTTGAAACAAGAAACTTAGAAATTAATGTTGAGGCCTATAAAACTCATATAGAGCAAACTAGAAAAGACATATACGAATTTGGTAGAGGTGTTGATACTCAATCAGATAAATTTGGTAATAGTCCCTCAGGAATATCATTAAAGTTTTTATATAATGATTTAGATATGGATTGTAACATACTAGAAACAGAGTTCCAGGCATCACTTGAATATTTACTATGGTTCATTACTCAACATTTAATTAATACTGGACAAGGTGACTTTACTAATGAAAATGTAGAATTTGTGTTTAATAGGGATACTCTTATAAATGAAACAGATAGTATTAATAATTGTCAAAGTAGTGTTGGTATTATTAGTGATGAAACTATAGTAGCCAATCATCCATGGGCTACTAAAGATGAATTAGAAAAGATTAAAAAACAGAAAGAAGAACATGAATCAATGTATCCTAATTTTCCTTTAAAAGAAACACTAGAGGATGAAGATAATGAGGAGTAAAGACTATTGGAAGAAACGTTCAGAAGTTGTAGCTGGTAAGCAATTTAAAAAAGTAGATAATTATATTCTAAGTTTACATTTAGAGTATATGGAAGCTTTAAGCAGCATACAAAAAGATATAGAAATCTTCTATTCTAGGTTTTCTCAAAATAATGAAATATCTTTACAAGAAGCTAGACGATTATTAAACTCAAATGAGTTGCATGAGTTTAAGATGAATTTAAAAGAGTTTACTCGGAAAGCTAAAGATAATAAAAATTTGCAGTGGGAAAAAGAATTAAATAATGTATCTTATAAAGTTAGAGTTACTAGGCTACAAGCTCTACAAACTCAAATAAGGAATAGTATAGAAGATTTATATAGTAGACAACAATGTAATACTACAAGCCTTTTAAATGGAATACATGAGGATACTTATTATAGGAATATATTTGAAGTACACAAGGGCTTAGGAATAGGTATTAATTTTGCTAAGTTAGATACTAATACAATAAATAAGGTAATTACAGAGCCATGGCATGGTGATAATTATAGTAGTAGGATATGGAACAATAAAGAAAAGTTAATAATGGAATTGCAAACTAATCTTACTCAATCTTTTATTCGCGGTGATAGCATAGACAAAACTTCTAAGACAATAGCTGAAAGAATGGGTGTAGCAAAGAATAGAGCAAGGACACTTGTTAATACTGAAAGTGCTAACATTGTTTCTAAATCAACTTTTAACAGCTATATTGGAAGCGGAGTTGTTAAAGAATATGAAATACTTGCTACTTTAGATTTGCATACAAGTAAAATATGTAGATCACTGGATGGTAAAGTATTTAAATTGTCTGAAAAAGAAATAGGAGTTAATGCCCCACCATTTCATCCCAATTGCAGAACTACAATAATTCCTTATTTTGCACATACTATAAATGAAGAAAGAATAGCTAGAGATTATGAAGGGGATGTTTATTATATAGATGGGAAAACAAATTATAAGCAATGGTATGAAAAATATGTTGCTTAAATATTTAAGGAGGGAAAGTTATTGAATATACCAAATAAAGTTAGAATAGGTTATAAAGACTTTAAAGTGAATTTAGTTGGACATGATGTAATTTATGATAATGCAGTTTGTTATGGAAATATAGAACTTGATAATGGGATTATAAATATATCAAATTTATATAGTCAAGATCAACAAAAATGCACGTTTATACATGAATGCTTACATGGGATAGATGAAAATGTGGAAACTAAATTAAGTGAAGAACAAATTAGAAAACTATCAAAAGGTTTATATCAATTTATAAAGGACAATCCAGACGTATTTACTAAGGATACAAGTATATCTAATAAACTTAATGTTTCAGTAAATGTAGATACTAATAAAATAACAAAAAGTGTTAAAGAACATATAAATGAAAATTTGAACTGTGAGTCTTATTTCTAAGACTTTTTTATTTTGCCCTTAGTAAGGCTTAAAAGGCTAAGAAAGGAATGTAAAGTAATGGCTAAATATAGAAAGAAACCAGTTGAGGTTGAGGCTTTTCAATATGATGGAGATTTAGTAAATACAGAAGAATATTATTATATCCCTGGATGGGCGGCAACTGCTCATATACAAAGAACATTATATTTTAGTGAATTCGAAGGTAAACCAGGAGAGTTATTTATAAAAACCTTAGAAGGAGACCATCACGTTTCAGTTGGAGATTATATAATCCAAGGTGTAAATGGAGAAATTTATCCATGTAAACCTGATATATTTGAGAAAACATATGAAAGAGTTTAATTAAGTCTTAAAAATAAGGCTTTTTTATTTTATGCAAAATTAAAGAAGGGAGTAATTACAATGCCAAAGTTAAGTGAAATATTAGGAGAACATTTTAAACAAATACCAGAAGAACTACAAACTAAATATAAGGATGTTGATTTAGTAGATAGTAAGCAATATATTACTAAAGATAAGTTTGATGCTTTAGATGAGCAGCTTAAAAATGCTAATACAACTATTACTGATTTAAAGAAAAGTAATAAAGATAATGAAGAACTTCAAACTAAGGTTACAGATTATGAAACCAAGGTTAAAGACTATGAAAAGAAAATACAGGATATGCAATTTAATTATGCATTAGAAGGAGCTTTACAAGGTGCCAATGTAAGAAATACAAAGGCTGTTAAAGCTCTTTTAAATTTAGAAGGAGTTAAATTAGATGGCGAAAATGTTTTAGGGCTTTCAGAACAAATAGAAGCACTTAAAAAGAGTGATGGCTATTTATTTGCAGAAGAACAAAAACCTAAATTTTCAGGAGTAGAGCCTACAGATGGGAGTAAAACACCACAAGGTTATAATCCTTGGAAAAAAGAAAGTTTTAATCTAACAGATCAAGGTAAAATATTTAAAGAAAATCCAGAACAGGCCAAACAATTAATGGCTCAAGTTGGAATAAATCAATAATAAAGGAGATGTGTGAAATATGGGAACAAAATTAAGTGATGTAATTGTACCAGAATTATTTAACCCTTATGTGGTTAATAGAACAATGGAGAAAAGTGCTTTAGTACAGAGTGGCATTATAACAAATAACAGTGAATTTGATGGCTTAGCTTCACAGGCAAGTCCTTTAATTAATATGCCATTCTTCGAGGATTTAACAGGAGAATCAGAACAAATAATTGAAGATACAGACTTAGAAGCAGCTAAGATTACAAGTAATAAAGATGTAGCGGCTATTTTAAGAAGAGCTAAAATGTGGAGTGCTACAGATTTATCAGCAGCGTTAGCAGGTAAGGACCCAATGGCAGCTATAGGAGAATTAGTAAGTGGATTTTGGACTAGAGATATGCAGAAAGAATTAATTGCAATTCTTAAGGGCGTATTCTTAAGTACATCAATGAAAAATAATTCACTTGATATATCAGCAATGACAGAGGGTGCTGCTAAGTGGTCAGCTAGTGCCTTTATAGATGCTCAACAATTATTAGGAGATGCACAAGAATTGTTAACAGGTGTTATGATGCACAGTGCTGTTAAATCAGAGTTAAAGAAACAAAACTTAATTGAAACAATAAGATCAAGTGATAGTCCAGAGTTTGATGTATATCAAGATAAGAGAGTAATAGTTGATGATGGCTGTCCAATTGATGCAGGTGGTGTTTATACTACTTATTTATTTGGACAAGGAGCTTTAGCATTAGGTAATGGTAATCCAGTAGGATTTGTACCAACTGAAACTGATAGAGATAAAAAGAAAGGTTCAGGTGTTGATTATTTAATTAATAGAAAGACTATGATTCTTCATCCTAGAGGAATTAAATTTACTAATGCTAAAGTGGCAAAAACAGAAGGACCAAGTAGAGCTGAATTACAAGAAAAAACTAATTGGGAAAGAGTATATGAACCAAAACAAATAAGAATAGTTGCATTTAAACATAAAATATAAGAAGGTGAGTGTATGACTCAGCTAGAAAAATTAAAGAAACTTTTAGGTATATCCTTGGATGATGACTCCAAGGATTTTTCATTGCAATTCGCAATAGAGGATGTTGAACAAACAATAAGGGATTATTGCCACATAAAAGAAATACCAGAAGAATTAAATAATACAGTTTTAAAAATGTCTATGGAGCTATATAGAAATGAGAACCTAGGAGAAGAAGAAAGCTCCCTAGGTTCTATTTCTTCTATAAATGAAGGAGATACTTCTATAAGTTATAGAAGTTCTGCTACTGAATTTAAGGATAGCCTAGTAAAAGACTATAAAGCTAAACTTCATAAATATAGAAAGTTGGTTTGGTAATATGCTTAAAGGTATAGAAAAGGCTAGAAAGCAAGCAAGAAAAGCTATTGAAAGTTTATACGATTGCACTTGTAATATAATCGGAGGAAAAGAAAAAATTAAAGATCCTGTTACTAAAGAAACTAAATTAATACCAAAAATAAAATATGAAAAACAATCTTGTAAAGTATCTAAACAAAGTCTAAGTAAAAATAATCAAAGTGATACGACAAATAATATAAATTATGAACTTAAGCTTTTTATTGCTCCTGAAGTTGAAATCAAACAAGGGGATATTATAGAATTTACAAATGTATTAGATGTAAAAACTAAATATAAAGCTGGAGAAGGATTCCCTTATTATACACACCAGGAAGTTATTCTAAATAAAGAGGATAAAGCATAATGGCTAGATTAGCGAGTTTTGATTATTCTGATTTTAAGAAGATGGCCAAGAGTTTTCAAAAAGCTTTAGATGAAAGAGTAATTGAAAGATGGATAAGAGAATTTTTGTTGGAGATGGCATTTAGAGCTGAAAGAAAGATTAAAAAAAGAACTCCAGTAGGGGTTTATAGTAATCAAGTATCTTTTACAACAAAGGATGGTAAAGAGGTAAGTTTTACAACTAGCAGTTCTAAAACAGGAGGACATTTAAGACGTAACTGGCAAGTGGGAAATGTAGTAAAGCAAGGTGATTCTTATGTAGTGGAGATATTTAATAATGTTGAATATGCAAGTTATGTAAATAATGGTCATAGAACACGAAATCATAAAGGATGGGTTGAAGGACGCTTTATGGTTGAAATATCAATGCAAGAAATTGAAAGACAGCTACCTAAGTTTTTAGAAAGAAAACAAGTAGAATTATTAAATCAAATACTTAATGGTAGAGCTTAAAGGAAGTGATAATATGAAGATAATTTTAGCTATTGGGCTATTATTTTATATGATGTTTGTAAATTGGTATTCACTTATTGAATTTAAACAAGGGGAAAAGTTAAAAGCAATATATAGTTTATTAATATTTATTGCAACTACATTATTTATAATAACAACTCGAGTGTTGTTAAAGTAGGTGATAACATAGCAAATATAAATAATTTAAAGATAGGAATTAACCAGACATTGGATAAAGAATTTCCCAACATAACTATATACAATGAAAGAATAGAACAAGACTTTGAGGAGCCTTGTTTTTTTATTAAGGTTTTAAGTTCAGGCCAAGATAAGGAACTTAATATTAGATATAAGAAAAATATATCTTTTGATATTCACTATTTTAGTGATAAGGAAGATATTAATTCAGATTGTAATGATATAGCTGATAGGCTTTATGAGGTGCTTGAATATGTAAAAGTAAATAATAGTTTATATAGATCTAATGAAATGACACATGAGGTTATAGATGGAGTTTTACACTTCATGTTGCAATTTAATTATCATGTTTTAAAAGAAATTGAAGAAACTCCTAAAATGAATAAATTAAAACAGGAGGTATATTTAAATGGCAGATAAAGAACAGGAAATTAAATTTACTAAAGAACAAATAGTAAATTCAAGGCAGTTTACAGTTATAGAAAAAGATATACTTAAAGCGCTATTAGAAAATGAACAATATAGTATAGATGAAGTTAAAAAAATATTAGAAAAGTTTAATAAGAAAGAGGTGAAATAATATGGCTGGTGGAACTTGGGAAAGACAAAATAAAATTAGGCCAGGAGCCTATATAAATTTTAAGTCTAAAAAGCAAGGGCAAACACCAATAGGTGAAAGAGGAATCGCAACTTTACCATTAGAACTACCTTGGGGACCTGAGAAAGAAATTATAACAATACACGCTGATGATGATTTATCTAAAGTATTAGGTATAAATATAGCTGATGAAAGTGCATTGCTTATTAGAGAAGTATTAAAGAAAGCTAAGATACTTTTATTGTATAGACTTAATGAAGGAACTAAGGCCACTGCAACATTGGAAGGATTAACTATAAATGCTAAATGCACTGGAACGAAAGGAAATAATATTACTGTAGTGATTCAAAACAGTATAGATTTTGTAGGAAGTTTTGAAGTTATTACTATATTTGAAGGAAATAAGGTTGATAAACAACTTGTTAAAAACATAGAAGATTTAAAGCCTAATGATTATGTTGATTTCAAAGGCACTGGGGAATTAAAAACTACTGCTGGGTTACCACTTAAAGGTGGATCTGATGGTAGTGTTACTAACCAAGGTTATACAGATTATTTGGCAACTATTGAACCTTATGAATTTCACGCTATGGGTATTCCAACCAAGGACCCTGTTATCAAGGCAATAGCTACTACATTTATAAAAAGACTTAAAGAAGATGGCAGGCAGGTGCAAGTAGTACTAGAAAATTATCCTGAAGCTGATAGTGAAAATGTCATTAGCGTTAAAAATGGTGTAATTTTAAGTGATAATACAGTAATAAAATCCAATCAAGCGGTTGCATTTGTAACCGGAGCTACTGCCGGAGCAAATGTAAATCAATCAAACACTTACTTGGAATATCCAGGAGCTATTGATGTAGATACTAAATACACCAACAGGGAAATAGAAGAAGCTTTATTAAACGGAGAAATAGTCTTCACTATTAGTAATAGAAAAGTAGTAATAGAACAGGATATTAATACATTTAAATCTTTTACAGAAGACAAAGGAAAAGATTATAGAAAAAATAGAGTAGTTCGCACACTCTTTGAAGTAAATAATGGGAGTAGATTATTATGGGAAACCAATTATATTGGTAAAGGTGATAATAGCGAAGATGGAAGAAATTTATATAAAAAGGATGTAATTAAGTTCTTAGAAAAATTACAAGGAATTGGAGCACTTGAGAATGTTGTTCCAGAAGATGTTGAAATTAAAAGGGGACAAGATAAAGATTCTGTAGTAGCTAGAATGGGGGTACAACCAATAGATGCTATGGAAAAGCTATATATGGATGTGGAGGTGGAATAGTAAATGGGATTTCTTAAAGCAGGAGATACAATAAGTGGACAAGAAGCTAGAGGATTTATAACTATAGATGGTAGAAATGAAGAACTATTCTATGCTAAAAAATTAGAATCAAAAGTAGAAAAGAAAAAAACAGAGGTAAGAACTTTGAGTAAAAGAGGAGAACAACATAAAGCAGCTGGTTGGAGTGGCTCTGGAACATTAACAGTATATTATGTAACATCTTTGTTTAGAGAATTAATGATTAAGTATATAAAAACTGGAGTAGACACATATTTTGATATAACCGTTACAAATGAAGATCCAACAAGTAGCATAGGGAAACAAACCACAGTCTTAAAAGATTGTAATTTAGATGAAGTTTCTATGGCAATGTTTGATGTAGAATCCGAGGTGCTTGAAGAAGATATGGGATTCACGTTTGATGATGTGGACTTATTAAATAAATTTGGAAAGCCAGTATTAGGTTAATAGGAGGAGTATATAATGAATAATTTTGAAGATTTTTTAATGGATAGTTTCGAAGAAGTAGAAGAAATAGAAAGAGAAATAACTATAGGTAGCAAAAAGAAGAAAATGAAATTTAAACCGATAAACGCTGATAAAGGTGATGAACTTAGAAAGAAGTGTAAAAAGATAACAATCGTTAAAGGTCAAAAAATGAGTGAAACTGATCAAGATAAATTTATAGCTAATCAAATAATAGAAACTACAACCTACCCTGATTTAAAAAATGCAGAATTACAAAAGGCATGGGGTGTCATGGGAGCTGAACAATTACTTAGGGCTATGAAGTCTAAAATGAGTGATGGAGAATATATGGAATGGGGTAGCGTTGTAAGCGAAATAAATGGCTATGATAAAGGTATACAGGAGTTAGTAGAAGAAGCAAAAAACTAATCAAGGGAGGGGATGGTGAAGCTAATTATGCTCACTATGCCCTCCATAGATTAAAGATTCTTCCTAGTACATTAATAAATATGAATAGAAAAGAAAGAGCTTTTATATATGCTTCCATAGATTTGCATATCGAGAATGAAAAGAAACAAGCGGATAAATCTAAAAGAAAAAGATAATATTGAAACAAACCCCATTATTTGCTATTATTAAAATGATTTAATAAGGGGAGGATGCTAACATGGGATTATTTTTTAAAAGCAAAGAAAAGTGTTGTATTTGTGGTAATGAAGAAGGAAAAAAGAAAATATCTAGTGGATTTATTTGCAAACAGTGTTTACACTTGTGTAGTATTAATTTTCAAGTAAAAATAAATAAAAATACAACAAAAGAAGCAATATTAATTGAAATAGAAAAGAATAAAAATAACAAAAAATTAGTAGCTGATTTCACAACTACTAAAAAAATAGGACCTTATATAGAATTTGATGAACAAAAAGGATTATGGCTTATACCAGATGGATTTGGAGGTAAGAAAGTTAATCCTAGAATACATGCTTTTGGTGATATTGTAGAATATGAACTTTTACAGGATGGTGATAGTATAACAAAAGGTGGGCTTGGAAGAGCAGTTGCTGGTGGTGTGTTATTAGGAGGAGTTGGGGCAGTTGTTGGTGGAGTAACTGGTAAAAAGAAAACTAAATCTGTGATTAATAATTTAAGAATTAAAATAACTGTTAATGATACTAGTAATCCAAGTGTTTACATAGATTTAATAAAGACACCAACGAAGGCCAACTCATTTATATACAAAACAGCATATTCTTCAGCTCAAGAAATACTTTCAATGTTATCTATAATTACTCAGAAGACTAGTGATGAAAATACAAATACCAAAACATCTGTGGCAGACGAATTAATAAAATTAAAGGGATTATTAGATGAAGGAATATTAACACAAGAGGAATTTACCTCTGAAAAAAATAAACTATTAAATAAATAAATAAAGAAAGAAAAAAGCACTTACTTTAATGTGGGTGCTTTTATTATGCTAGAAAGGAGGTAAAGATGGCGACAGTATCAACGGCTCTTAAAATGTTTGACCAAATGACGAAACCATTACAGCAAGTTACACAAGCTTTAAATTTAACTATAAGTGCTATGGATAATTTAAATAATTCAGCTAATAGGGATATAAGAATAACAAATACTTTAAATACTGCAAGAGGAGCAATTCAAAGAGCCTCTGCTGGATTGCAAGAGCTTACAAGCTCTCAAGATAGGGCACAAAATAATCAAGAACAACTAAATAATTCATTTAATAAAGGGTCTAATGAAGCAAATGGATTAACAAGTAAAGTGAAAAATCTCATAGGTGCTTATTTAGGATTCCAGGCTGTTAAAAAAGGAATAGACCTAACTATAGGTGGAGGAGCAAGGCTAGAACAACAATTAATTACCATAAGTGGAATGTTAGGTAACAAAGATATAGGGAAAGCTTTCTTTGGGAGCCTTAACAAATATGCAAATGAGAGTGTATATGGATTAAAAGAATTTAATACTATAACTAGAAGTTTTATTCAATTTACAAAAAATACAGATAAACTTATGGATTTAAATAAGACAGCTGAAAAATTAGCGTTTTTAGACCCAACACAAGGATTAGAAGGTGCTGGATTTGCATTAAAAGAAGCCTTAGGTGGAGATTTTATGTCTCTAAAAAGTAGATTTGGATTTGGTAAAGCTGATGCGGAAATATTGAAAGCTTCAAAATCCATGGATGAATTCATAAGTAAATTTGATGAATTGTTGGCTAAGAAAGGTGCTACAGATAAAGCTTTAGAAGAATTTAATCAATCTGCGATAGCACAACTTAATAACCTTAAATCAAACATAGAAACTGCGTTTGCACAGGCAAGTGAAACTGCGTTAGAAGTTTTAAAACCTTTACTTAGTAGAATAAATGAAGGATTTAAAAATGGAAGTTTTGAAGGTTTTTTTAATGGTATAAGTGTAGGATTAGATATAATTGTAAATTTAATAATGGATGCCATAGATATTGTTACGTGGCTAGGTCAAGCGATTAGTGATAATTGGAGTATAATAAGTCCTATTGTTTGGGGGTTAGTACTTGCAATGATAGCTTATAATGCAACAATGGGGATTGCGTGGTTAACAACCATGATGGATATTGGGGCTAAAATTGCTCATACTATTGCCTCGTGGGCAGAAACAGCGGCTGTAATTGCTTTAACATTTGCACAAGAAGGATTAAATGCAGCTTTGGCACTATGCCCAATTACTTGGATTATTATTGCTATAATTATATTAATAGCTTTATTCTATGGAGCAGTAGCGGCGGTAAATCATTTAGCAGGTACAAGTATTTCAGCGACTGGAGTTATAGCAGGATCGTTCATGGTGGCACTTGCTTTTATAGGAAATTTATTTGTAGCATTATATAATATTATTGTTGATATTATAGCTTTTTCTTATAATAATTTTGCTATGTTTGCTGAATTTTTAGCGAATGTATTCAATGATCCTATAGGATCTATAATTAGATTATTTGCAGGTATGGCAGATCAGGTCTTGGAAATACTTCAAAGTATAGCATCCGCAATAGATACTATATTTGGGTCTAATCTTGCTAATGCAGTAGGTAACTGGCAAAGTGGACTTCAGGGTGCAGTTGATAAATTAGTTGGTAGTCCTAAAATTAAAGTACCAAGGATGGATTCCTCATCAATGCATTTAAATAGATTTGAATATGGTAAAGCATATGATTCAGGATATGGTGTGGGTAAAAGCATAGGTGATAAATTTGATTTAGGAAATATATTTAATAAGGGTAATATTCCAGACATGGGTAAAATGCCAGATATGGCAGCATGGAATAACGCACAAGGGCCAGGAACATTAGGAACAGCAGGAGATGGTGGTAAAAACAAGGGTAGTAAATCCCCAAGTGGAAATAAAGGATTGAAAGATGCTAACAATCACCTTAAAAATATTGATGATAAAATAGACATTTCTAATGAACATCTAGAAATGATGAGGGATTTAGCAGAAATGGAAAGTATACAAAACTTTGTAACTCTAACTCCAACAGTACAAGTTACTACTGGAGATATTAAAGAAGATGCAGACATAAACAAAATAATATCTAAAATAGAAACTTATATGGAAAACGAATTAGTCAATAGTGCAGAGGGGGTATATGCTTAAATGGATTACAAAATATATTTAGGAATTAATGATGGTGAAGAAGGATTTATACTCCCAGTGTTACCAGAGAAAATTGAGTTTGATGAAGATGGAGATAATAAAACATACGATATAATTAATTTAGGAGAGATCAATACAATAAATTTACCGAAGTTAACTGAAATAAGTTTTGAAAGTTTCTTTCCATTAAATAGAGGACCGTATGTAAGCTCGGAGCAATTATTTGAACCGAGCTTTTATATTGCAAAAATTAGAGAATGGAGGGATAAAAAACAAAAGATAAGATTCATATTTACAGGTAGTCCCCTAGAGATGAATGATCTATTTACTATAGAAAGTTTTAAACCTAGTGAGGAAGGCGGAGAAGTTGGAGATATACATTATTCTATAGAACTAAAAAGATATAAAAATTATGCTGCTAAAAAAGTAGTTATAGTAACACCAAAAACTGCAGCATCTAATCAATCTGTGAAAAAAGTAATAGCAAATTCCAAGGCTACAAGACCAAGTAATACTAATAAACCTAAAACTCATACTGTTAGCGGTAATGACACGTTATGGCACATATCCAAAAAATACCTAGGTGATGGTAATAAGTGGCCACAAATTTATAATCTGAATAAAGACAAGATTAAGAATCCTAATTTAATATATACAGGACAAGTTTTAAGGCTTCTATAGGTGGTGATAGGTTGAATATACAATTGTTACTGGATAATAAAGATGGGAATGTATTTGATATATCTGAATTAACAAGTGAAGTTACCTGGAAAACTAAAAGAAAAGATAAACCTTCTAGTTTGGATATACAACTATTAAAAGATAGTAAAATAAATATAAGTAATGGTGATGTTGTTAGTTTTAAAGCTGATAATAACAAGGTTTTTTATGGATATGTATTTGAAAATGGTGGTAATAAGAATCCAATTACAAAAATAACTGCTTATGATCAATTGCGATACCTTTTATTTAATGATACTTATGTATTTAAAAATAAAAAAGCAAGTCAAATTTTAATACAAATTGCTAAAGATATAGGATTGAGAATAGGAACTATAGAAGATACAGGGTATGTTATACCTCAACTTCTTGAGGATGATAAGAAATTATTAGATATAATATATAGTTCTTTAGAGAAAACTTTAATGAGTAATAAAAAAACTCATACATTATATGATGATTTTGGATATTTAAACTTAAGAAATATAAATAACATGAGGCAACCTGTAGTCATTAGTGACGATAGTAACTTAGGAGATTATGATTGGAAAAATAGTATAGATAGTGATACTTATAATAGAGTTAAAATAGTAAGAGATAATAAAGATACTAAGGGTAGAGATGTTTATATAGCACAAGATAGTAGGAATATAGCTAAATGGGGAAGGCTTCAATATTATAAAAAAGTAGATGAAAAAATGAATAAGGCGCAGATCCAAGAGATGGTTAATGCAGCATTAAAGCTTAAAAATAGAGAAACTAAAACTTTAAAATTAAAAGATGTTATTAGCACAGATATAGCAGCAGATTTAAAGTTAAGAGCTGGTAGCGGTGTGTATGTAGATATAAAAGAAAAGGGAATAAAACAGTATTACCTTATAGAAGAAGCTACACATAAGTTTCAAAAAGGCAATTTAGTAATGGACTTTGATTTAAAGGTGGTGTAGATATGGGAATGATAGATATAATTAAAAAGGCAAGTATGGGAGCAGTTGGAGCTAGTAATCCAGTCAATATTTCATTTGGAGAAATAGTAAGCACAAATGAGCTGAAAATAAAGGTGGACCAGAAGCTTATATTAGATAGAGATTTTTTTATTATTCCTGAAAGCTTAACTAGATATGAAGTAGATTTAAAACATAGTCATACTTATATAAATAATTCTATTGAGAGTAACCTAAATACATCTTTAGATAAATTATTAATTAGAGAAGGTCTGAAACAAGGTGATAAAGTATTACTTTTAAGAGTTCAAGGTGGTCAACAATACGTTATTTTAGATAAGGTGGTGTAACTATTGAGTGAGGTTAGTATATTACCACAAGGTGCAATAATTGATGAAGATATAGAAGTGGAAGAAATAATCGAACCAACAAAGACTTATAAAATTAAAGATAATAGAATAGTAGGATTTATAGATAATGTAGAAGCCTTAAAACAAGCTATAGCTTTAATTCTAAACACAGAAAGATATGAGTATCTTATCTATAGTTGGAACTATGGGAGTGAACTTAGTGGACTTATAGGTAGACAAAAGGATATAGCAGAAAGTGAGTTTAAAAGAAGAATAAAAGAAGCTTTACTTGAAGATGATAGAATAAAAAATGTAGATAACTTTATATTTAAATACAATGGAGACAGTGTTTTTGTAGAATTCACTGTCCTTTCTATTTATGGAGAATTTACTGAAAGTGTGGTGAGATAGTTGTTTGAAGATCAAACCGAAGAAGTGATTTTAGATAGAATGATAAGTAAAATATCCAATGATTTAGACAAAAGAGAAGGTTCTATAATTTATAATGCTTTAGCACCAGCGGCTCAAGAAGTTGCTAAAATGTATTCCGATATGGATTATTTTTTAAAATGTACTTTTGCAAGCCCATCTATGCCACCTGAACTTTTAGATTTAAGAGTAGCGGAAGAAGGGCTTAAAAGAGAAAAAGCAACTTATGCAATTAAAAAGGGATACTTTTATAACGAAGAAAATGAATTAATAGATATTCCCTTGAATAGTAGATTTTCTATAGAAGATTTTAATTTTATTGCTGTAGAAAAAATTTCTACTGGTTTATATAAAATGCAATGTGAAACAACAGGTATAGGGGGGAACTCTATAACAGGTCAACTAGTACCTATAGAATATATTGAGGGACTTTCCATTGCTACATTAGGAGAACTCATTATACCGGGAGAAGATAAAGAAGATAATTATAGTTTATTTAATAGATATATAGAGCATTTAAATGAGAAACCTTATGGAGGTAATATAGCAGACTATAAAACTAATACTAGAGCTATTGAAGGTGTTGGAACTGTAAAAGTATTTCCTATATGGAATGGTGGAGGCACTGTGAAAATAATTTTTCTGGATAGTGATTACAGTATTCCTACAACAGAATTGATTGATAAGGTACAAACTACATTAGATCCTGTACAAAACCAAGGAAAAGGTTTTGGTGTTGCTCCAGTTGGTCATGTAGTTACTGTGATAGGTGCTAAAAATATAGAACTAACTATAGAAACAAAACTTCTTTTAAAGAGAGGACTTACTATTGGTCAAGTACAACAGGATATAGAAAAAGTTATTAAAGATTACTTGTTAAACCTTAGAAAACAATGGGATACAGAGGATAATACTATAGTTAGAATTAGCCAAATTGAAGCTAGAATTTTGAATGTAGAAGGTGTAGCTGATTTATTTAATACTAAGATAAATGGTAAAGAGGAAAATTTAACTTTAGAGAGTGAAGAAGTTTCAATATTGAGAGAGGTGGTATTGAGTGAAAAAGAAATTAATTAATTTTTTACCACCACAAATAGCTGATATAGAAGATTTTAAACAAATTACTTCTACAGAAGATATAGAGCTTGAGCTATTAGAAAAAGGGCAAGAAAGAATTCTAAAAGAAAACTTTATTGATACAGCAACAGAGTATGGAATAAAGCATAAAGAAAAGTTATTTAAAATTAAAGCTGATTTATTGAATGATACATTAGAATTCAGAAAGTTAAGAATTAAAAATAGAAAAATGGATAAGATGCCTATAACTCAAAGGGCTTTGGAACATAAATTAAAAACTTTATTTGGTGAAGGGAATTATAAAGTTGAAGTACTTAATGATGAATATGTATTAAAAGTTGAAATAAATACTTTTGATTGGAGTATGTTTAATGAAATAATAGATAACTTTAGATATATTATTCCATGTAATATGATGTTAAGTTCTACTTTAGTCCAGAAAATAAGTACTAGTATTTATTATGCTAGTGCTATAACAAGCGGTGAAGAAATAACTGTTTATCCATGGATGCCTAAAGATATAACATCTAAAGGTAAAGTTAATATAGCTATGGGTAGTAATACAGGGGTAGAAAATATAACAATATATCCTAGGAAGGAGGCTTAATTAATGGCAGAACAATTTTATACAATACTAACTAAAATAGGTAAAGCGAAAATAGCTAATTCAACAGCACTAGGAACTAAGGTTAATTTTTGTAAGCTACAAGTTGGAGATAGTAACGGAAGTTATTATAACCCAATAGAAGAACAGACAGAGCTTAAACATAAGGTATGGGAGGGAAATATAAACTCTATTTCGATAGATGAAAATAACACCAATTGGATAATTATAGAGGTACTATTACCTAGTAATGTTGGTGGGTTTATGATAAGAGAAGCCGCAATACTGGATGATGAAGATAATGTTGTAGCTATTGCAAAATATCCAGAAACATATAAACCACTAACACAAGATGGAAGTAGTAAAGATATACTTATAAGAACAATTTTAGAAGTGAGTAATACATCTAGTGTAACTTTAAAAGTAGACCCAACGGTTATATTGGCTACAAAAAAAGATATAGAAATAATAACTAGTAGTATAGTGGATTTAGGTAAGAGAGTAAGTAAAAATGAGGAAAATATAACTAATATTAAGTCGGATTTGGATGAAATGGCGACAGAACATAATGAAAGTACAGAGCAGATAAATACTTCTATAGAAGAGATAGAAAAGAAAATTACTAATTATAATTCTTATGCAAGTAGTAAGGATAGTAATGGTATATATACAGTAGTTGAATATAAAGATAAATCTAATCAATTGTATATGAAATCTACATTAAGTAGTCCAGATTCAAATGGTAACTATAAATATGACACTTGGCAATTTTACAAAGATGGAAGTGTAACTAATACGCTTAAATGGACTATAACATATGACGCTGATGATAATATAGTATCAAAGGTGGTGAGTTAATGAATATAACAAATGTTTTAAAAGACCATGGTGTAGGTATAGGTGGTGTTGATGAATTTAAAGAGTTTAAATTATTAAGAAGTGTTACAGCAACCGCTAGTAACCTATCAGGCTATGGCGACTTTGATGATAATGTTGCTATATTATTTAAAGAGGACTTCGACAATAAAAGAACTCTCATGAGCAAATTCAACGTTCTTACTGATAATACATTTACACAGGTAAATACATTAAATGAACTTCGACTTCATAACAAACCGAGGTTCTCAAACAAATATTTGTTTGCGTTACTTCGTAGATTTGATTCTACAAAGACTGGCTACTTATACGTATTTACAAAGGATGGAAGTAGAATTGTAAAACAAATAACATTACACCTAGAGATATCCCCATATTCACTAAAAAGAGTACTCGATGACCCCATAACTGGTAACATTGCAGTAATATACTCATGGAACGAACTAAACTATGTAGTAATATATGATAGTAACTTAAATGTTGTAAAAGATGAATTTAGCATGATATCTGACGCTCCAAAACTAGACCAAGGTACATTCTTCTATAACTCTTATATATATGGTGTGAATTCTTATGACCTAGTTAAATATGATTATAGAACCAATACGAATGTTAAAAATATCAAACTTGATTACAGTATTACAAGTCTTATAACTAATCAAAACACTAAGCGAATTTTTTCTCCAGGTATGAATAAGATATATGATTTCGATTTAAACGAAATAGTCGATTCAAATGGTCATTATAGATTTTCTTCTCCGGGTACTATGAATATCTCGAATAGTTTACCGCTAATTGATGGAGCTGCAATATTCGCAAATAGTTATAATTTTGGATTTGAATATAAATTGGAAAAAGATAAGTTGAATGCAAGGGTTATGACGGAAGTTCCACAAACGTCTTCAATGGTTAGTCATTACGTGACTAGAGACCTTAAAACACTCGTATGTGTCTTAAATAATACGTTTATAGTATATACTAGATAATTTAAAAGGAGGCGATAATATGCAAGAAGAAAATTTAATATTATTAGAATCTATGATTAGAATTACAGACGAAAAATATCAAGTTATGTCAATTCATTTTATACCTTTTGATCCAGAATATGGCTTAGAAAAAACAAAAGAAGAATTAGAAGCTAATGGGGGAATATTTGTAACAGAAATTCCCAAGTCAGAAAGAATAAACGGTAAATATCCCATAAGGTATTGGAATCCTAAAACACAAAAAATATTTTATGAATATGAAGATGTTCCAGAACATGAGGAAGAAATACAAGAGGGAAGAATAGAAAAGTTAGAAAAAGAAAATAAAGAATTAGAGAATCAATTGCTCTTAGCAGAAAATAAAAATTTAGGAGGTATTTTATAATATGATTAATGAAATAGTAGTAAGAATAATAGCTGAAAGGATAATAACTAGAGGAGAAAATCCTTTAAGAAAAAGACCTTTTCAGCTTGATGATGTAACTAATGAAGAGTATAGAAAAGCTGTAGAAGATTATATAATAACCAATACAGCAGATGTTACAGGAGTAGAAGAAGTTACACAATAGATAAATAATACGACAAAAGGGTGGGTTAAATACTTTAGAAAATATAGATAAAGCACAGTAAATAGATTATGAGAAAGAACAATAAAGGATATAGAATAAACATTAATTATAATAATTGTAAAAATGAAAATGATAAGGTTTTTAAAAAAATTATTGTAGATTGCTAAATATCTTATTTTAGCATATAATATAAAGTAAAATAAAGGAGGTGTAAGATAATGTTAACTGGTAAAATATTTCATGATGAATTTAATGAGCTAGTTGGGTTAATTTACACTCCGAGTCCTAACATTGATTATTATTCTTATATAAAGAAACAATCAGATTTAGGATATCATCAGGTAATAATAACTTCTCAGATGATGATTAATCTAATTGAATGTTTATGTATTGATCGTGATTTTGAAGTTACTAAAATTGAACTTTTAGAAGAAGATATGAATCAAGATGATACTATATCACAGTATTTAAATCTTACTAAAAAAAATAAAATATATTTTCACAAATTAATTGAAGAACTAAAATTTATTAAAAATGAATCATCGATTGATATAAAAAGAGTTCATTTTATTGGTCATTCTAAAGATAAAAAGCATTTTAGATTTTTTATTCAAGTAAATGGGATTTATGAGATTGATAAAGAATTCTTTGAATATGAAACTAACGAGCTTATTAAGCTATTAAAAAGGTGTATGAGTAATGAATAAATTAAAATACCTATATCCTGTTGTTTCATCTTTATTGGCACTTTGGGTTGTAAATTTATTTAATATTGTCAAATACTTTAGTTTTGTACCTAATGAACATAGATTTGATGTTTGCCTTGCATTATACTTAACTATAATACAAGGTTTATTTACATTAGTAGATGAATATTTAAAAGATAGATTATTTAAGATTTCATCTAAGGTACAAGTTATATTTTATGAGCGAAAACAAAATAAGGATATTAATATTAATCCAGTTATTTGTTTTAATAAAGAAACGGGAGTGGGGGAAGTTAAATGCTCTATTAAAGCATGTGGTAAGACATCCTTATTAAGTAATACTGAACTAATTATTCGATTCCCAAATTGGGTTCAAGTTCAACCAAATATAAAGGAATGTGAATTACATTCATCAAAAAATGATAATTTGGTTCATATTTATTTAAAAAGTTTCTTGACTAATACTTTAAATGAGGAAGTTAAAATAGAATTTGATTTGCCTATGGTAATGAATGATTATAACGGACACAGAGAAAATCAAATTAAATGCGAGTTAAAATTTATTAATGATAGCATAAAATATAAGGTGTGCCCTAAAGAATATAGTACAAATAGTTTTAAGCTTGTAAGTGAAAATATATGATTGTGGGTGATGGGGAAAATGGCTAGCGTGACAAGATGGGTCGATAAAGAGTCTATATCATTAGAAAATACTATAGATAATATAATGACAATATCAGAAAGAGAGAATGATTCGGAGGTTACAACGCGGTATTGTAATTGGAAATCTGAAAAAATGTTTAATGAAATCGAAGTAACACAATTCAATAATAGGGAAATAAAATACAGTTATTTTTCAATATCATTTGATAGTGTAAGACCAGGGGTAGAACCAGTAGAAGATAGAACAACACATAATAAGTGCTTTGTTATAGTTTATTTTAATGGATCTTCTGTAAACTATATAATAGATAGAAATTCTGATGCGAAAACTATTTTAAGAAAATTACTTAATTATTCTGGGAAAAATGAAATTATGGAAAATAATTTCAAAGTAGATAGCGATTTGTTTATTTGGTTAATTAGTAAAGTATATCATGATGAAAATACAATAGAGATTAATAGTCAAACAGATGTTAAACTCGTATTAAAATCTATTAGGGGATTTAAAGGAGATTCTCAAGATTATTTAACAAAGGTTTCGGCTTCTGGAGAGTCTGTAATGAAAATAATTAGCACGCTTTCTTTTATCCTAGAAAGTCGAAATATTAATCAAATAAAGATTAATATAGATTATGGAAATAATAGAGGAATCATAATAGAATTAAATATTAATAATTCTATTAGAATTAACACTGAGAGATATATAGGAGATTATATAATGGAGGTTGAAGAAAAAAAGATATCTCAGTTGTATCTGCTGTTTTATTTGGAAATATTCCCTAATCTTATACAGTCATATCAGAATGAAAAAGATAGTGAGTTGTGGAATAGAGAAAAAAACATCGAGTTTTTAAAAGATGTTGCTAAAGCTTTAACGGAAAGTATAGATATTAAATTAAATACATTGATAAGCGAATAATTTATTTATACTACAGAAGTTATATTTATTAAGGGACACAATAAATATAAAAATGTATATAATAAAAAAGAACTTATTATGTAGGTTCTTTTTTTATTAATTACTGGAGGTGTAATGTGGAATTAAAAGTATGCGAGGAAAAGCATAAAAGGATAGAAGAAAAGATTAATGTTCATGATATTAGACTTAACGATCATGGAAAAAGAATTGATAAAATAGAACAAAACCAATCTAGGACAGATACTAAGATTGAAAATCTTTGTGACCAGTTAAAACAATTAGTATCTGTTTTAAAATGGTATATAGGATTAACAGTAGGAGCTTTGGTAAGCTTCTTTTTTTATGCAATTCAACACAATATTTTTAAATAGAAAGGGTGTTTACATGGAGTTCCTAAAACAATTTCTACAGATAAAGAAGATAATAGCATTATTAACTACTATAGTATTTTGTATTTTAAGTACAAAAGGTAGCTTATCAAGTACAGAATTTCTTTCTGTATTTACTTTAATAATAGGATTTTATTTTGGTCAAAGCTCAGCTAGACAAGCGGTAAAAGAAAGTAAAGAGCAGGAATAACCCTGTTCTTTTTTTAATTAAATTTATAGGAGGTAATTTTAATATGTTATTTAATTTAAATTCAGGGCATACATTAAGTGGTGGAGATGTAGGAACTAGAGGAATAAATGGATTAAAAGAAGAGGTATTAACAAGGCAATTAGTAGTAGAAATAGATAAGGAATTAAGAAATAGAGGACATAGAACCAATATATGTAGAGTAGATTATGCATCAACATTACAAGAAAGTTTAAATAAACAGGTAGCCTTATGTAATTCAGTAAATGCAGATTTAAATATTTGTATACATTTTAACACTACAGTAGGTGGTTATGGATCAGAAGTATACACTTATAATGGTAAATATTTGGTAGAAGCAGATAGAGTACTAAAGCAATTAAATAATTTAGGATTTAGAAATAGAGGAATTAAAGACCAGCCTTTAGCACTAACTAAAAGAACTAAAGCCAAAACAATTTATATAGAAATATGCTTCATAGATAGTCCTGGAGATGTAGCTATACTTAATAAATATGGTATGAATGGAATTGCTAAAGCAATAGTAAATGGTGTTTTAGGTACATCTTCAAGTGTAACACAAAGTAAACCATCTACTAGCGATAATGGCTGGGTAAACCTAGATGGTAAAACAGGCACTATTTGTACTCCAAGTGGTGTAAATGTAAGAGAAAGTAAGTCTACATCTAGTAGAATATTAGGGGCTTTACCTAATGGAGCAAAGGTTAAACTATATAGAAAAGAAGGAGATTGGATACACATCTATTATCCTCCACATGGTGGTTATATATATGCTAAATATATAAATTATTAATTTTAAAGGTACTTCTGTAATGGGAGTACCTTCTTTTTTTATTATTTAAAGGAATTTTTTAACATTTATAGAATATTAAATATAAAGTCTTCTCAATAGGTTAATTATAGAAATCCCTCATAATACAAAAGAACCCTAATAAGTAGGGTTCTTTTTATTGGGAATTTTTCTGTATTGGTGCTATGTATTGGCCTGTTTTTATTATATCCAGATATAAAAAATTTAATCCAGGAAAATTATTTTTCCTTGGATTTATAATCAGTATATAATTTTTCTATAAACTCACCCATGGAGCAGTTGAGGTCTAAAACTTCTTTTTTCATTTTAAGCTTTATATCTTTATCTATTAATACCGTTAATTTTTCTCTATTTTCATTTTTAGATTTTTTATTCATTTAATCACCCCTGATAAACTTATAAATTAATTATACTATAAGAACAATTAAAAGTATATAAAAAGATATTGACTTATACGGTGAAATGATTTAATATAAAAATATAATATTTATACGGTAAAATTATTTATACGTATAAGGTGAGGAGTGGATTAAATGAAAAAGGTGGTTATAAGTTTATTAACAGGCATACTAATAGGAGCGTCAACTAGATTTGTTGGTGTAGCAAAGGCTATTGAGCCAGCGGAGGACAATTGCAAAGAAAATGGATACTATATGTATTGTCTAGACAGGAATAAACCTGTATGGGTAGAATTAAATAAAGTAGGAAAGGGAGAAAGATTTCTTTACTTATCTAATCCTAAAAATAATACAGTTGTTAAATTAGTAAAATTGCATTAAACATATAAAACTCTAGAGATTTATTTTCTAGAGTTCTTTTTATTGCATAATTTTTTATTTTTTAAACATTCCTTATATAAACAATCACAACATTCCTTATTTGTTAGTAGAAGAGATACACATACTTCTAGTCCCATAGCTATTTTTTCTAAGATAGTTAATGAGGGGAGTTTTTTACCAGCTTCAATTTCGGAAATGTAATTTTGGCTAACGCCTGATAAAAGTGATAGTTTAGTTTGGCTTATATTTTTATCTTCTCTTATTTTTTTTAAGTTATTTCTAAGATTTATTTTCACAATTTCATCACCAAAATTAAGTATAACTTAATATATAGTTAGAAATCATTATATAAATTATAGAAAATATAGTTATAAAATGTAATATTCAAGTGTGTTAAAAATAATACAATTTCATGTCGAAACTATCGCTCGCAACGATGGATTTTCGTGTTATTATATATGTGTAAGATGCATCTACATAAAAACAACTTAAAATTTATTTTTAGAACGTGATTGATAAAATGGTTCCATCTTATTGGTGCGACACAAAAGATAGTCTAGAGATATATTAAAATAGTCAGCTATTTTTACTAAAAGAGAAATATCTGGTTCACGGATGCCATTTTCGTAATTTGCGACAGCTGAACGAGTTATACTCAAAACATCTGCTATTTGGTCTTGAGTTAGATCTCTATCTTCTCGCAGTCCTTTTAGTCTATCTTTAAATACCAATATAATCACCTCAAATAAAAATTTTATCATCAGTGATTATTGGCGATATTAAGTGTCACGTTGTGTGACGAAATATAAAAATAAACAAGTTTATAGAACAAATGTTCTTTACAATTATGGTTTAAAATGCTATTATAAAATTAACAACTAGAACTGGGGGAATTAAGATGATTGAAAAATTAGATGTTGAAAAAGAAAATGAAGTAAGTTTATTAAAAAAGAAAATAAAAATGTTAGAGAGAGAGAATACAAAATTATTGAGAGTATTATTAGAAGTAAAAACATTGTTACAACAATCTGGTTAATGGTTGTCTTTTGGTTGTCCAAAATATTAAAAATTAATAAAATGATATAAATAAAAATTCGCCATTGTAGAATTGAGATGCTGAAAACACTGGCTTTTTACATACTATTAAAATTATTTTAATGTAATTTATCGAACTCCAAAACCGTTGGTTCCGGGTTCAAGTCCTCGTGCCCCTGCCATTATGAAAGCCAGTAATCATAAGATTGCTGGCTTTTTACTTTGTTTATAAACAGAGGCTTTAGATTTAGAGTGAGTTTTTACCCCCACTAAATTTTATTAACAGACTTCTTAGGCGTTTTATTCCTTAGAAGTGATTATCTTTTAGGGAAAATCGTTATCCAGGGATGTAACTTCTCTTTACTTCCATTTTGAAGAAGATTGGAGTATTAGAGCGGGTAGTCATCGGATAGAACTAATTGTTATATAGGTAGTTTTATAATACTCTTAAACATCTTATGAATTTTAAATTTTCTTTAGGCCTTTCTATTAGCGTATATAAATTTTTTCAAGTCTTAAAACACTTATTTTAACTTGATAATTAATCTTTAATTGCTGTATGTCATAGAAATTAAGAATTATTATAAATATTTAACTTTATATATGATTATACACTAAAACACGTTAAAAAATTTCGTAAAGTTTAAATTATGAATTAATAATTTAAGTCATAATAAAATTAATAAACTGCACAGTGTATTTGCTTATTTATTGTAAAATTTATTATAAATTATATAAAAAAATGATAAAAAGGTATTGACTTCTTATTTTGGATGTTATATTATTATCATCAAAATAATGGAAAAGGAGTGTATAATTTATGAAAAGATTACTTACTGTGTTTTTGATGACTTTAACTTTTTTGTTAGTTACTTTTCAAGGGACAAGTATGGGAAAAGTTTATGCTGAAAATGTAAATTTTTCAGGCGTTACTGCCCCCATAGGTTGCAATGTTCGTTTACAGCCAAGCATTAATAGTCAAGCAGTTTACACTATACCAGGTAATACAACCGTAAATTTTCAAGGCTGGGTAACTGGTGACTCCATATATGATTATTGGACAGGAGAACCAGATAATAGATGGTTCTTTTACACAGATAGAAATTATGGCAAAGTCTATATTGCTTCAGCAGGAATAGATGGAAATCCGCCTTCAACCACTGATCCATCTGGAAGTGCCACAGTTCCAGAAATTAAACAACAAATGAGCAACTGGTGTTGGGCAACTACAACTAGTGCAATCCTTCAGCATTATGGTTTGAATGTAACCCAACAACAAGTAGTTTATTATATTAAAGGAGCTTTAGTAAACCAAACTGGAACAGATAGAGAAATGTTAAATGCAGCTAATTATTTTGGACTATATGGTCAAATATTTTATAATCTACCATCCTATTTGAATGTTCAATCCGAAATTGGCAATGGAAATCCATTAGAAACTATGATTAGTTGGTCTAGTGGTGGTGGACATGCTCAAGTATTAGATGGATGCTATACTAATGGTGGAAGAAACTATATAAAAATTATGGATCCTTGGTATGGAGATCATTTTGATTATGCTTTTGATTACTATAAAGCAAATTCAGAATTTTCATGGGAAGCTTATATAGGTAATTTTAGAAGAAATTAATTTTTAAAGGAGGGTTTTTTGGTGATAAAAATATTTAAAACTTTAATTTTAGCTGGAGTAGTAATAGGTGTTATTGGAATTGCTTCTTACAATATTATGGCTTCTGATAGAGTAGAAAATTTAGCCTTAGAGGACTATAAAGCAGGACAAAAGAATTATAAATCAGGACAAAATCAAAGTATGAAATATATTTTACCTAAAAAAAATCAAGGTGAACTTCAACTTTCAGATTTTTCACTTCCAATTTACAGCATGGCTGAAGCAAAATATATTTTATCTAGTGACAGAAAAAATATATCTAAGCTTTTGAAAAAAACAGATAAAAATTTATGGTTTATGATGAATCAAGATGAGCCAGAAGGAATTGTGATTACAAATAACGTTAAACCAATAAAAATGGGAGGAAAAAATAGAAGCAAAGATTTAATGAAGTTATACAAAGATATAAAAAACAATGTAAAGTCAGAACAAGATATAAAATATTTTGAATTTGAAGGACAGGGTATCTTTGTTATTTCTCATAATAATATAGATGAGGTATACTTGAGTGTAGGTGCTTCTAAAATATTGGATATGGAAGCTGGTAAAAAGATTTCTTCTAAAGAATTTATGCCACAATTGAAAAAACATATTTCTAATTTGCTAAAATAGATACTTTAAAATTGAAGTTAAAAAGATTGAATTGTTATTAAGCATGTTAGCCAATCTATTGTGTTTTAATTTAAATGTTTATCTGTCTACTTAATGGAGGCAGTTTATTTTTTTGCACGTCATTTTTTATAAATTCTTTATGTAAAGTTATTTGTGCAGTATAGCATAATAGAATTAATATTGCTTTATATGTATATAAAAATTAGTAATTTTATTTTCTTTCATATATATGATAAAATTATATAGGAATTAAATCTAAATTCATATTAATAGCATTACGCTGGAGGTCTAATAATGAAGGAAATAGATTTAGTAATTATAGGCGGAGGACCAGCAGGAATGGCTGCTGCAATTTCAGCTAAAAATAAAGGTATTGATGATATTTTAATATTAGAAAGAGAAGAGTCTTTGGGTGGGATACTTAATCAGTGTATACATACAGGCTTTGGACTACATGTATTTAAAGAAAATTTATCTGGACCAGAATATGCTCAAAGATTGATAAATGAAATAAATAGATTAAACATAAAATATAAAATAGATACCATGGTTTTATCTATAGATAAGGATAAAAGTATTAAAGCAGTTAATCCTGAAGATGGAATGTTTAGCATAAAAGCTAAGTCTATTATATTGGCTTCAGGATGTAGAGAAAGACCTAAGGGAGCAATAAATATCCCAGGAAGTAAGTGTGCAGGTATATATACAGCAGGTTCTATACAAAAGTTTATAAATATAGAAGGATATATGCCTGGTAAAGAGGTGGTTATATTAGGTTCTGGGGATGTAGCATTAGTAATGGCTAGAAGAATGGCTTTAGAGGGAGCAAATATAAAAGCTGTAGTTGAAATTATGCCTTATTGCTATGGAACAGAAAATAATGTGGTGAACTGTTTGGATGAATTTGATATACCACTTAAATTAGGTCATACTGTCGTAAATATAAAAGGAAAAGATAGGGTGCAAGGAGTTACTATAGCAAGAGTAGATGAAGATAGGGTTCCAATACCAGGTACAGAAATGTATATACCTTGTGATACTTTAATGTTATCTGTAGAACTAAGAGGAGATAGTGAAATTATAAGAAAAACAGATATAGAATTAAACAAATCTACCTGGGGACCTAAAGTTGGAGAAAATTTTCAAACCATGGTAGAAGGCATATTTGCTTGTGGCAATGTTCTACATGTATATGATACTGCTGATAATGTAACAAAAGAGGGGTATAGCGTAGGGGAAAGCGCATCTCAATATATTAAAGGAAAAAGTTTTTTAGAAGGTGAAAGAGTAGGATTATGGGCAGATAAAGGTATAAAATATTTGTTGCCTAATTTTATAAATCTACACAATTTAAAAGGAGATGTACAGTTAAAGTTAAAATTTGATAGATTATATGAAAATCAGAACATTTATATTTATTATGATCAGATTAAAGAAAATTTGAGTTTGAATGAAAATATAAAACCTGGAGATATTATCAATATAAAAATATCTAAAGATAAACTATTAAGCTATGAAAACTTGAAAAAGATAACTGTAAGTATAAAATAAAAATATGAGCTAAAATATCCTTAATTTTAAAATCGTAAATATAAATAATACATTCATAAAGCAATTCATTTTGCTAAGTAGTTCTAATTTTGACTCCATTAAAAATCTTTTACCCAGTAGAGGCGCCCTCCTTGGCTTCACTACTGGCTCCTCACGTCCTGTGAGGAATTAAATTTTTAATTACGTCAAATTAAGAACTACTAAAGCTCATTTATATGTTTATTACATGTATTATTTATATTTACTATATTAAAATTAAGGATATTTTTATTTTGAGATAGACCCTTTTTATGTAGTATATTTCTTAATAGAATTATATAGAGGAATTTGTTCTTAGACAAATCTAACTACAGGCCTTATTAAAATAATTTTGTTAAACAGTTTTTGCAGAGTATAATTGTTTTATTGTTTGCTGTTACAATGTCATTTTTATTTATAGATTTACCACATATTTCACATATGATTTTATCTTTTGGTGTCAATGTAGACTTATCTTTATTTTTATTAAAATTAACTTTTTTATTTGGAGGAGGAGAATAATTTATTGGTTCATCTATATTTTCTTTTTCTATAATATTATATTCCATTTTAAAAATACTTTCTGCATATAATTCTAATTCAAATCTTGGAAATTCTTTATCATAAAATTCTTCTATTATTAATCTTCTTATTTGGGCATCATTTATTATAAGACCACTTTTTTCTATTCCATCAAATATACTTTTAGTTATATTGTTAGTATCAGGATGTCTTTTTTTACTTTTATAGTAGACTTTTAATACTGCAATTAATGATTCTTCCAATACTGTATTAGGATTTTGAAGTCTTGCCTCATAAGCTATTTTTTCTTCATATACTGCATACCTATCGTGATATTTGCCAGAGTTTAAAGGCATTATAGCTCGTCCTTGTAAATTAAACAATTTAAAATTTGATTTAGATATAGGTGATCCTTCTATTATTACTTTAGCGTATTTTTTCATATTTGAGCTCCTTTTACTATTCTGTATTTTATTATAGCATATTTGATTTTAAAATTAGATTTTATAAATTGGATTTTATTTTGATTGAAATTTTTAAATTTTTATGTCAAAACTATATTTGAATATCTAAATTCAATAAAGTATAATGTAATTTAGATTTATAAAAGAATAATAAGTTATACAGTTAATATATATTTAATTACATAAAAAGGAGTAAGAAATATGAATGAAAATATAAACATTTTAGCTATAGAAAGTAGTTGTGATGAAACTTCAGCGGCAGTAGTTGTTAATGGTAGAGAAGTTTTATCTAATATAATAGCATCACAAATAAGTACCCATGAGAAATTCGGAGGGGTAGTACCAGAAGTTGCTTCTAGAAAGCATATAGAGGTGATAAGTACAGTAGTACAAGAAGCTTTAGATGAGGCAAACTTTACTTTAGATGATATAGATGCTATAGGAGTAACTTATGGACCAGGATTAGTAGGTGCTTTACTTGTAGGATTACAATATGCAAAAGGACTAGCTTTTTCAACAGGTAAACCTCTTATAGGAGTAAATCATATAGAAGGCCACATAAGTGCCAATTTTATAGAATATAAAGATTTAAAACCGCCTTTTATGTGCTTAGTAGTATCAGGAGGACATACTTTTATAGTTTACATGAAAGATTATGGTGAATTTGAAGTATTAGGTGAAACTAGGGATGATGCAGTAGGAGAAGCTTTTGATAAAGTAGCTAGGGCTATAGGGTTAGGGTATCCAGGAGGCCCTAAAATAGATAAAATATCAAAGGAAGGAAATGAAGATGCTATAAAATTTCCAAGAGCAAACTTTCATGATGATACTTTAGATTTTTCTTTTAGTGGAATAAAATCAGCAGTATTAAATTATTTGAATAAGAAGGAAATGAAGGGAGAAGAAATAAATAGGGCAGATGTAGCAGCGTCTTTCCAAAAATCTGTAGTAGGTGTACTTGTAGATAATACTATAAAAGCTTGTAAGAGTAAGAAAATACATAAAATAGCAGTAGCCGGAGGTGTAGCAGCTAATTCCTGGCTAAGAGAGACTTTAGTAAGAGAGTGTAAAAGCAGAGGAATAGAAGTGTTGATACCACCTTTTATATTATGTACAGATAATGCAGCCATGATAGGAAGTGCAGCTTATTTTGAATATGTTAAAGGAACAAGAACTTCTTTAGATATAAATGCTGTACCAAATTTGAAGCTTGGAGAAAGATAGAAACTACTAAACTTTCAATATAAGTAAAATTTTATATAATAATAAAGACTTTATTTTATAAATAAATGATAGGATAGAATAAAAATCTACTATTATTTGTTCATAAATAAAGTCTTTTTTAAATATGTTAAATTTAAAACATTAATATTATAAAACTAGTTATATTAAAAGATAACTAATAATAAGTTGAAAAAAATAAAAAAATCCCACTATATCATTGAATAATATGATAAATTATTATATTATTATATTAGCTTTATATTAATATGATAGTAAATTTAAAAATATTTTAGCATTTTTATAAAGAGTAATAACCTAAAATGTTAAATGAAAGAAAAATAAAAAAAATATGCAATTGAAAAAATTTTATAAATTATATATAATGTAAAGGTATATTTATAATTTAGAAAATAATGTAGTTAAAAATAAGGCACAATATTTACAAAAAGGGGGATAACAATGAACAAGTTTAAAAGAGTATTAGTGGCAAATAGAGGAGAAATTGCGATAAGAGTATTTAGAGCCTGTCACGAATTAGGAATTAGAACTGTTGCAATATATTCTGAAGAAGACAAATTTTCATTATTTAGAACAAAGGCAGATGAAGCATATCTTATAGGAAAAAATAAAGGTCCTATAGATGCTTATTTAAATATCGAAGAAATAATACAATTGGCTTTAAAAAAAGGGGTAGATGCAATACATCCAGGTTATGGTTTTTTAGCAGAAAACTCTGAATTTGCAAGAAAATGTAGAGAAGCAGGAATAGAGTTTATAGGTCCTACTGCAGAGATGATGGAAAAACTAGGAGATAAGATAAAGTCTAAAATAGTTGCAGAAAAAGCAGGGGTACCTACTATACCTGGAGTTCAAAAACCAATTAAATCAGAGAAAGAAGCTTTAGAATTTGCAAGATACTGTGGATATCCAATAATGCTCAAAGCAGCTGCCGGTGGTGGTGGTAGAGGTATGAGAATAGTTAGAACAGAAGAAGAATTAATATCTTCTTTTAAAAGTGCAAAAAATGAAGCTAAAAAAGCTTTTGGTATAGATGATATATTTATAGAAAAATATTTAGAAAATCCTAAGCATATAGAAGTTCAAATATTAGGAGATAAGCATGGAAATATAGTACATTTACATGAAAGGGACTGTTCTATACAAAGAAGGCATCAAAAGGTTATAGAATTTACACCAGCTTTTGCCCTGCCAAAGGAAAAGAGAGAAGAAATATGTAGTGATGCTTTAAAAATAGCTGAAACTGTAGGCTATAGAAGTGCAGGTACACTAGAATTTTTAGTAGATACTAGTGGTCATCATTATTTTATAGAAATGAATCCAAGAATACAGGTAGAGCATACTGTTACAGAAATGGTTACAGGAATTGATATTGTTCAAAGCCAAATTTTAATAGCAGAGGGATACAAATTAGATTCAGAAGAAGTAGGTATAAAATCTCAAGAATCTATACAAACAAGAGGATATGCTATTCAGTGTAGAGTAACTACAGAAGATCCATCTAATAATTTTGCACCAGATACAGGAAAAATAGAAGATTATAGAACAGGTTCAGGATTTGGTATTAGATTAGACGGTGGAAATGGTTTTACGGGTTCTGTAATAAGTCCATATTATGATAGCTTATTAGTTAAAACTACATCTTGGTCTAGAACATTTAATGATGCTATAAGAAAATCTATAAGAGCCATAAAGGAATTTAAAATAGATGGTGTTAAAACTAATATAGGATTTTTAATAAATGTTTTAAATCATGAACAATTTAGAAAAGGACAATGTGATACTGGTTTTATAGAAAAAAATCCAGAATTATTTGAAATAACATCAAAGACTGATGATGAAGTTAGAATATTAAAATTCATAGGTGAAAAGGTAGTAAATGAAACTCATGGTATAAAGAAAGATTTTGATGTACCTAAAATACCTATAGTAGATGAAGGATTAAGCTTAAAAGGAACTAAACAAATATTAGATGAAAAAGGGCCAGAAGGATTAGTTAAGTGGATAAAGAATCAAAATAAACTTCTTTTAACAGATACAACTATGAGAGATGCTCATCAATCCCTTATGGCTACAAGAATGAGAAGTATAGATATGTTTAAAATAGCTAAATCTCAATCAGTGCTTGGGAAAGATTTATTCTCTATGGAAATGTGGGGAGGAGCAACTTTTGATGTGGCCTATAGATTTTTAAAAGAATCTCCTTGGACTAGATTAGAAGAGTTAAGAAAATCTATACCAAATGTATTGTTCCAAATGTTAATAAGAGGAGCTAATGCTGTTGGGTACAAGAATTATCCAGACAATGTTATAAGAAAATTTATAAAACAGTCTGCAGATTCAGGTATAGATGTATTTAGAATATTTGATTCCTTAAACTGGCTAAAAGGAATGGAAGTAGCTACAGATGAAGTATTAAAACAAAATAAAGTAGCAGAAACTTGCATGTGTTATACAGGAGATATATTAGAAGAATATAGAGATAAATATAGTCTACAATATTATGTAAATTTAGCAAAGGAAATAGAAAAAACAGGTGCACATATACTTGGAATAAAAGATATGTCAGCTTTATTAAAACCATATGCTGCAGTTAAGCTTATAAAGGCATTAAAAGATGAGATATCAATTCCAATACATCTTCATACTCACGATACTACAGGTAATGGTGTTGCTACAGTACTTATGGCTGCTCATGCAGGAGTTGATATTGTAGATACTGCTTTTAATAGTATGTCAGGGCTTACAAGTCAACCAGCCTTAAATTCTATAGTGGCAGCATTAGAAAATACAGATAGAGATACAGGATTAGATTTAACAGATATGCAACAATTATCAGATTATTGGAGTGCTGTAAGACCAGTATATAGTCAGTTTGAGTCAGGATTAAAATCAGGTTCTGCAGAAATATATAAATATGAAATACCTGGAGGACAATATTCTAATCTAAAGCCACAAGTAGAAAGTTTTGGATTAGGTCATAAATTTGAAGAAGTAAAAGAAATGTATAAGAAAGTTAATGAAATGCTTGGTGATATTATAAAGGTTACACCATCTTCAAAGGTAGTTGGAGACTTAGCTATATTTATGGTTCAAAATGATTTAACACCTGAAAATATATATGAAAAAGCTGAAAAAATGGCTTTCCCGGATTCAGCTGTGTCATATTTTAAGGGAATGATGGGTCAACCAATGGGGGGATTTCCTGAAAAATTACAAAAGTTAGTTTTAAAAGGAGAAGAGCCTATAACTTGTAGACCAGGCGAGATGTTACCACCAGAGGATTTTGAAAAAATAAGAGAGCACTTAAAAGAAAAACATGGTTTAGATGCAACAGAAAAGGATATTATAAGTTATTCATTGTATCCAGAGGTTTTTGATAAGTATTTAGATTTCTTAAAAGAATATGGAGATTTGAGTCATATGGGTAGCGATGTATTCTTCCATGGATTATATGAAGGAGAAACAGCGGAAATAGAGCTGCAAGAAGGAAAAACATTTATAGTCCAATTATCTGAAATAGGAAGAGTAGATTCTGAAGGTAATAGAGCAGTGGTTTTTGAGATAAATGGCAATAGAAGAGAGATAAAAATAAAAGATAAATCTAGTTTGATGGCACAAAAGATAACTTCTGATAGTACTAAAATGGCAGATGAATCAAATAAAAAGCATATAGGATCTAGTATACCAGGTACAGTAATAAAAGTTCTAGTAAATAAAGGGCATAAGATACAAGAAGGAGATAGCTTAATTGTAATAGAAGCTATGAAAATGGAAACCAATATAGTAGCTAGTTCATCAGGAGTAATAGAAAGTTTATTAGTAAAAGAAGGAGATCAGGTTAAATCAGGACAACTACTTTTAGAATTAGAATAATTATATAGATAAAAGAAAAGCACTGCTTGGGGAAGCGGTGCTTTTTACTATGGGAAGTTTATAATGGGTTTTACTAGTTTTATTCATCTATCTTATGAATTCATTATACAATAAAAAAGTCACTATGTCAAAACATTAACAATAAAAATTTGAAAAAATTAAATAATGGATTTCAAAACAGTTGTATTATAAAAATTTTTAAATAAAATTATTAAATTATAATTTAAAAATGTAAATGATTTGAATATTTTTGTTAAACATATAATTATCTTAATGCAACTTTAATGAAATATATCCCATAAGAAATATATGGTATAATTAATATCACTATATAAAATAATAGGCATAGATAGTAAATTTAGAAAGGAGAAAATACTATGAATTTAAAATCAGGAGAAATCTATAATGGATTTAAATTGATAAACGAAGAAGAAATAAAAGAAATTAATTCTTTAGCTCAAGTATTTTTACATGAAAAAAGTGGAGCTAAATTACTTTTTATAAAAAATGATGATGACAACAAGATTTTTTCTATAAGTTTTAGAACTCCCCCAAAAGATAGCACAGGGGTAGCTCATATATTAGAACATTCTGTTTTGTGTGGATCAAGAAAATTTCCAGTTAAAGAACCTTTTGTGGAATTAATAAAAGGCTCTCTAAATACATTTTTAAATGCTATGACATTTCCAGATAAAACTATGTATCCTGTAGGAAGTACAAATGATAAAGATTTTACAAATTTAATGGATGTGTACTTAGATGCAGTATTATATCCTAATATATATAAATATCCAGAAATAATGATGCAAGAAGGTTGGCATTATGAAATAGAAAATAGGGAAGATGATATAACATATAAAGGTGTTGTATATAATGAAATGAAGGGCGCATTCTCTTCACCAGAATCTATATTATTTAGAAAAATACAAGAATCTTTATTACCAGATACTATATATGGTGTAGAGTCTGGTGGAGATCCAGATTATATACCAGATCTTACTCAGGAAGATTTTAAAGAATTCCATAAAAAATATTATCATCCATCCAATAGTTATTTGTATTTATATGGAGATTTAGATATATTAGAGAAATTAAAATTCATAGATGAAAATTATTTAAAAGATTTTGATAGACAAGAGGTGAGTTCGAAAATAAAACCTCAAGAAGCATTTAAAGAACCTAAATATATAGAAGTTAAATATCCTATATCTAAAGAAGAAAAAATTGAAGATAAAACATACTTAAGTTTAAATTTCTTATTAGGTAAATCTATAGATAAGGAATTATATTTAGCATTTGAAATTTTAGAACATATACTTCTTGAAACACCATCTTCACCGTTAAAGAAAGCCTTATTAGATGCAGGTTTAGGTAAGGATGTATTTGGTGTTTATGATAATAGTATACTTCAATCTACAATTAGTATAATAGTTAAAAATTCTAATGTTGATAAGATAGAAGAATTTAAATCTGTAGTATTTAATACACTTGAAAGCTTGGTGAAAAATGGTATAGATAAAAAATTAATAGAATCATCAATAAATTTAAAGGAATTTAGTTTAAGAGAAGCAGATTATCAGGGATATCCAAAAGGTTTAATATATCATATAAAATCTATGGAAAGTTGGCTTTATGATGAAGAACCTACAATGCATCTAAAATATGAAGAGGTTCTAGAAAAAATAAAAGTTGCATTAACTTCTAATTATTTTGAGGATTTAATACAAAAATATATTTTAGATAATAAGCATTACTCAGTACTTGTAGTAAACCCAGAAAAAGGACTTGAAGAAAAAAGAATAGAAAATATAAGAAAAAAATTAAAAGACTATAAAGAAAGTTTAACAGAGGAAGAGCTGGAACTATTAATAGAACAGACTAAAAAATTAAAAGAAAGACAAAACCAAAAAGATTCTATGGAAAACTTGAGTAAAATACCATTACTTTCTATAGATGATATAAATAAAGAATCTGAAAGACTTCCTTTAGAGGAAAAGAATATTTTAGGTATTAAAACTTTATATCATAATATATTTACTAATAAAATTTCATATTTAAACTTATATTTTAATACTAGAGCAGTAGAAAAAGAAAATATACCATATATAGCGCTATTGTCAGCTGTCCTTGGAAAAGTAAGTACAAAAAATTATAATTATCAAGATCTATCTAATGAAGTTAATATAAGTACAGGTGGTATTAGATATAATGCAGAAATATTTAGTGAAAAGGAAAGTTATGAAAAATATACGCCTATGTTCACTATTAAATCTAAATGTTTAACTAGTAATGTTAAAGAACTTATGAAACTATTATCAGAAATACTTATCAATTCTAAGTTTGATGAAAAAAATAGATTAAAAGAAATAATACAAGAATTAAAATCTAGACTAGAGATGATAATGTTTGATAGAGGTCATACTGTAGCTGTTAAGAGATTATTTTCATATTTTTCATCCTATGGTAAATATGATGAACTTTTATCAGGAATAGAATTTTATAAATTTATTGTAGATGTAGAGAAAAACTTTGAAGAAAAATTCGAAAAAGTAAGTGAAAACTTACAAAATGTGTTTAATAAAATATTTAATTCTAAAAATTTATTAATAAGTATTACTGGTGAAGAAGAAGAGCTTAATACTATAAATGAAGAATTTAAGACATTATATGATAGTTTAAAAGAAGATGAATTACAATATAATGATTATGAATTCAACTTTGATAACAGCAATGAAGGTTTTTCAACTTCCTCAAAAGTTCAATATGTAGCTAAGGGATATAACTATTTAAAATTAGGGTATAAATATAATGGAAGTATGCAAGTTTTAAGAACTATAGTAAATTATGACTATTTGTGGAATAAAGTCAGAGTTCAGGGTGGTGCATATGGCGCTTTTGCATCTTTTGTGAAAAACGGTAATATGTTCTTTGCATCATATAGAGATCCTAATTTAATGAAAACTATAGAAGCTTATAATGAAACATTTAAATATATTTCTGAGTTCAACCCAGAAGATAGGGAAATGACAAAGTATATTATAGGAACTATTTCTGATTTAGATACCCCTTTAACACCTTCTGTAAAAGGAGAAAGAGCTGCTGAAAATTATATAAGAAAAATATCCTATGAAGATAGACAAAAAGAAAGAGAAGAAATATTATCTACTAACAAAGAAAAAATAAAAGAATTCAGTAATATTGTTAAGGAATTAATGGAAAAGAATTATATATGTGTCATTGGAAATGAAGACAAAATAAAAGAAAACAAAGATAAGTTCAACAACATAATAAATTTATTTGAATAATAAAGAAGAATGTCTCAAAATAAAGTTAATTTTAATATAGTAAATATAAGGAAATTACGACTTAACATCCTTTAAAGGGTGAGAATTAAAACAATAAATACTTTTGTTCAATAGATAGATATAAAAATAAAGAATACTAATATTTGTGTTCTAATATTTAAACTAACGCTCTAACGCCACGTCCTGTGGTAGTAGAGCTAAGTAAACGTCCTGTTTACTTCACGCTTAAATATTAGTTCACAAATAAAGTATTCTTATTATTTTTTTAGATATCTATTTTCTCTAAAATTATTTATTGTTTTAATAACTTTAAAAAATGTTATTATAATTTTTGACGAGAGACAAAATCCACTAAAGGATAATTTTGTTCCACTTCTTTACACAAAATCTTTAATTCCAATGATTCTAACTAAGTTTAAAAACTATAGAATCGAATCTAAATTTCATATGTAAATGATTAAAAAACCGATAGCGCAGTCGTAGACTTCCTATAGTAATTAATTTACATTTCTATGTAAAAACCCATTAATTTTATTCACAATAATCGGCGTAGCCAGAAGGTTTTTGTTAAATATATGAGAATTTCTTTTTATATTATAACATGAAAAACTCTTATAAATGATACTATAGAAATGGTTCTTTCCATACTTAGTTGAATTTAAGATCTTCTAACATTGATATTTTATTTTTTAAAATATTAAAATTACATCTGCCATATATTGTCCTTTTGATTAATGATTCAGAGCCTGTATATCCAATTTCTTTTATTTTTGCATATATAGTTTTTGAAGTTACACCTAGTTACATTATTTATTATAGATTTAGTATTAAATCAACCAACATTGGAAAGAACCACTTTAAACTTGACATTTATAACCACTTTCTAATAGGACTTTACAACTATAAATAATGTATTTATACAATAATTTTTGTAACTTTATATACAATAAAACTTATTGAATCTATTAGCTTTATTATATTAAATTTGTTTGCTAACGCAAATAGGATTTATTGTAATTTTAGTTTATATAAATGTTATGAAAATTCATTTTTGACATGCTACGCATTAATTTTCTAACGAAAATTTTATGAAAGCCTTGCTTAAAATAATTTTTATAATTACTTATTGATTAACAGTATTTATTCTTTTAAGTCGTAATTTCCTTATTTTAAGACATTTTTTTTATTTTATCCTGCTATGTTCATATTATTTTTTCTAGAAGCTGTTTTCTTTAAGAATAGTGCTAGAACAGCTAAAGCTACTATAATACCTATAGGATATCCAATTGATGTACTAAGTTTGAATCCTTCTGGAGCTACAAGTATATAAGTTATAGAAACTCCAGTCATAAATACAGCTGGTATAGTTGCCATCCAATGAGATTTATTTATTTTGTGTAAATAAGCAGCTGCAGTCCATAAAACTATCATAGCCAAGGTTTGGTTTGACCAAGCAAAATATCTCCAAACAATATCAAAATTTATTTTTGTTAATACAAAACCTATAACGAATAGAGGTATACTTATTGCTAATCTGTTTTTTATAGGCCCTTGTTCATAGTTTAAGAAGTCAGCTACTATAAGCCTTGAGCTTCTAAAAGCTGTATCACCAGAAGTTATTGGACAGGCAACAACTCCAAGTATAGCTAAGGCACCACCTATTTTCCCAAGTAATGAATTGGAAATAGTATTTACTACCCAAGCTTGCCCTCCATGAGCGGCCATTTGTTTGCCGAGTTCTCCAGTGCTTCCAAAGAAAGTCATTGCAGCAGCAGCCCAGATTAAAGCAAGTATTCCTTCGGCTATCATTGCTCCATAAAATATTTGTCTTCCTTGTTTTTCATTTGTTATACATCTAGCCATTAATGGAGATTGAGTTGAGTGGAAACCAGATATAGCTCCACAGGCAATTGTTACAAACATTAAAGGCCACATTGGAAGTTCGTTAGGGTGTAGGTTTGCTAAAGTTACTTCTGGTATGTGATATCCTTGAACTATTAAACCAGTAGCAACGCCTATGGCCATTATAAGTAAACATAAACCAAATATAGGGTATATTTTTCCTATAATTTTATCTACAGGAAGCATAGTTGCAAGAATATAGTAAATAAATATTACATATATCCATATAACTTTATTATAACCAGTTAAGGTATTTAAAAGACCAGCAGGTCCTATTATAAATACAACACCAGTAAGAATCAAAAGTATTACAGAAAAACCCCTCATAAATTGTTTGAAACCAGTACCAAGATATTTACCGACTACTTCAGGTATACTTGCACCATCATGTCTTACAGATAGCATACCTGAAAAATAATCATGCACTCCACCTGCAAAAATAGAACCAAACACAATCCATAAAAATGCAGCAGGACCCCAAAGTGCACCAGCTATAGCCCCAAATATTGGACCTAAACCTGCAATATTTAAAAATTGAATCATAAAAATTTTCCAAGCTGGCATTGGAACAAAGTCAACTCCATCTTCTAATCTAATTGCTGGAGTTTCTTTTGTTTCGTCTGCTCCAAACATTTTTTCTACTATTTTACCATAAATTAGATAACCAACAATAAGTGCTATTAATGAAAGAAAAAATGATATCATAAAACTACCTCCTACTAAATTTAATCGATTACAATATTGAAATACAGTTAAATCATAATATATTATTAAATTTTTATTAATAATATTTTTATAAAAGGTCATAAAAACACATTGAATTGTAGAAAAAATCCCTTGTTTAGCAATTTGGCATAGAAAAAATATTTATTTATTGTATAATTTATTAAAGAATATTTAATAAATTATACAATAATAATGTAATTTAAGGGGAGAAATTTATGATATATATACAATTATTAGAAAGTATGTCCCTTATTGGAATGGCAGCTTATTTATATAGTCAAACTAAAACTTTTAATAAATTTCTTAAAAATAAATCTGATTATAAGTATAAATTGATAATTATAACTTTTTTTAGCATCTTATCTGTATTAGGTACTTATACTGGGGTTAACATAGAACCCTATGCTTTAGCTAATGCAAGACCTATAGGGACTATAGTGGCTGGATATATAGGAGGACCATTAGTAGGGGTTATGGTTGGGATTATAGCAGGAACTCATAGATATTTTTTAGGTGGATTCACAGCTCTATCCTGTGCTATATCTACTATAATAGAAGGGATAATAGGAGGAATAGCTAATGTAATTACAAAGGAAAAGGGGGTAGACGTTTCTACAGGTATTACAGCAGCTATAATAGCAGAAGTATTACAGATGATAATAATTTTATTAGTAGCAAAACCTTATGAAGCAGCTCTGCAATTAGAAAAAGTTATAGCATTACCTATGATAATAACGAATTCTATTGGAGTGGGAATATTTATAAATATTATAAATAATACACAAGAATATTATAAAAAAATTGGTGCAATTCAATCTCAAAAAGCTCTTAATATAGCTAAAAAAACTTCTATTTATTTAAGAAGCGGATTTAGCCAAGAGATTTCTGATAAAGTATGTTCTATAATATATAAATCAATAAACTTAGAAAGCATATTTATTGCTGGAAATGATGATATACTTTCTTATAATGGAGGCGAAGTGAACAAAGAAAGATTAAGAGAGAGAATAAATGAATATTTTAGATTTAAGGGATATAGATTAATAAAATTTCAAGATTATAATCAAGAAAAACTATTCTATTGCATACCTATATTTACAGATAATAATATATTTAAATTTGTTATAGGAATACAAATTAAGTCTTATAAAAGTGTAGATAGGTATTTTAGTAATTTTGCTAAGGAATTAAGTGCTCTTTTAGCTACGCAAATGGAATTATATGAATTAGATCAATTAGCTCAAGAAGTTTCAAAGGCAGAATTAAAAATGTTGAGAAATCAAATACATCCACATTTTTTATTTAATACATTAAATACTATAGCATCATTTTGTAGAACTAATCCTACAAAAGCTAGAGAGCTTATATTAAACCTTGCAAATTATTTTAGACAAACTCTGAAAAGGCAAGATGAAAAAATTATATTAAAAGATGAAATAGAGTTTCTGGAATCCTATTTGTCTATAGAAAAGGCAAGATTTGAAGACAGGCTAAATATAGATATTAATATACCAGAAGAACTTTTAAATATTAAAGTCCCTGTATTTGTACTTCAGCCTATAATAGAAAATTCTATGAAACATGGAATACTATTAAAATCGCAAGGAGGCAATGTAATAATTACAGCAATAGATGAAAAGGATAAAGTAAAATTTATAATAAAAGATACGGGAGTAGGTATGGATGAAAATAAACTTAATTATGTAGTAAACAATTGGCCTGGTATAGGACTTTCAAATGTTAATAAAAGATTAAAATTATTATATGGAGAAAAAAGTTTTATACATATAGAAAGCAAATTAAATAAAGGAACAGAAGTCATATTTTCTATACCTAAGGAGGTATTTTAGATGGAAGAAATCAGAGCTATTATAATAGAAGATGAGAAACCAGCCATAGAAGAACTTAAGTATGTTTTATCTAAGTATAACTTTTTGAATGTAGTAGATGTAGCTATGACTGGAGATGTTGGATATGAATTAGTTAAAAAACTGCAACCAGAAGTAGTTTTTATGGATATAAATATACCTACAGAAAGTGGAATGAGTGTATCTAAAAAAATAAAAGAGTTTAATAAAGATATAAATATTATATTTATAACAGCATATGAGAAATATGCTTTGGAAGCATTTGAAATAGAGGCGTTAGATTATATATTAAAACCTTTTGATGACAAAAGAATAGATTTAACTATAAAAAGATTAAAGGAAAAAATAGAGCAAAAACATAGTGAGAAAATTCCTGATATGATAAGTAATATATTAAATAAATTAGAAAAAGAAGAAAAATCACTTAAAAAAATTCCTTGTGAATATAGAGGGAAAATAATATTAATAGATACAAAAGACATACATTACTGTTATACTATGGAGGAAAAAACTTATGTGAAAGCTGATTCAAAAGAATATATAACTCATAATACATTAAAAGAAATAGAGAAAAAGACAGATTTAGTTAGAGTTCATAGAAGCTATATAGTAAATATGGATAATATAAAAGAATTATATTCTTGGTTTAACGGTACATATAAATTAGTCATGGATGATAAAGAACAATCAGAAATTCCTGTTAGTAGAAATAATGTTAAAAAATTAAAAGAAACACTGGGGATATAAATTAATGTAATAAAAGAATTATATAATGTTAAAATAACATAAATTTAATTTTAATATTGTAAAATGCAAATACTATTTATAAATTACTTTAGTTTATTAATGAATAGATAAATTTATGTAAAAACAAATTTATCTATTTTACAAAATAATAATGTTTTATGTAAAACAACATTTATTATATGATTAATGAACATGAAAGTTAATTTGCTTATTTAAAATGTGTAAGGAAACAAGATAACATTTATAAGAAATTAAGGAGAGAAAAAGATGGCTACAATTTTAATAATTGAAGATGATGATACCATTGCTTTTGGAATTAAATCATTTTTATTGAAAAATAATTACAACGTTATTCATGGGGAAAATTTAAAAAAAGGAAAAGATCTTTTTACTAAAGATATAGACTTAATATTACTAGATTTAAATCTTCCTGATGGATCAGGATTTGATTTTTGTCATTATATAAAAAAAATTAAAGATGTACCTATTATTTTTCTTACTGTGGTAGATGAAGAAAGTACTATGATAAAAGGACTAGATATGGGTGGAGATGACTATATTACAAAACCTTTTAAATTAAGCCTTTTACAAGCACGTATTACTGCTGTTCTACGTAGAACTCTTAAACAAAACAATGAAGAATCAGTTTTGTATTGTAAAAATATTAAAGTAATAAAGTCAGAATCAAGGGTGTATAAAAATAACCATGAAATAGAATTGACAGTTGGTGAGTACAATCTATTACTACAATTATTAGAGAATAAAAATCGTACTTTAACAAGAACTACTTTATTAAAAAATCTGTGGGACTATAATGGAGAATTTGTAAATAATAACACATTGTCAGTAGCGATAAAGCGCCTTAGAGAAAAGCTAGAGGATGATTCTTGTATTAAAACAGTAAGAGGACTAGGTTATAGGATGGAGGATTAAAACTTATATGAATAAAGAAAGAATGATAGTATGGTTTTTTACTAGTTTTTTATATATAACATTTTTTTGCATTATATTTGGTGGTTTCATTTATACACAGACAAAGAATATATTTTATGAAAAAACAGCACAACTTATAGCAGCTGGATCTAATGCTAATTCTGATATTGAACAAGTTTTGGTATCATCACTAAAAAAGAAAAATGAAACAGAGATAAATAAGGGCAAGAAAATATTAGAGAAATATGGTTATGTTAAAAAATCTAAACTTAATTTTAATAATTATCAAATATTTAGTAAAGTGCTTATTAGTGTTTTGTTATTAATTGCTTTACTATTTTTTTATTTTGGAGCTTCACTATTAATATCAGATATTATAAAGCGCAGACGTATACACAGTTTAGCAGAATATCTTTACCATATAAATCAAGGAATTTATAAAATGCGAACTGATAAAAAAGAAGACGAATTTTCAATTTTAGAAGATGAATTATACAAAACAGTTATAATGCTTAGAGAAAGTCGGGAAAAAGAAAGAGAAGAGAAAGAAAAGCTATGTGATAATCTTGCGGATATATCCCATCAACTTAAAACGCCACTTACGTCCATGTCATTGATGATTGAATTATTAGAAAGCAGTTCTATTGAAGGAGATGAAGCCTTATATATTAAAAATATTTCATCACAAATATATCGATTAAATTATTTAGTATCCTCATTGTTAATACTTTCAAAAATCGATGCAGATGCAATGCCATTAGAATATACATCTATTAATGTTTATGAATTGGTATGTGTTGCTGTTGAGCCTCTACATTTAATGATAGAAAAAAAGAAACAACAATTTTTTATAAAAGACAATAGTGATATATTTTTTACTGGTGATTTTCATTGGACTAATGAAGCTATTGTAAATATAGTTAAAAATTGCTCTGAACATACACCAAATGGAGGAGAAATTTCTATAAATTATAAACAGAATCCTATATGTACAGAAATAACAATTGAAGATAATGGACAAGGATTTGATAAAAAAGATATTCCTCACCTGTTTACTAGATTTTATAAGGGTGAAAATTCATCAAAAAACAGCGTTGGAATTGGACTTGCTCTTGCAAATTCCATAATAAAAAAGCAAAATGGTGAAATCATTGCTATAAATAAGGATACAGGAGGAGCAAAATTTATAATAAAGTTTTATAAAAATTAATTATCAATGTCACCGAAATGTAACTTAACAAAGGTATTATAATGTTATGCAAAATAAAAATACCTGGTAAAACACAATATTTTTCCATGGGATTTAAATAAAGGGAGGAGAAAATATTTTGGAAATACTAAGAACTGAAAATCTTACTAAAAGCTACGGAGTAGGTGAAACAAAGGTCACTGCACTGGATAATTTAAATTTAAAAATAAACAAAGGAGAATTTGTTTCAATAATTGGATCAAGTGGATCTGGAAAATCCACACTTCTACATATGTTAGGGGGAGTAGATAAACCTACAAAAGGAAAAATATATATTGATAGCACTGATATTTCATCAATGAATGAAACTAAATTAGCCTTATTTCGCCGACGAAAAGTAGGATTAATATATCAGTTTTTCAATCTTATCCCTACTCTAACTGTTGAAAAAAACATATTATTACCTATGCTTTTAGATGACAGAAAGCCTAAAAGAGAAGAATTTGATAAGATTGTAGACATGCTTGGTTTAAAGGAAAGGCTTAATCATGTACCAAACCAACTTTCAGGTGGGCAACAGCAAAGGGTTGCTATAGGTCGCTCATTAATTTATAGACCTTCTATTATCCTAGCAGATGAACCTACTGGAAATCTTGACAGGAAAAATTCTGAAAGTATTCTTGAAATGTTAAAGATTTCAAATAAAGAGTATAACCAGACTATTGTAATGATTACTCATGACGAAAAAATTGCATTATCAGCCGATAGAATGATTAGAATAGATGATGGTAAACTTGTATCAAATGAGGTGATTAAGTAATGAATATCATGGGCGAATATACATATAATCATTTGAGAAAGAATAAGCGACATACAATTTCTATAATAATTGCTATTACAATTGCCTCAGCACTTCTATGTTCATTATGTATATTTGTACATACTTTATGGAAAGCACAAGTAACCACAAAAATTGAAAAGCAAGGTTATTGGCATGGGGAATTATGGGAAGCTATATCAGGTGATAAATTAAAATATGTAACAGAAAACCCAGAGGTTGAAACCACCATGATTAAAGGACAGTGGATTACTGCTAAACTTTCAAATGCAAAGCGTCCCTATCTATTAATGAGAGATGCAGATGCAAATTTTTGGTCGGATATGGGTTATCAAGATAATCTTATGAAAGGTAAACTTCCTCAAAAATCTGGAGAAATTGTTTTATCAAAATTATTCTTCTTAGATAATCCTTCCTATAAAATTGGTGATAAGTTGACTATTCCAATAGGTAATCGTATGTTGGGTGATAAAATGATTAAAACCCAAGATTTCAAAAAATCAGGCGAGACTTTCAAGACAATAGGGACTAAGACCTATACCATAGTTGGAGAAATGAATTTTTGTGGAGTGTCTGCATATCCTGGATATATTGCTATGGGATACTTGGATCATTCACAGATTCAACCTGAAGATGAACTTACAGTTTATATGCGTTTGATGAACCCTCGTAAAATATATGAAACATTACCTCAGATCGCTAAATCTACGGGATTAACTAAGGATGAATATGGAAAATATAAAGTTAAATATAATACACCTTTATTATATTTATATGGAATTAGCGATAAAAATGGTGAAAATACTCAAATAATTTTATGGATAGCAATGGCAATGACAATTGCTTTATTAGTTATGGGAACATTTATTCTTATTATCTATAATGCATTTTCTTTATCTGCTAATAGCAGGATTAAACAACTAGGTATTTTGAAAAGTTTAGGAGCAACTCCAAGGCAAATTAGACATTCTGTTATCTATGAAGGATTTTTGCTCTGGATTATTCAATTGCCAATAAGTATAATGATAGGATATCTATTTAGCTATATGGTTTCTTCTAAAATTAATAACATTTTTAGTGCTACAGAGGATTTTAGAAAAATAAATCTTTCCTTTTCATGGGTAGTAGTTGTTTTTGCTATTATTATCTCGTTGATTACCGTCTTAATATCAGCCTATATTCCAGCAAGAAAAGTGGCGAAAGTATCAGCTATAGTTGGAATACGTCAGAATAGTAATAGAGTAAAATTTAAAAAACAAAAAATCCACCCAATAATTAAAAAAATATTTGGTGTAGAGGGTGAGCTAGCAAAATCACAATTTTCAGCTAACAAAAGAAGTTTACGCACGGCTGTACTATCTCTTTCAATATGTTTTAGCTTAATAGTGGGGTATGTTTCCATTACGGCTATATACAATTTAGTTGATTCTAAGAATGATGAAACAGTCAAATATGATATGACGGTTAATCTAAATATTGCTGATGAACCAAATAATGATATGATAAATAAAATTCTTTCGTTGTCTGAAGTTAAGGATAGCGTAATCAGAAGACAAGCACGTACCGCAACCTATGTAACATCAGAGCAGGAGTCAGAGATTTTTGCTAAATTTGGAGGATTTGATGAGGTAAGCTCAATGAAATATAATGTATCACATGAAAATGGAAAGCATAGAATTATAACAAATTTAGTTGGATTAAGCGATGAATCATTTAAAAAGTACTGTAAGGAAATTGCTATTGATTCTGAGAAATATTATCAAAATGGTGTACCTACAGGAATATTATTAGACAGCACAGATCAAATATCAAAGGATTCAAAAGTTAAACAAAAAATACCATTGTTAAATATAAAAGAGGGTCATGAGTTAGTTTTAAATGAAAAAGTAGATAAGTATCTGGATTCAAATTATAAATTTAATGTTCAAGTGGGATCTGTTACAGATATTTTTCCAGGTGAACTAAGAATAGGTGGATACAACATAGCTTGTGTGGTCCCTATGAAAACATATCAGAAATTAGTTAATAATTTTATATCAGATCGTATGATTGAATGTGGCCGTATGTCAATTGATTTGTTGGTGGGGGATGAGGCTAGTCCAAGCACAAAGAAAGAACTAACTAAGATTTGTAATTCTTATCTTGGAACTGAAGATTTTGAGATATGGAGTCTATTGGAAGATAAAAATCATAACGAATTGGTTCAAAAAGCTATAGCTAGTAGTGTTTTTGCTACGGCTTCGATGATTGGTTTAATTGGTATTTTTAACGCTTTTTCTACCATTTCAAATAATCTTAGATTACGAAAGAGAGAATTTGCTATACTTAGATCAGTAGGATTAACACCAAAAGGGTTAAATAAAATACTGATGCTAGAAGGCTTATTCTTCGCTGTAACACCTATTATTGTAAGTATTCCAATAGTATCATTTATTTGTTGGTTTATGTTAAGATTAACACCAATTACATTGGCTGAGTTTATACCTGTTTTCCCAATAGGAGTAACTCTAATATATACTATACTTATAATTGCATCTATTTTCTTATCCTATTATTTTTCTTCAACATGCGTTAAAAAAAGTAATGTAGTAGAATCAATCAAAAACGAAATAGTATAATACTATGCTATACCTATTTTTCAGTCATTTGATAGATAATCCTCTTAGAAGGTATTAAAAATTTTTTACCCGGTGAAAAGACATTACTAATTATTCACCGGGTATTAACATTATTCCATAAAGTTTTCCCACTCTGAATAAAGGTCGTCTATTAATTTTTGCTTATTTATTATATCCTTATTTATTTTTTCACTTTTATCAGAATCCGAATATACTTCTTCAAGGCAAAGTTGTTCTTGAAGAGAATTTATTTCTTCCTCTAAAGAGGTTATTTTATCTTCTAAATTTTTTATTTTAAGTTTTTCTTGTTTAAATTTTTTTTCTTCTTCTTTTTTCTTTTTTCTTTCTTGATGTATTTGGGTCTTAGTCTTTGAACTTTCAGAGGTTATAGATTCATAGTCAAACCTGTTAGGATTAATTTTTTTGTGAATATAGTAATTATAATTGCCTAAAAACTCTTTTATACCGTGTATATTTAATTCATAGATTTTATCTATAACTTTATTTAGAAAATATCTATCGTGTGATATAACTAAAACTGTACCATCGTAAGTTAACAAGGCATCTTCTAAAGCTTCACGAGACATTATATCTAAATGGTTAGTAGGTTCATCTAAAAGAAGAAAGTTAGATTTAGAAAGCATTAGTTTTAGTAAATTAACTTTGCATTTTTCTCCACCGCTAAGCTTAGATATTTCCTTAAATACATCATCTCCAGTAAATAAAAATGCAGCTAAAGCATTTCTAACTTCTGTAGTAGTCATTTCAGGGAACTGATCCCAAACCTCATCTAAGACAGTATTGTACTCATTTAAGTCAGATTGCTCTTGATCATAATATCCAATAAATACATTTTTACCTATATATTTTGTTCCAGAATTACTTTGTATTTTATCCATTATTATTTTAAATAATGTGGTTTTGCCTCTACCATTATCTCCAATTAAAGCAATTTTTTTTCCTCTTTTTATATCCATTTCTACATTAGTAAATAAGGTCATATCTCCATAACTTTTGCTGAGATTTTCTATGTGGAGTATATCATTTCCACTTTTAATTTGAGTTTCAAAACTTATTTTTACAGGTTTAGGCAATTTATCTGGTGCATCTATTTTTTCAATTTTATCTAGTTGTTTTTGTCTGCTTTCAGCTGCTTTTATACTTTTTTCCCTATTGAATGATCTATATTTTTCTATTATCTTTTCTTGTCGTTTGATTTCAGATTGTTGAAGATTGTATGCTTTTAACTTTACTTCATATTCTTTTTTTCTAAGTTCTATAAACTTAGAATAGTTACCATTATAACAGTTTATATGACCATTTATAAGCTCAAAGGTTTGGTTAGTAATTTCATCTAAAAAGTATCTGTCATGAGATATGATTAGTACGGTACCTTTATAAGCTTTTAAATATTCTTCTAACCAATTTATAGCTGTTAAATCTAAATGATTTGTAGGCTCATCTAGAAGCAATATATCAGGACTTTGAAGCAAAAGTTTACAAAGTGCTACTCTAGTTTTTTGTCCACCACTTAATATATTTATTTTTTTATCAAAATCTTCTTCTTCAAAACTTAAGCCTCTTAATACTCTATGAATTTCACCTTTATAGGTATAGCCACCTCTATTTATATATAAATCTGTATAGGTAGTATAATCTTTTATAATTTTATTATGATAATCTGTGTTGTTTTCATCATAGGGTTCATTCATTAATTTTTCTAATTTAGTCAGTTTTTCTTCCATTTTTATAAGATCATGAAAAACATCCAATACTTCTTCATAAATGGTATTGTTAGAGTCTAAGGAAAGATGCTGAGCAAGATATCCTAAAGATTTAGACTTATCTATGAATACATCACCACTATCTTGATCTAAAGAAGAAGTAAGAATTTTAAATAATGTGGATTTACCAGCACCATTAGGACCTATTAAACCAACTTTATCATTTTCATTTATGTTAAAAGTTAAATTATCTAAAATCAAATCAACACCATAAGTTTTTGAAATGTTTTTACAACTTAATACAACCATTAATTTCACCATCCTTAACAAGTACTATTTTACTATGTATTATGTTTTTTTTGTAGTATTATATATATGTATTTGATTTTTTTACTTCAATAATATAATATATTACTATAGTAGTCAGCAATTTTAGTGTATAATGTTTGATTATATGATACAATATAGGTAATAATATTAGTAAAAATGTGATATTAAGAGGTGTAATATGGATAAGAAAAAAAATATTTCAATGGCAGTTATAAGAAGATTACCTAAATATCATAGATATTTATATGAATTATTAAAAAACGATGTAGACAGAATATCTTCAAAAGAATTAAGTGAACGAATAGGCTTTACTGCATCTCAAATACGCCAAGATTTAAATTGTTTTGGGGATTTTGGGCAACAAGGATATGGGTATAATGTTAGCGAATTACATCATCAAATAAGCAATATATTAGGGCTAAACAATCCTTATAATATTATAATTATTGGAGCAGGTAACATAGGGCAAGCGTTAGCAAATTACACTAGATTTTCTAAGTTAGGGTTTAATGTAAAAGCTATGTTTGATACAAATCCTAAATTAATAGGATTAAAAATAAGAGATATAGAAATATTAGATATTGATTATTTATCTGATTATTTAGAAAAAAATAATATAGATATAGGAATAATATGTGTACCTCATGATAATGCTCAAAAGGTGGCCAATATTCTTGTTAAGAATGATATAAAAGGTATATGGAATTTTGCACCTATAGATTTGGCAGTTCCAGAAGATGTAGTAGTAGAAAATGTACATTTAAGTGATAGTCTTCTAACCTTAACTTGCTTAATAAATAAGAATGACTAAAAATGTTAAATTTTATTTATTTTTAGGTTTGGTTTGTTATTGTATTAACAAACAATATTAAAATTGAAAATTTTTTAAGGGCTCTCTTCATTATTATTAAAGAGGGCCTCATTTATGTTTTTTAATATCTCTTACTATATGCGACTATGATAAAGAAGAAGGATACTTATTGAATACCTGAGAAAGAATTTATTATAAAACTAGATAGTGTTATTACGTCTTTAGGTACTTCTCCAAATCTACTTATAGCATTTACAACAGAAGGGTTAGAAAGTACAAAAAGAGGATGTATAATAGCTGAAGAAGAGACTGGAGTTACTACAGTAATAGGGGGCATTTCCAGGTGGAGATGCATTAACGGGTGCTGATACAGTTATATTAGCTATGGGAGCAGGTAAAAAGGTACTAAAGCCATAGATAAATATTTAAATGATAAATAATATTATCTTGTAATAAATATTGACAAATATAGATAATTAGTTATAAGCTATAAGCTGTATTTTATATTTAAAGTATAGCTTATTTATTTTTAAGTTTTAGTGTATACTAATTTTGGGAGTATAAAAATATATTTATAAGGAATGATTTATATGGATTTTAATTATATAGAAAATTGTAAAAATGGCATAGTTATTAAAGATGTAAGAAATTTTGAATTACCTCATATTTTTGAATGTGGTCAATGTTTTAGATGGTATAAGGAAAAAGAAAACTCTTATACAGGTGTAGCATATGGCAAGGTTATAGAAGTAGAAAAAGTAAATAATGATGTAATATTATATAATGCTACAGAAGAGGATTTTAAAAATATTTGGGCAGAGTATTTTGATTTATATAGAGATTATGGTGAAATAAAGAATATATTAAGCAAGGATGATATATTAGCTAAATCTGTTGAATTTGGGTATGGAATAAGACTTTTAAAGCAAGAGCCATTTGAAATAATAGTCTCTTTCATAATTTCTGCCAATAATAGAATACCAATGATTAAAAGAGCTATAAAAAATATAAGTGAAAAATGGGGAAATTCTGTAGAATATAAAGGAAATATATATTATAGTTTCCCTACAGTAAATCAACTTAAAGATGCAACAGAAGAGGAATTGAAAGCATGTGGTGTTGGTTTTAGAGCTAAATATATAAAAGATACTGTAAATAAAATATATAAAAATTCTATAAAAGATGACTCCTATGAAAAAGAATATGATATGTCATGGATAAAAATGCAACCAGATGATTTATGCCATAAAATGTTACAAAATTATAATGGTATAGGGGCAAAAGTTGCAGACTGTGCTATGTTATTTTCTATGGGTAAATATTCTGCTTTTCCAGTAGATGTTTGGGTTAAAAGAGCTATGCAATATTTTTATTTAGCTCCTGATGTGTCACTAAAAAAAATAAGGGATTTTGGAAGAGAAAAATTTGGAGAACTATCAGGATTTGCTCAACAATATTTGTTTTATTATGCAAGAGAAAACAAAATTGATGTTAATCAAGAATAATATTAATAAAATGAAGTATAGGAAGAAATATTATATTAAAATAAATTGAAATTTTTGATATAATCTATTTGGTTAGAGTTTGAAGATTTTTGTTGATCTATGGAAAATATATGTATAAATAACAAAATAATGTTTAATATAAAATTTAAAAATATGGAGGATTTTTGATGTTAAAGTTTGAAACTGAACTAAAAAAAATAAAATATTTAGTTTTAAAAGAAGTTGCTCAGTTAGCTATTGAAGATAATATAGATAAGCTAGAGATGTTAAAAATACCGTATAAAATATTAAATGAAAACCAAGCAGAATATAGATGTTGTGTTTATAGAGAAAGAACGGTTGTGTATGAAAGAGCGCAATTGGCAGCTGGCTTTAAGCCAGATGATAATTTAACAAATGAATTAGAGAGCATAAGTGATGATGATCAGATAATATATGTAATAGCTTCTGCCTGTGATCAATGTCCTTTAGATAGATTTAGAGTAACAGAAGCTTGTAGGGGATGTATACAACATAAATGTATGGAAGTTTGTTCAGCTAAAGCTATGGTTCGAATAAATGGTAAATCCTATATAGACCAAAATAAATGTAGAGAATGTGGATTATGTAAAAAAGTATGTCCTTATAATGCTATAGTAGAAGTTATGAGACCATGCAAAAAAGTATGTCCAACAGGAGCTTTAGAAATAAACCCAGATGATAAAAGAGCTATGATAGAAAAGGAAAATTGCATTAATTGTGGAGCCTGTATGGCGGCTTGTCCGTTTGGAGCCATTTCAGATAAGAGTTATATAGTTAATATAACTAAACTATTAAAAGAAAAGAAAAAGGTATATGCAGTAGTAGCTCCAGCTATTACAGGTCAGTTTGGACCACTTGTAAAAGTTGGACAAGTAAAAAATGCATTAATAAAAGCAGGATTTAAAGATATGGTAGAAGCTGCTTGTGGAGCAGATGCAGTAGTATTTAGTGAGTCTGAAGAATTTGTAGATCGAATGGGAAAAGGACAAAAATGTATGACTACATCTTGTTGCCCTGGATTTGTTAATTATATAGAAAATCAATTTAAAGATTTAGCAGAAAATATATCTACTACAGTATCTCCTATGATAGCTACAGGAAGAATGATAAAAGAGATGGATAAAGATTCCTATGTGGTATTTATAGGACCTTGTACTGCAAAAAAGAGTGAAGTTTTAAGAGATGAATTAAAAGATGCAGTGGATTATGTTATGACATTTGAAGAAATAGCAGCTCTTTTAGGGGCACTACAAATAGAGCCTTCTGATTGTGAAGAAGACCAAGTTCAAGATGCTTCAACTTTTGGAAGAGGTTTTGCTCAAAGTGGGGGTGTTACAGCTGCAATACAAAATTTTATTGATTCTAAAGAAATAGATATAAAGTTTAATCCTACTAAAGTTAGTGGTAAAGATGAAATAAAGAAAACTCTTATGCTAGCCAAAGCAGGAAGAATTCCATTTAACTTCGTGGAGGGAATGATGTGTGAGGGTGGATGTATTGGAGGCCCAGCAACCATGACTTCTCTCATGAAAGCTAAAGGTCAATTAATTAAATTTAGTAAAGAATCTGATAGTGAGGATGTTATAGCAAATAAAAAAGTAGAAAACTTTGAAAAAGTAAACATGCATAAACATAAATAACAGATAAGATGGAATTAAAAAATAAATATTTTTAGTAAATAAATAGCTATAAAAATAAAGTATTAAATTTATTTTTATAGCTATATTTATTTTAAAATACTTTATAATATAACTAAGGGTTCATATGATGATTTTAATAATATATAAAGTCATGTATAAATATACAAAAACTATAAAATTATTAATACAATATAGAACTTCTTGTTGATTTTATGTATTTAATTTTGAATAAATTTTTAGTGAAATTATAGAAAAATTTATTGAATATGTATTTATATACATATATTTTAGTTTAATATAATTTTTAAGAATTTAAAGAATGAATAAGATTTATAAATTATTAATCCTTAAATAAAAAATATGATATTATTTATTTAAATGGTATTTTATAAATAAAGGGGAAAAATTATGCTGAAAAGTATAAAAAAATATATAAAAAATACTATAAATATTATTAAAAAATTGTTAATTCAAAACAAAGGAAGTATAGTACTATCTTTATTTTTTTTGTTTATAATTTTTGTAGGATATATATATTATAAAAATTTTACAGTATTAAAAGATCCTAAAAACATTAAAAATATTATATTGTCTTATGGAAATTATGGTATTGTTGTATTTTTGCTATTTCAAATAATTCAAGTTGTAGCTTTTTTTATACCAGGAGAAGTAATACAAATATCCGGAGGATATATATATGGAACTTTATTTGGAAGTATATATTCTCTTATAGGCATTACTTTAGGAAGTGTTTTTGTATTTCTATTATCTCATATTTATGGTAGACCTCTAGTTCATAAGATAATTTGTAAAAAAGATTTGAAGTTTTTTGATAGATTATTAAATATAGGAAGTATAAAATTAATAGTTTTTTTATTATATTTAATACCAGGAATACCTAAAGATGCATTAGGATATATATGTGGTATATCAGATATTAAATTTAAAGATTTTTTTGTTTTATCTACATTAGGCAGAATACCAGGGGTTCTAGCATCTACTTATTTTGGAGCTAATATTCATAGTGGAAATAAAAGTGTTTTGATAATAGTAGGGGTGGTCTCATCATTGCTCTTTATAATAGGAGTATTAAAGGGTGAAAAAATAATAAAAAAAATAGGAGAAAAATAAAAAAATTATAATCTAAAATGTATATATGCTTAGAAAGCAAGGACTTTTTAATTAGATATGCTAACTTTATTTAAATCATTTTATATCATATATATCTATTTTAAAAACAAAGGTAATAAATAAAAATAGTATAATTATAAATTCCTTATATTTCTATACAATATATAGCAAGTTAAAGAAAAAAGCAGTATGAAAAATAGTATAAGTAAGGCAGAATGAAGAAAGAAAGTTTCAGGTAATAGATTTATAATAGGGTCTTTATCAGGGTCAAATAACCAATAATCGTTAGAGAAAAAAATTTTATGAAAAAGTATAAAACCCTTTTCAAAGTTTAAAATTAATGGGGTTAATAATAATATTGGAATGAGAATACTTGAAACAGAAGAATATTTTAAAAACATAATATTTTTGGCTATTTTTAATTTATAATAGATAAAAGGTATAGAAATAAAAATGTTCAAGAATAAAAATTTATCTAAAAAATTGAATATATTTTTAACATCTTTAAAATGGATTATACCTTCGTTAGATGAAGCTAAACTAGGAAGACAGAATGTAATATTTTTATGAGAATTCAAATAATAAATAAGATAATTAAAATTTTCTTTTATTTCTTTTAAACTCAAATCTGTATTTTTTGTTATAGATAAGTTTTTAATATCCCAATAATATAAAAACTTAAAATTAAGTGTTAATTTTATGGAAACAATTAAAAAAATATTAGTTAAAATAATCGATAGTAATATATCTATAAGAAATTCTTTGTTTTTTAATATCATAATAAAATCTCCTAATGAAAAAATATATATTTATATTCTATACCAAAAGAAGTATAAAAAACATATTTTTGTGATAATAATACAGATGTGTGAGAAACATAGAAAATAATACTAAAATAACAAAATATCGATATATAGCAATATAAATTTAAAATATGGCTATAATTAAGCTATTAAATTCTTATTTCAAATTTGATATTATAAACGCTATTGCCTATTATAATAATTGTATTAGCACTCAATATTAATGAGTGCTAACAAATAAAAGATAGTGATTATTTAAAATATAAAAAATATTTTAAGGAGGGGTTTAAATGAAGATTAGACCACTTGGAGATAGAGTAGTAATTAAAAGAGTAGAAGCAGAGGAAACTACAAAAAGCGGAATAGTATTACCAGGAACAGCAAAGGAAAAGCCACAGGTTGCAGAAGTAATAGCTGTAGGACCTGGTGGGTTAGTTGATGGAAAAGAAGTTAAAATGGAGTTAAAAGTAGGGGATAAGGTATTATTCTCAAAATATGCCGGTAACGAAATTAAAATTGACGGTGAAGAAGTTACTATATTAAAGCAAGATGATATATTAGCAGTAGTTGAAGGTTAATTATATATTTTATTAGGAGGTATGAGAAATGGCAAAAAGTTTATTGTTTGGAGAAGATGCTAGAAGATCAATGCAAGCTGGTGTTGATAAATTAGCTGATACAGTAAAAGTAACACTTGGACCAAAAGGAAGAAACGTTGTTTTAGATAAAAAGTTTGGATCACCATTAATAACAAATGATGGTGTTACAATAGCAAGAGAAATAGAATTAGAAGATGCATATGAAAATATGGGTGCACAACTTGTAAAAGAAGTTGCAACTAAAACAAATGATGTAGCAGGAGATGGTACTACAACAGCTACATTATTGGCTCAAGCTATAATAAGAGAAGGTCTAAAAAATGTTACAGCAGGAGCTAATCCAATTCAAATAAGAACAGGAATAAGAAAGGCTGTAGAAAAAGCTGTAGAAGAAATAAAAGTTATTTCTAAACCTGTAAATGGAAAAGAAGATATTGCTAGAGTTGCTGCTATATCAGCTGCAAGTGAAGAAGTAGGAAAACTTATTGCAGATGCTATGGAAAAAGTAGGAAATGACGGAGTTATAACTGTAGAAGAATCAAAATCCATGGGAACTGAACTAGAAGTAGTTGAAGGTATGCAATTTGATAGAGGATATGTAAGTGCATATATGGTAACTGATACTGAAAAAATGGAAGCAGTATTAGATGATGCATATATTTTAATAACTGATAAAAAAGTATCTAACATACAAGAAATCTTACCTGTTTTAGAACAAATAGTTCAACAAGGTAAAAAATTATTAATAATAAGTGAAGACATAGAAGGGGAAGCTTTAAGCACATTAGTACTTAACAAGTTAAGAGGAACATTTACTTGTGTAGGTGTAAAAGCACCAGGCTTTGGAGATAGAAGAAAAGAAATGCTTCAAGATATAGCTATTTTAACAGGTGGAGAAGTTATTTCTGAAGAATTAGGAAGAGATTTAAAAGATGTTACTATAGACATGTTAGGAAGAGCAGATAGTGTAAAAGTTACTAAAGAAAACACTACAATAGTTAATGGTAAAGGTGATAAAAAATCTATAGAAGAAAGAGTATCTCAAATAAAAGTACAAATTGAAGATACAACTTCAGAATTTGATAAAGAAAAACTTCAAGAAAGACTTGCTAAATTAGCAGGTGGAGTTGCTGTTATAAGAGTTGGAGCAGCTACAGAAACTGAATTAAAAGAAGAAAAACTAAGAATAGAAGATGCTCTTGCAGCTACAAAGGCAGCAGTAGAAGAAGGAATAGTTCCAGGTGGTGGAACAGCATATATAGATATTATTCCTAAAATGGCTGATTTAACTTCTGATGTTATGGATGTTAAATTAGGAATAAACATAATAAGAAAAGCTTTAGAAGAACCAGTAAAGCAAATAGCTAACAATGCAGGTGCTGAAGGAGCAGTAATAATTGAAAAAGTTAAGGCTAGCGAAGTAGGCGTAGGATATGATGCTTTAAATAATAAATATGTAGATATGTTAAAAATTGGTATAGTTGATCCAACTAAGGTTACAAGATCAGCATTACAAAATGCAGCATCAGTTGCATCAACTTTCTTAACAACAGAAGCTGCAGTAGCAGATATCCCAGAAAAAGAAAACATACCACCAATGGCTCCAGGAATGGGAATGGAAGGAATGTATTAATAAAGGTAAAAATAAGAAACTCTCTGCATAGAGTTTCTTATTTTTTATTTTTAATTAATTTAATATAAGCTTTTTTATTTAAAAGTGATTATTTCTTTGTTTCCAAAGATTTTTCATATCTACATTACATAAAGAAGTCATAAGTCTATCTATGGCTTCAGGATAAATTGTCTCTAGATTGAACATTAAATTTTTCATTTCTTCTCTAGTAGTTTTTTTATCCTCAGGACAAGTACTTTTAATTACAGGTAAATTATATTTTTTACCAAATCTTTAATAAGATTTTCTCTTAAATAAATTAAAGGCCTAATTATATGTACATATTTATCTTTGTGGTCTATATGTGGATGAAAAGATCCAAATTTACCGATCTTTAAAATATTCATAAATAAAGTTTCTATTACATCATCACAATTATGACCAAGAGCTATTTTTGTACCACCTATAGATTTAGAAACTCTTACAAGACAACCTTTTCTTAGTTTAGAACAAAGAGAACAGGGATTTTTTTCTTTTTTTTATTGAATACTACATTTGCAATATTAGTTTTTTCTATTATTAACTCTATGCTATTTTTCTTGCAAAACTATTTTAATGGTTCTAAATTCATATCTAAACCTAGATCTACATGAATGGCTACTATTTCAATGTCTTTCAAAGCTGTTAATTGTATTAATTTTAGACAAAACAATAAGAATATACTGTCTTTACCACCAGAAACAGCTACAATAATTTTACCTTCGGGAGATATCATATTATAGTTATCTATAGCTTTTCTTACATATTTAAAAAAAAGCCTATTATAGTTTTTTTCAAATTTAATCAATAAAATAACTCCTTTCTTATTTACATAAAATATATATAATTTATTATACTAAGACAGTAGATATAAATAGATTTTATAATAATATTAAATAGATTTTGAATAATAACAGTGAATATTTAATGTTAAAAATAAAATTTGCAGATTAAAAATGAAATTACTATTGAATTTATTTTTTTTATGAAGTATAATACTAACAAATATTTTTAATAAAAAGCATGAAAAAATTCGTTTTCTACAAAAAATGCAATAAATACATCAATATTTTCAATGACAGCTCATATATCCCCATAATAAGGGTGGGAGTATCTACCGAAAACCATAAATTTTCGACTATGAGTGATTATTAATAATGCTGCAATAAAATCCTATTAATTTTCACTTATAGTTTCAGTGGTAATTAATGTGTTTTTTTTTATAATTTTATAGGAAGGATGATTTAAATGGCAAAAATAATAAAACAAGCATACACTTTTGATGATGTTCTTTTAGTTCCAAACAAATCAGAAGTTTTACCAAAGGAAGTTAATTTGAGCACAAATTTAACTAAAAAAATAAAATTAAATATACCTCTTATGAGTGCAGGAATGGATACAGTTACGGAGTCCAAAATGGCTATTGCTATGGCTAGAGAAGGCGGTATGGGAATAATACATAAAAATATGAGCATAGTTGAGCAAGCTGGTGAAGTTGATAAGGTAAAAAGACAAGAAAATGGAGTAATAACAGATCCTTTTTATCTTGCACCAGATAATACTATACAGGATGCGCTAAATCTTATGAGTAGATATAGAATTTCTGGAGTGCCTATAACTAAAGGAGAAAAATTAGTTGGAATAATAACTAATAGAGATATATTATTTGAAAATAATTATGAAAAAAAAATAGAAGAAGTTATGACTAAAGAAAATCTTATAACAGCGTCAGAAAATACCACTATAGAAGAAGCAAAAGATATATTAAAGTCACATAAAATAGAGAAATTACCTTTAGTAGATAAAGACAATAATTTACGTGGACTTATTACCATAAAAGATATAGAAAAGGTTAAAAAATTTCCTAATAGTGCTAAAGATTCTAGAGGAAGACTTTTATGTGGTGCAGCAGTTGGAGTTACAAAGGATATGATGGAAAGAGTAGACGCCTTAGTAAAAGCACAAGTAGATATAATTACAGTAGATACTGCACATGGACACTCTAAAGGAGTTATAGAAGGCGTAAAAAAAATAAAAGAAAAGTATCCAGATATTCAAATTATTGCAGGTAATGTTGCAACAGCTGAAGCGACTAGAGACTTAATAAATGCAGGAGCGGATTGTATAAAGATCGGAATAGGACCAGGTTCTATATGTACAACTAGAGTAGTTTCAGGTGTGGGAGTTCCTCAACTTACAGCAGTTATGGACTGCGTTGAAGAAGCAAATAAATATGGAATATCAGTAGTAGCTGATGGTGGAATTAAATATTCAGGAGATATAGTTAAATCATTAGCTGCTGGAGCCAAAGCTGTTATGATGGGGTCAATGTTTGCAGGCTGTGCAGAAGCACCAGGAGAAACAGAAATATATCAAGGAAGAAGTTATAAAGTATATAGAGGAATGGGGTCATTAGCTGCTATGGCCTGTGGTAGTAAAGATAGATATTTCCAAGAAGATAACAAAAAATTAGTACCTGAAGGAGTAGAGGGAAGAGTACCATTTAAAGGAGCAGTAACAGAAACAATATATCAGATGTTAGGTGGAATTCGTTCTGGTATGGGTTATTTAGGTTCTGCTACTTTAAAAGATTTATATGAAAAAGCTACATTTGTAATTCAAACATCTTCAGGAATAAGAGAAAGTCATCCTCATGATATTTCAATAACAAAAGAAGCGCCAAATTATAGCGTTAACCAATAAAAGGAGGCACATATGAATAAAGAATTAGTATTAGTAGTTGACTTTGGAGGTCAATATAATCAATTAATAGCAAGACGTGTAAGAGAAAATAAGGTTTATTGTGAGATAATACCATATACTACTTCTATAGAAAAAATAAAAGAAAAAGGCCCAAAAGGAATAATATTTACAGGTGGTCCTAATAGTGTATATGCAGAAAATGCTCCAAAAGTTCAAAAAGAACTATTTGATTTAGGTATTCCAGTTTTAGGCATATGCTATGGAGATCAACTTATGGCTCATAGTTTAGATGGGGAAGTTACAAGTCCTGAAAAAAGAGAATATGGTAAAACAGAAGTAAACTTAGATAATAATAGTGTATTGTTTAAAGATGTAAAAGAAAAAGATCAATGTTGGATGAGTCATACAGACTATATATCAAGAGTTCCAAATGGATTTAAAACTATAGCAACAACAGATGAATGTCCTTGTGCAGCTATGGAAAATACAGAAAAAAAATTATATGGAGTTCAATTCCATCCAGAAGTAGAACATACTTTATTTGGAAAACAAATGCTTAAAAACTTTTTATTTGACATATGTGATTTAAAAGGTGATTGGACTATGAGTTCTTTTGCAGAGCAGCAAATAAAATCTATAAAAGAAAAAGTTGGAGATAAAAAGGTAATATGTGCTTTATCTGGTGGAGTAGATTCATCTGTAGCAGCAGTAATTGTTCATAAAGCTATAGGAAAACAATTAACTTGCATATTCGTTGATCATGGTTTACTTAGAAAAGATGAAGGTGATCAAGTAGAAAAAGTATTCAAAAATCAATTTGATATGAATTTAATAAGAGTTAATGCTCAAGATAGATTCTTAGGAAAGTTAAAGGGAGTTTCAGATCCAGAAAGAAAGAGAAAGATAATTGGGGAAGAATTTATAAGAGTATTTGAAGAAGAAGCTAAAAAATTAGGTGATATAAGCTTCTTAGTTCAAGGTACTATATATCCTGATATAGTAGAAAGTGGAACAAATACATCAGCTACTATAAAGAGTCATCATAATGTAGGTGGATTACCTGAAGATATGGAATTTAAATTAATAGAACCTCTAAGAGAGCTATTTAAAGATGAAGTAAGAGCTGTTGGAGAAGAATTAGGTATACCACATAAATTAGTATGGAGACAGCCTTTCCCAGGACCAGGATTAGCGATAAGAGTACTAGGTGAGGTTACAGAAGAAAAGTTAGCTATTACTAGAGAAGCAGATGCTATATTTAGAGAAGAAATAGCTAAGGCAGGTTTAGAAGAAAAAATATGGCAATATTTTGCTTGCTTACCAAATATACAATCAGTAGGAGTAATGGGAGATGAAAGAACATACTGCCATACAATAGCATTAAGAGCTGTTACATCTTCAGATGCAATGACTTCAGATTGGGCAAGAATACCTTATGGAGTACTAGATAAAGTATCAAGAAGAATAGTAAATGAAGTTAAAGAAGTTAACAGAATTGTATATGATGTAACTTCAAAACCACCAGCAACTATTGAATGGGAATAAAATATAATATTTAGGTAATATAAAAAGTGATTTCAATATTTACTTATTATAAAGTAAATTGGAATCACTTTTTTATATTTTTTGTATTAATTTGCGTAAGGATTTTAAGAAAAAAATATATCATAAATATGTTTAAAAATTAAATATATTATGTAATGTAAATAATTAATAATTGTAAAATCAAGAAAATTGATAAATTAAAAACTTATTTTTTATTTAGTAAAATATAGTATTATATTTAAATTTTACTATAGTTACTATTTATTTTAATTTATTCTTTAAAGCTTGATAAATTAAGCTTTAAAAAGTTGTTTTATTACATTAATATAAGAGGTTTTTATACTAATATTATAAAAATTAACAATTAATGCATCTAATGATTTTTAATTTTATTGAAATTCTGAATAATTGCTATATTGACTACAATTTATTTATATGGTACATTGATAAAGAATAAACAATTTAAAAAAAGGAGTGTGAAAAATGTCAAAACAAAACAAACAAAAGGATATTTTTGTACAAGGATTCGCACTATTCGCAATTTTTTTTGGAGCAGGAAACTTAATTTTCCCACCTAGTTTAGGGATGGCTGCAGGAGATAAATGGGCTTTAGCTGCTTTTGGCTTCTTACTTACAGATCCAGTTTTGCCAATCTTGGGTGTAATTGCAACAGCTAAGGTAGGAGGTAAAGCAGAAGACTTGGGTAAGAGAGTTAGTCCAGGTTTTGCAAAGCTTTTAGGAGCAGTCTGTATTTTGGTTATTGGTCCTTTGTTTGCTATTCCTAGAACAGCCGCTATCGTATATGAAATAGCAGTAAAACCAGTAGCACCTAGTGTACCAATTATAGTTATATCATTAATATTTTTTATACTAACTTATATATTTGCATGTAATCAGGGGCATGTAATAGATAATATCGGTAAAATTTTAACACCATTGTTATTAATTATACTAGCTGCTATAGTAATTGCAAGTATAGTAACACCTGTAGGGCCAATAGTAGCAACAAAACCTAATAGATACTTTTTGATAGGTTTTCAGGAAGGGTATCAAACAATGGATGCATTAGGAGCATCATTGATGGCTGGAATAGTATTAACAGATTTAATTTTAAAGGGATATAAAGATAGAAAAGAACAAGAATATATGACTATTAGAGTAGGCTTAGTTTCAGGAGTTTTATTGTTATTGGTATATGGAGGTCTTACATTTGTAGGAGCCACTGGAAGTGGAGTTTTTAATGGGGATATTACTAGAGTTGACTTATTGTTAAAATTAGTATATGGACTTTTTGGAAATGCTGGTGCTGTAGCTATATCCGTAGCAGTAGCTTTAGCCTGTTTAACTACAGCAGTAGGACTTACTTCTACAGCAGCTAATTTTTTCAATAGTGTAAGTAATGGAAAACTTTCTTATAAAGCTGTTAGTATTGCTGTAGTATTATGTAGTTTATTTTTATCTGTAATAGGAGTAGAAGGATTAATTAATATAGCTGTACCAATCTTATCCACTGTATATCCAGTAATGATTGTTCTAATATTAATGACCTTATTTGACAAATATATTTCTAATAATATGACTTATACTGGTGCTGTTATAGGGGCATTTTTAGTTAGTTTAATTATAAATATAAATGGTACATTTGGTATTTTAAATGGGGCCATGGGGATTGTAAAAAAATTACCTCTTTTTGAAGCTGGATTTCCATGGATTGTACCAGCTATAGTATTAGCTATTTTATTCACTATATTTGGGAAAAAAAACAAACCTCAAAGCTTAGAACATGAAAATTCTTTTGAAAATTAATCTGCGTTAATCAGATAAATTGTGAAAGCAATATATCAGTAATAAAAAGCAATTATAGCAATATTAAAATTTTATAGGGATTATAGTCAGATAATTTTGAAAAATGTGATTTAAATTAAAAGCAATATTGATAAAAGTTATACAAAAAAATTCATGTTGAACATAAGATGGAATTTGAGAGAATATACATTGAAGGTCCTGATAAGGTATAGAAAATAAGGGCTAGAAGGTAATATGAAAAAGATTTAAAAAATGGGAATTCCAGTAAAAATGAATTTTTTACTGGAATTTTACTTCATTGGTTCTATTAAATTACAAATTAAATTGACAAAAATAAAACGATATGATAATCTGTTTTTGACAGAAAAACTTATGATACGATATTATATTCCATCATGCTATATTTAAATATTTTTTAATAATATTCTACTAATAAATTTAAGAAATTTGAGGTGTAGTTATGGGACTTTATAACATTACTATTGGCGAGTATCTTAAAAAAACTTGTCGAAAATTCCCTAATGATGTTGCTATTCAGTCTTTAGAGATGCCTGATGGCATTTCATGGAGTAAGCTTGATAAAATCACAGATGATATAGCTAAAGGTATGGTTGTATTAGGACTTGAAAAAGGAGACAACTTAGTACTTTGGGGTTCTAATAAAAAAGAATGGATTTATATATTTTTAGCAGCAAGCAAAATAGGAGTATGCACAGTTACTTTAAATACTAATTATTTATTAGAAGAAGTAGTAAAAGTTTTACAAGTGGCTGACGCCAAGGCTATAGCATTTATGGAATCATTTTATAATACAAACTATGTAGATATTATTGAAAAAATTAAAAAAAGATATGATGAAGGGATATGTAATATACCACAAATAATGGAATATTTCATTTACTTTGGAGAAAAAGATCGTCCAGAATATACAGGAATAGATGATTTAATTTCTTTAGGAAAAAATTTAAAAGAAGAAACATTTGATTTAATTTGCAATGATATAAATCCCGATGAAGTTGTTAATATTCAATTTACTTCTGGAACTACTAGTTCTCCCAAAGGTGTTATGTTAACACATTACTCTCTTGTAAACAATTCATTTATAACTGGCAAAGTCTTAGGTATCACAAATAAAGACAAGCTATGTTTAGTTGTTCCATTTTTCCATTGCTTTGGCTTGTCGGTAGGCATACTTCTATCTATTGGTAGAGGATGTTCTATGGTATTAGTAGAATCTTATAAAATAACTCCATTAATAAATACTATAAAAACATTTAACTGTACTGTTTTGCATGGAGTTCCCACAATGTTTTGCAGAGTGTTAGAGGATGATAGCATAGATATAAACGTTTTCAAGACTATAAGAACAGGAATATTGGCTGGAGCAAATGTTACGGATGAATTGTTAGATGGCATTATAGAAAAAATGAATATAAAGGATATTCAGATTGCATATGGTCAAACAGAAACTTCACCTGGATGTACTCAAACTTTAAAGACAGATACTATTGATAAAAAATATAACAGTGTAGGTAAGCCATTACCTTTTGTAGAAATGAAAGTTATTGATATGGACACGAAAAAACAGTTACCAATAAATAATATTGGAGAAGTATGTATCCGTGGATTCAATGTAATGAAAGGATATTATAAAAATGATGTTTTAACTAGAAAAACTATTGATAAAGAAGGCTGGCTTCATACTGGTGATTTAGGATTTGTAGATAAAGAAGGATATTATAATATAACTGGTAGAATCCAAGACATAATTATAAGGGGTGGAGAAAATATAAATCCACATGAGATTGAGGAAAAATTATTATTACATCCTGAAATTTCTAAGGTAGAAGTTATAGGTGTACCAGATAAAAGATATGGGGAAGAAATTGTAGCCTGTATTATTCTTAAACCAGAAAGTTTTTTAACTAAGGAAGATATAAAAAAATATATTTCTCAAAGATTAGCACATTATAAAGTTCCAAAATACATAGAATTCTATGATGAATTCCCTTTAACAGATACAGGTAAAATTAAAAGGCACGAATTAAAAAAATTCTGTGAAAGAAAATTTGAATTAAGACAATCTATTTAAATTTATAATAAATAAATATATATAATAGTAAATCTATTTAAGGAGGCTTTTTTTATGGAAAACAATGCAAATATGTTTAATGGAGTAAAGGTTATTGAATTAGCAAATTTTATAGCTGCTCCAGCAGCAGGTAGATTCTTTGCTGATGGTGGTGCAGAGGTAATAAAAATTGAATCACCTGCAGGAGATCCTTTAAGATATACTGCTCCATCAGAGGGAAGACCATTAAGCCAAGAAGAAAATACTACTTACGATTTAGAAAATGCAAATAAAAAAGCAATAGTGGTAAATATTAAAAGTGAAAAAGGTAAAAAGATATTACATGAAATGTTAAAAGATGCAGATATATTATTAACTAACTGGAGAACAAAAGCTTTAGTTAAACAAGGATTAGATTATGATACATTAAAGGAGAAATATCCTAAATTAGTTTTTGCTCAAATACTTGGATATGGTGAAAAAGGACCAGATAAAGATCTTCCAGGATTTGATTACACTGCATTTTTCGCTAGAGGTGGTGTTTCTGGTACTCTTTATGAAAAAGGAACTGTTCCTCCAAATGTTGTTCCAGGTCTTGGAGATCATCAAGCTGGTATGTTTTTAGCAGCAGGTATGGCAGCAGCTTTATATAAAGCAAAAACAACAGGACAAGGTGATAAAGTAACAGTAAGCTTAATGCATAGTGCTATGTATGGTTTAGGTATTATGATACAAGCTGCTCAATATACAGAACATGGTTTAGTGTATCCAATAAATCGTAATGAAACTCCAAATCCATTTATAGTTTCATATAAATCTAAAGATGATTATTTTGTTCAAGTATGTATGCCACCATATGATGTTTTCTATGATAGATTTATGACTGCTTTAGGTAGAGAAGATTTAGTTGGAGATGAAAGATACAATAAGATAGAAAATTTAAAAGATGGACGTTCTAAAGAAGTATATAAGATAATTGAAGAACAAATGATTACAAAGACAAAAGACGAATGGGACAAAATATTTAGAGAAGCAGATATTCCATTTGCTATTGCACAAACTTGGGAAGATTTATTAGAAGATGAACAAGCTTGGTCAAATGACTATTTATATAAAATGAAATACCCAACAGGAAATGAAAGAGCATTAGTAAGACTTCCAGTATTATTTAAAGAAGCAGGATTACCAGAATATAATCAATCACCACAGATAGCAGAGAATACTGCAGAAGTTTTAAAAGATATGGGATATACAGATGAAGAAATTAAGGAATTAGAAGCAAACAAAGATATTATGATAAGGAATGAAAAATAATGACAGACATTTATACTATGGGTGTAGATATAGGTTCAACTGCATCAAAAACCGTAGTGTTAAAAAATGGAAATGAAATTGTAAGCCAGGCAGTAATACATGTAGGGGCCGGAACAAGCGGCCCCAAAAGGGCTATAGATTCTGTATTAAAAGAAGCAAAATTATCTATTGAAGATTTAGATTATGTTGTATCTACTGGATATGGAAGAAATAGTTTCGAATTTGCTAACAAACAAATTTCTGAATTGAGTTGCCATGCAAAAGGTGTCTATTTTGATAACAATAAAGCTAGAACAGTTATTGATATAGGAGGGCAGGATATTAAAGTATTAAAATTAGCGGATAATGGAAGACTTTTAAATTTTATAATGAATGATAAATGTGCTGCAGGAACGGGTAGATTTTTAGATGTAATGTCTAGAGTAATAGAAGTTCCAGTTGATGAATTAGGAAAAAAAGCATTAGAAAGTAAGAACCCATGTACTATTAGTTCTACTTGCACAGTATTTGCAGAATCAGAAGTGATTTCTCAGCTTTCAAGAGGAGTTAAAACTGAAGATTTAATAGCAGGAATTTGTAAATCTGTAGCTTCAAGAGTAGCTAGTCTTGCAAAGCGAAGTGGTATAGAAGAATTAGTAGTTATGAGTGGAGGAGTAGCTAAGAATATAGGTGTAGTAAAAGCAATGGAAGCAGAACTTAAAAAAGACATTTATATATCTGAAAATTCCCAATTAAATGGAGCATTGGGGGCAAGTCTATACGCTTATGAAAGTTTTCAAAAAGAAAGGAGCTAAGAACATGAGTGATAGAAATAAGGAAGTAAAAGAAAAGAAGGCAAAGCATTATCTTAGAGAGATTACTGCAAAGCATTACAAAGAAGCTCTCGAAGCAAAAGAAAGAGGGGAAAAAGTTGGTTGGTGTGCATCCAACTTTCCACAAGAAATAGCTACAACATTAGGTGTTAAAGTTGTTTATCCAGAAAATCATGCGGCAGCTGTAGCGGCTAGAGGAAATGGACAAAATATGTGTGAACATGCTGAAGCTATGGGTTTTTCTAATGATGTGTGTGCTTATGCGAGAGTAAATTTAGCAATTATGGATATTGGACATAGTGAAGATCAACCAATACCTATGCCTGATTTTGTACTTTGCTGTAATAACATTTGTAACCAAATGATTAAATGGTATGAACATATAGCAAAAACTTTAGATATACCAATGATTCTTATAGATATACCATACAATACAGAAAACACTGTTTCACAAGACAGAATTAAATATATTAGAGCTCAATTTGATAATGCAATAAAACAATTGGAAGAAATAACAGGCAAAAAATGGGATGAAAATAAATTTGAAGAAGTTATGAAGATATCCCAAGAAAGTGCCAAACAATGGTTAAGAGCAGCATCCTATGCAAAATATAAACCTTCACCATTTAGTGGATTTGATTTGTTTAATCATATGGCTGTAGCAGTCTGTGCTAGAGGTACTCAAGAAGCTGCGGAGGCATTCAAGATGTTAGCAGATGAATATGAGGAAAATGTAAAGGTAGGAAAATCAACTTATAGAGGAGAAGAGAAACAGCGTATACTATTTGAAGGAATTGCTTGTTGGCCATATTTAAGACATAAATTAACTACACTTAGTGAATATGGAATGAATGTAACAGCAACTGTATATGCTGAAGCATTTGGTGTTATATATGAAAACACTGATGAGTTAATGGCAGCTTATAATAAAGTTCCTAACTCAATAAGCTTTGAAAATGCATTGAAAATGAGAGTAAATGCTGTTAAGAGCACTAATACAGAAGGTGGAGTTATTCATATAAATAGAAGCTGTAAATTATGGAGTGGATTTATATATGAAATGGGAAGAAGATTGGAGGAAGAAACAGGAATTCCTTTAGTAACATTTGATGGTGATCAAGCAGATCCAAGAAACTTTTCAGAAGCTCAATATGATACAAGAATTCAAGGACTTAATGAAGTAATGGTTGCTAAGAAGGAGGTTGAATAATATGTCAAATTCAGATAAAATGTTTAATGAATTTAAGGATATGTTACAAAATCCTAAAAAAACTATAGTGAAGCATATGGAAGAAACAGGACAAAAAGCTATAGGATGTATGCCGCTGTATGTTCCTGAAGAGCTTGTATCAGCAGCAGGAATGATACCAGTGGGTGTGTGGGGAACTGATACAGAGCTTTCAGAAGCTAAAACATATTTCCCAGCATTTATATGTTCAATATTACAAACAACATTAGAAGCTGCATTAAATGGAGAGTATGACATATTATCAGGTATGATGATTGGAAACTACTGCGATTCATTAAAATGTATGGGTCAAAACTTTAAATTAGCAGTTAAGGATATAGAATTTATACCAGTAACAATTCCCCAAAACAGAAAAATGGATGCTGGAAAAGAATTTTTAAAAAGTCAATATAAGATGGTTATTGAACAATTAGAAAAAATTTCAGGAAATAAGATAACAGATGAAGCTTTAGATAAAGCTATAGAAATACACGATGAACATAGAAAAATAATGAATGAATTTACTATGCTAGCATCACAGTATCCATCTGAAATAACTCCAATTAAACGTAATTATGTTATGAAATCAGCTTACATTATGGATAAAAAACAACATACTGAAAAAGTTAAAGAGTTAATCAGTGAAATTAAAATGTTAGCACCAGATCAATTCAATGGAAAAAGAGTTATAACTACAGGTATAATTGCAGATTCAGAAGATTTACTTAAAATTTTAGAAGAAAATAATATAGCTATAGTTGGTGATGATATAGCACATGAATCTAGACAATATAGAACATTGACTCCTGATGCAAATACACCAATGGATAGATTAGCTGAGCAATTTGCTAATAAAGAATGTAGTACTTTATATGACCCTGAAAAGAAAAGGGGTAAATATATAGTAGATATGGCTAAAGAGAGAAAAGCAGATGGGATTATATTTGTCATGACAAAATTTTGTGACCCAGAGGAATATGATTATCCACAAATGAAAAAGGATTTTGAAGAAGCTGGTATTCCGCATGTATTAATAGAAACTGATATGCAAATGAAAAATTATGAACAAGCTAGAACTGCAATTCAGGCTTTTTCAGAAACACTTTAATAAAAGTTTTCAATAGATACTGTAAACTTTATTAATTCAAATATTGATTTCTTTTCTCTTTGTATAAAATAATACTTATTAAAATTATTGCTGAAAAGAAATCAATGTTTATATAAATTAACAAATTCATTAATATATTAGGAGGGATATAATGTTTTTCACAGAACAACATGAACTTATTAGAAAATTAGCAAGAGATTTTGCAGAGCAGGAAATAGAGCCTATTGCAGATGAAGTAGATAAAACCGCTGAGTTCCCTAAAGAAATTGTGAAAAAAATGGCCCAAAATGGTTTCTTTGGAATAAAAATGCCTAAAGAATATGGTGGAGCAGGAGCAGATAATAGAGCTTATGTAACTATAATGGAAGAAATATCAAGAGCATCTGGTGTAGCTGGTATATACTTGTCATCACCTAACTCATTGCTTGGAACACCATTTTTATTAGTTGGTACAGATGAACAAAAGGAAAAATATTTAAAGCCAATGATTAAAGGGGAAAAGACATTAGCTTTTGCTTTAACAGAACCAGGTGCAGGCTCAGACGCTGGAGCACTTGCAACAACTGCTAGAGAAGAAGGAGACTATTATATATTAAATGGAAGAAAAACTTTTATTACAGGAGCTCCAATATCTGACAATATCATAGTATTTGCAAAAACAGATATGAGCAAAGGAACAAAGGGAATTACCACATTTATAGTAGATAGCAAACAAGAAGGTGTGTCTTTTGGTAAACCTGAAGACAAGATGGGTATGATTGGTTGCCCTACTAGTGATATTATTTTAGAGAATGTAAAGGTTCATAAATCTGATATACTTGGAGAATTAAATAAAGGCTTTATAACAGCAATGAAGACTTTAAGTGTTGGTCGTATAGGAGTTGCTTCTCAAGCTTTAGGAATAGCACAAGCCGCTGTAGATGAAGCTGTTAAATATGCAAAACAAAGAAAGCAATTTAATAGACCTATAGCAAAATTCCAAGCTATTCAATTTAAATTGGCTAATATGGAAACAAAATTAAATGCAGCAAAATTATTAGTGTATAATGCTGCGTATAAAATGGATTGTGGAGAAAAGGCAGATAAAGAAGCTTCTATGGCAAAATATTTTGCTGCTGAATCTGCTATAGAAATCGTAAATGATGCACTACAAATCCATGGTGGTTATGGATACATAAAAGATTATAAAATAGAAAGATTATATAGAGATGTTAGAGTAATTGCTATATATGAAGGAACTTCTGAAGTTCAACAAATGGTAATCGCATCAAATCTTTTAAAGTAAGGAGTGGAGAAAGTGAAGATAGTTGTATGTGTAAAACAAGTACCAGATACTAATGAAGTAAAGATCGATCCTGTAAAAGGAACTCTTATTCGTGAAGGTGTACCTGCTATATTAAATCCAGATGACGCTAATGCACTAGAAGAAGCTTTAAAATTAAAAGATAAATACGAAGATGTAAAGGTTACTGTGATTACTATGGGTATACCATCTTCTTCATATATGTTAAGAGAATGTTTAGCAATGGGGGCTGATGAAGCTATATTGGTAACAGATAGAGCTTTTGCTGGAGCAGATACTTGGGCAACATCTAATGCTTTAGCTTCAGCTTTAAGAAAAGTTGGTGATTATGATTTAATATTTGCTGGTAGGCAAGCTATAGATGGAGATACAGCTCAAGTTGGACCACAAATAGCAGAGAGACTTGATATACCACAAGTAACTTATGCTATGGGTTTTGAGTACAATAAGGAAGATAAAACAATTATTGTAGATAGACAATTAGAAGATGGTTACGAGAGATTACAAGTTAAATCTATGCCAGCATTAATTACTGCTATTAGTGAATTAAACAAACCTCGCTATATGACAGTTGGAGGTATAGTAGATGCATATAAGAAAGATATTAAGATATTTACAATTAAAGATTTAGATGTTACTCCAGATGAAGTAGGTTTAAATGCTTCTCCAACTTCAGTATTTAGATCCTTCGCGCCAGATAAAAAATCACAAGGTGTTATATTAGAAGGAACAGCTAAAGAAAAGGTAGAAAAATTAGTATCAGCACTTCAATCTAAACACTATATTTAAGTTTTGGGAGGTTTATTATGGCTATCAAAATTATTAAAGAAAAATGTAAAGCTTGTGGTATATGTGAAAAGCAATGCCCATTTGATGCTATTCATGTAATTAACGGATTAGCAGAAGTAAATGAAAAATGTACAATATGTGGAGCCTGCGTAGAAGCTTGCCCATTTGATGCAATAGAAAAAGAAGAGAAGAAAGTTGTAAAAAAGGATATTAGTCAATATAAAGGTGTATGGGTATATGCTGAACAAAGACAAGGAGAACTTACTCCTGTAGTAATAGAATTATTAGGAGAAGGTAAAAAATTAGCTAATGAAATAGGAACAGATTTATCTGCAATTTTATTAGGAGATAATGTTAGTGGATTAGCAGATGAGCTAATAAAATATGGAGCAGATAAAGTATATGTAGCAGATGATAAAAAATTAGAAAATTATACAACAGATGCTTATACTACCGTAATTTCAAATGCTATAGATCAATATAAGCCAGAATCAGTTTTATTTGGTGCAACTCACATTGGAAGAGACTTAGCTCCTAGAATTGCAGCAAGGGTTGATACTGGACTTACAGCTGACTGTACAAAATTAGAAATAGACCCTGAACATAAAAACGTAAAACAAACTAGACCTGCCTTTGGCGGAAATTTAATGGCAACTATAGTATGTAAAAACCATAGACCACAAATGTCTACAGTAAGACCTGGTGTTATGGAAAAAGCAAAACATGATGAAAATAATAAAGGTGAAATTATAGATATAAAAGTAACATTGAGCGAAGATGAAATCAGAACTAAAGTTTTAGAAATAATTAAATCTTCTAAAAAACAAGTTTCTTTAGTTGATGCAGACTTTATTGTATCTGGTGGTAAAGGACTTGGAAGTCCAGATGGATTTAAATTATTAGAAGAGTTAGCTGACCTATTAAGTGGAGTAGTTGGTAGTAGCCGTGCGGCAGTTGATATAGGATGGATAGAACATTCACATCAAGTTGGACAAACTGGAACTACTGTAAAACCTGTCATTTATATTGCATGTGGTATATCAGGAGCTATCCAACACGTTGCTGGTATGTCAAATTCCGATATAATAATTGCTATAAATAAAGATGAAAATGCACCTATATTTGAAATAGCTGACTATGGAATTGTTGGAGATTTATATGAAATAGTTCCAATATTGATAGAAGAAGTGAAAAAAATTAAACAAGAAGCTTAAATAATTTGATTACAAGAAACAAAATGAGATTCTTCTCCTTTTGTTTCTTGTATGATTTTTAAAAAATAATAGTTAAAAAAATAACAAATGGTGTTTATTGTTTTAGTATAATTTTAAGATTATTAATTTTAGTGTTATGAATTAATAATAATGTATTTTAAATATGCTATTGTACAATAATCAAAATATTAATCTGAAAGGAGAAGATAATATGTCCACAGGTAAAAAAAATATGACAGATGAAGTGAAACATAAAAAATCAGGTATTCCTATATATTTAGGAATTGCCAGTGTATGGTTTGGAGCACATTGTGGTCCGGGAGTAGCTTCAGGAAAGCAGACAGCTGTTTTTTATAGTGAATTTGGAAAATGGGCATTTATAACTCCAGTTATTGCAATGTTGTTAATGGGGCTTTGTATTTATTATTCTGTAGAATATGCTCGTTTAACTAAAGCAAAAAATTTTAGAGAATTAACTGATAATTTATTTCATCCATATGAGAAGGTGTTTTCTACATTCTTTGAAATTACATTTATGGCAACTGTTCTTATGGTTGTAGGAGGATGTATAGCTACAGGTGCAGCAGTTTTGAATGAGTATACAGGTCTTTCTATAGTCATAGGAAGCATAATACTAGTAGTAGTCACCATACTTTTGTCAATGTATGGTGCCAATTTGGTACGCTCAGCATCAACTGTTATGACAGTATTTATTATACTTTGTCTAATAGCCATGGTAGTACTTGGTTTACTTTCTTCACAGGGAGATTTTACTGGTAGCTGGAAAACTAAATCTTTTAGTGATGTTTCACCGATGAAGGCTATAATTATGGCTATTGTATATACTGGATTTCAATCAGCTGGAAATATTGCAAACGCTGTATCAGTTAGTGAAGGTATAGAAAGTAAGAAAGAATCTAGAAAAGCAGCAATTTTAGGTACAATATTAAATTCATTACTTATTTTAGGAATAGTATTTTTATTATTTGCATATCCAGAATCAATAAAGAAGACTTTACCAAATTATTTTGTAGCAGATAAGGTTGGTTCTTCTGCATTATTATTTTCATATGTGGTAATGGTATTACTTGCAGTTATGAGTACAAATGTTTCTTTTTCATTTGCTGTAGTTGCAAGATATGGAGAAAAACTTCCTATGAAACCAGGAATAAAAAGAGATTTTGTTATAACATCAATTCTAATGATATTGTGTGTGGTAGTATCTGCTTTAGGATTAGATGCTATTGTAAGTAAAGGTTATAAATATCTAGGATATGCTTGCATATTTATAGTGGTTATACCAGTAATATTAGTTGGATTTAAAAAAACAAGGACTCAATATAAAAATGAATGTAATGGTAAATTTAAAATGTGAAAAGTAAAGTTTATAAATTATGTTAGACTTTTTAAAAACCCCATACATTTTTATGGAGATTCATATATTTTTTATTTAAAGTTACTTATCTACATTGTATGTTGATATTAACTATTTAGTTATTAAATGTTTACTTTGTAAAAAACTTCGCATGAAAAAGGTATATAATTAATTTATATAATATTAACAATAATTTAACAAGATTATTAATTATGTATAATCTTTTTAAATGATTAGAAAAGTAGAAATATAACAATAAAATGGGGAAAGTTTGAAATGTATTAAAAAATATTAATGTTACATTAAATAAGAATCTCTAATTATGCTTGAAATTATGTATAAAATAATAAGTGGTAATAAAAAGAGATAATATTAATTATTGTTAATTTATTGATAAAAAGTGTAAGACAAAATAGTTTTTTTATTTCAAATATATACTAAAATAATGTAATATACCATTTTTATTGACAAATATTAAACAATATGGTAGGCTGAATTTGATAGAAAATTATGAAAAAACACAAATGGGGGGTATAAAATATGAAAATTTTAGCTTATTGTGTAAGACCTGATGAAATTGATTCATTCAAAAAGTTTTCTGACCAATATGGACATACTGTTGATTTAATACCAGATTCTTTTGGACCAAAGGTAGCTCATTTGGCTAAAGGATATGATGGTATTTCAATTTTAGGAAATGATACTTGTAACAGAGAAGCTTTAGAAAAGATTAAGGATTGTGGTATAAAATATTTAGCAACAAGAACTGCTGGAGTAAACAATATAGACTTTGATGCTGCAAAAGAATTTGGCATAAATGTAGCTAACGTTCCAGCTTATTCTCCTAACTCAGTTTCAGAGTTTACTGTAGGACTTGCATTATCCCTAACAAGAAAAATTCCTTTTGCATTAAAAAGAGTAGAACTTAACAATTTTGCACTAGGTGGATTAATAGGAGTAGAATTAAGAAATCTAACTTTAGGAGTTATAGGAACTGGAAGAATAGGGTTAAAGGTAATTGAAGGTTTCTCAGGCTTTGGTATGAAAAAAATGATAGGTTATGATATTATAGAAAATGAAAAAGCTAAAGAATATATTGAATATAAATCTTTAGACGAAGTGATTAAGGAAGCAGATATAATAACATTGCATACACCTTTAACAGATGACAATTATCATATGATAGGAAAAGAAAGCATTGCTAAGATGAAGGATGGTGTATTCATAATAAATGCAGCACGTGGAGCATTAATCGATGGTGAAGCTTTAATAGAGGGATTAAAATCTGGTAAAATAGCTGGAGCAGCTTTAGATTCTTATGAATACGAACAAGGTGTTTTCCATAACAATAAAATGAATGAAATTATGAAAGATGATATATTAGCAAGACTTAAGAGTTTCCCAAATGTAGTTATTACACCTCATTTAGGATTCTATACAGATGAAGCTGTATCTAATATGGTAGAAATTACTCTTATGAATTTGCAAGAATTTGAATTAAAGGGAACTTGTAAGAATCAAAGAGTATGTAAGTAATTTTAAATGTTTTTAGTATAGAAAAAATTATTAGAAATGAATTTGTAAAAATACTGTATAGTAAATATATTTAAATCCCATTTTCTAATTTTAGAAACTCATAAAATTGAAAATGGTAATAAAAAGCGTTTTCTGTTTGCTATGATACTAGTAAACGTTGAAAACGCTTTCATTTTTTAAAAATAATAATTTTTAATTTACTTTGTTTATACTATCATTAGTTTTTAAGACTTCTATAACACTATCCAAGCTAGTATCTACCATATTCTGAACAGCAGTAGTAGTGAAGAAACCAACATGATGAGTTATTAAGACTTGATCCATTTTTAATAACTTGTCAAGCTGAGGATCAGGGATTTTTGTTGGATTAATTACTTTATTTAAAAATAATCCTTCATTTTCAAATGTATCAAGTGCAGCTCCAGCTATTTTATTTTCTTCTAAGGCTTCAATAAGATCTTCAGTTTTGATGATTCCACCGCGACCAGTGTTTACTATAAAAGCATCTGGTTTCATATATTTTAAGTTGTTTTTATTTATCATGTGTTTAGTACTTTCTATAAGAGGTGTGTGTAAAGTTACAACATCAGATTCTTTTAAAAGATCTTCTAATGAATTTTTATAAGTAAGTATATTTTTATCTTCTAATTTTTTATCTGGGTAAGCATCATAACCTATAACTTTTGCACCTAATCCTTTAAAAAGCTTGGCTGAAGTTCTTCCTATTTTCCCAGTACCTACTACACCAACTGTTATGGATCTTACTTCTTTAGCTATTAGATCTGCTGACCAGCGATAATCACCAAAAGCTATTCTTTTATTGATAGTTTTAATGTTTCTTAGCAAATTCATTGTATGAGTTACAGCAAGCTCTGCAATGGCATTTGGAGAATAAGCAGGAACATTAGTAACAAGAATATTGTTATCTGAAGCCATGTTTAAATCAATCATATCTACTCCAGCAGTTCTTGAAGCTATTTGTTTAATTCCATATTTTTTAAGTGTAGAATAAACAGTTTGGCCCCCTATACTATTTGTTTGTTGAATTGCGATCCCGTCATATCCCTTTGATTTACAGACAGTATCCTCAGAAAGAGCTTCAGTACATAGATCAATTTCAACATTAGGATTTCCTGCTAACCATTTTTTAATAGCTGGTTTTTCGTGCTCACGCACGCTGTACATAATTATTTTCATAATAAATATCCCCCTTTATATTTTAGATATATTTTTAACATATAAGTTTAAAAAAAATTATGATAAAAGACATAAATAAGGATTGTATGATAGTGTAATAACTTTATATATCAGTGAATACTTAAAAATATTAGTGTATTATTTTGTAGAACATAGATAAAATTAAGAATAAGTTAATTGATTTTAGAAATTTAACTATTATAGTACTTATAGATATGAATAGAACCTAGATAATATTACTCTTCTAAAATTGAAAATAATATTATCACTTGTTAAAAATATATCCATTAAAGTAAATGAATGTATTCAACATTGAATAATCCATAAATAGTTGTACGAATCCTTAAATCATATGAATTACAACTAGTTTATATAATATGCTAAAATTAAAGTTAGTATAATTTCGTTTGTAGTTTAAAAAGATAAATAAGGAAGTAAGGTAGATGTGAATCTGAAATAATATTTTTATGTATTAACTTATCTTTGAATTATAAGAATATTGATTTTTATAAACTTATTAATATATAATTATTTATTATGCAATTTACATACAATAAAATTGGACTTTACAAATTTATGTGAAAATATAAAAATCTATTGATACTATTAGAAAAAGTTATATAATTAAATTAGGAGAAAAATGACTTTAAGTCAATAATGAGTTGGGAGGACTTAGAATGGTTCTAAAATCTAAAATAAAATCCACTTCAGGTGGCAAGTTTCTAGAAAAAAAATTATTAAAGGAAAAGAAATTATATGAATCTGCTTATGAACTTTTTATAATAAAGGGTATAAATGAGACTTCTATAGATGATATAGTGAAAAAAGCAGGGGTAGCTAAGGGAACCTTCTATTTATATTTTAAAAACAAGTATGATATTATTGATAAGATAATAATAAAAAAAAGTTTAAGTATAATTAAGGAAGCTTTGAAATATACTATGAATGAGAATAAAAGAGAATTTATAGAATCAGTTCTTTGTTTTACAGATTATATAATAGAGTATCTTAAAAATAATAAAAGACTATTAAAACTTATACATAAGAATTTATCTTGGGGTATATTTAGAAAGGCTTTATTAAATTCTAGTCAAACAAAGGAAATTACGGATATAAGAGATATATTTAAAAACATAATAGCAAAACAGCAAATAGATGAAAAAGAATTTGAAAAAAGATTATTTATGATTATAGAATTAACAGGAACTGTCTGTTACAGTTCTATAATATTGGATGAACCTTATTCTATAGAAGAGATGAAAGTATCTTTATTTGATGTTATAAGTAAAATACTACAACCTTTATCTGAAAAAATTATAGGATAACATAGATTTCAACTAAAATTATATATATTATATAAAATATATTAATTGATAGTTTTCACGAATTTAATAATGAGTGTATAATGCTTGATAATATGGTGTTATTAAGCATTAAATCCATGGAATAAAATATAACGAAATAGAGGTGCTTTCTCTTGATTAGGCATTAATATTTTGTTATAATATATTAAAATAATAAAATCATATGAGATTTAAACTGGTAACATAAAGAAATATATCCCCTCTAATTTGGGAAGTATGTTCTTTTCACTGGTTATAAATCCCAAATAAAGGAGGATATCATATAATGGCAGATAAGACGCTAACATGTAAAGATTGTGGAAAGGAATTCATTTTCACTGAAGGAGAACAAGAATTCTACAAAGAAAAAGGATTCGAAAATGAACCACAAAGATGCGCAGAATGTAGAAGAGCTAGAAAACAAGAAAGAAACAACAATAGAGGATTCAGAAGATAATAGAATAATGAAAAAATGGCTGTTGAATTACTTCAACAGCCTTTTATATTAAAATGTAAATAATTACATTGGAGGTATTAAATATGGGAAATTCTTTAAATCTAGATTTAACAAAAACTAAACCTTATGTAGAAGAACATGAAATACAATATTTAGAAACAATGATAAGAGAAATGGATAATATTCTTAAGAAAAAAACAGGGCCAGGAAATAAGTTTTTAGGTTGGATGGATTTGCCTGTAAATTATGATAAAGGAGAATTTGAAAGAATAAAAAAAGCAGCAGAAAGAATTAAAAATACTTGTGACGTATTTATCGTTATAGGTATAGGAGGATCTTACTTAGGATCAAGGGCTGCTATAGAAATGATATCAAATACATTTTATAATAATTTAGATAAATCCCAAAGAAAAGTTCCTCAAATATATTTTGCAGGAAATAACATAAGCTCTACTTATATGGCTGATCTATTAGAATTAGTTAAAGATAAAGATATATGTGTAAATGTAATATCTAAATCAGGTACAACTACAGAACCAGCTATAGCTTTTAGAATATTTAAAGAATTATTAGAAAAGAAGTATGGAAAAGAAGGAGCTAAAGAAAGAATATTTGCTACTACAGATGCAGCTAAAGGAGCATTAAGAACTTTGGCTGATTCAGAAGGATATGAAACCTTTGTAATTCCAGATGATGTAGGTGGTAGATTTTCAGTGTTAACTCCAGTAGGAATATTACCTATAGCTGTAGCTGGAATAGACATAGATGAAATGATGAAAGGTGCAGCGGATGCTAGAGAAGAATATTCTTCAGAAGATATTGAAAAAAATCATGTTTATAGATATGTAGCAGTAAGAAATTCTTTATATAGAAAAGGAAAAACTACAGAAATGTTAGTTAATTTTGAACCATGCCTACATTATTTTGGAGAATGGTGGAAACAATTATATGGAGAAAGTGAAGGTAAAGATGGAAAGGGAATATTCCCGGCAGCAGCAGATTTTTCAACAGATTTGCATTCTATGGGACAATATATACAAGAAGGCGTAAGAAACATATTTGAAACTTTTATAAGCGTAGAAAATCCTAGAAAGTCAATTATAATAGAAAAGGACAAAGAAAATTTAGATGGTCTTAATTTCTTATCAGATAAAGATATGGATTATGTAAATCATCAAGCATTAAGAGGTACTGTTTTAGCTCATAATGACGGTGGGGTTCCATCAATAGTATTAAACGTTCCAGAACTTTCAGCTTATTATTTTGGACAATTAGTTTATTTCTTTGAGAAAGCTTGTGGAATTAGTGGATATTTACAAGGGGTTAATCCTTTTGATCAACCAGGAGTAGAAGCATATAAAAAGAATATGTTTGCTCTTTTAGGTAAGCCAGGCTATGAAGACATGAAAGCTACATTAGAAGAAAGATTAAAGTAGTATAATTTCATGAGAATATTAGTAGATGCAGATGCTTGTCCAGGGAGAGATATAATAGAGCAAGTAGCTAAAAAATATAATTTGGATGTTATAATGTTTTGTGATATAAATCATGTTTTAAATAGTAGCTATAGCATTATTAGATATGTAGATCATGGATTCCAAAGTGTAGATATGGTATTGATAAATGAAGTTAAAGAAAATGATATAATAATAACTCAAGACTTTGGGGTAGCTGCTATGGCTCTTGGGAAAAAAGCTAAAGCTATAAATCCTAAAGGGTATATATTTAGTAATAATAATATAGATAGAATGTTATTTGAAAGACACATAAGTTCAAAGATGAGAAGGGCAGGCATAAAAAATACTTCCAATCATAAAAAAAGAAATTCAGAAGATAATGCTAGATTAGAGAAAAATCTTACAAAATTAATAATTGAATAAAAAATATATTTTAATAAATTATTTATTTTAAATTTTACTTAAAGGAGTTATTAATGAAAAAATAGGGTTTCATTAATAACTCTTTTTATTTCTATTTCATATCTTTAAAATCTAATCCTTCTTGAGGTCCTTCAGGAAAGATCAATCCATTATTTAGTCTTTCTATTATAGGATATCCTTTTTCTGACTTACCAGTAAAAACAGAGGACTTTTTATATGGATAATCTCCATCATATTTATCTAAATCTTTCATAAAAACATCAACCTCCTTATAATAAGTGTTCCCAAGGTGATATAATAATATAAATAGAATAAAATGCTATTACAAAATTTGGTATTATAGTATAATGTATTTGTTAATGTTTTTAAGAGAGGATGGTGCAATAATGGAAGAGTTAAATATTATTTTTGATAAGGAAAGTCCTCAACAAAAAAAATCTAGCATAAAAATTAAAGCTTTTATAGAAAACAATAAAAAGATTTTATATAAATTTATAATAGGAAAAGAAGGTACATGGAATACAGTTAGTGATTTTAGTTTTAATGATACTATAAATTGGGTACCTGAAGAAGAGGGCAATTATATAATAATGGTACAAGCTAAGAAAGAAGATAGTTGTAAACCATTTGATTTTATTAGTAAATTTGATTATATAATAGGAGAAGTAGATGAAAAATATATAAGAAATGTATATTTAAATAAAGATAACCTTAATATGGGAGAAAGAATAGAAGCAGTAGTAGAAACGAATAAATTTCCATTGATGTTTAAATATTGGCTAAAAGAAGATGAAAATTGGAAACTTATAAAGGATTATTCTACAGAAAACAGTATATCTTTTGTAGTAAAAAAACCAGGAATACAAGAGCTTATGGTTGAATGCAAAGATTTGAAATCTGTTAAAGATTACGATGATTCTTTTAAAGTAGCATTTAAAGTTAATTCTATAGATAATGTAGAAATAGTTGATTTTAATTGTTTAACTAAAGAATTAATATGTGATGAAGACTTGGTATTTAAGGTAGAATCAGTTTATGAAGAAGGTAGAGATATATTATATAAATTTATAAAAATAGATAGTAATGGGAAACAAGAATGCATACAAGATTATTCTAGCAATAATGTAGTATCTTACATAGAAAAAAATAGCGGTGATTATAAATTGCTATGTTTAGTAAAGGATATGTATTCTCAAAATGAATTTGATGATAGAGCTATGTTGAAATTTACAGTTAAAGCCTATAGAGACATAGTTATAAGAAAATTTACTACTAATTTAAATTCACCTCAAATGACAGATACTGCTATAGAGTTAAAAATAAATGTAGAGGGTGGCAAGGAACTTTTATATAGATTTAAAATAGAAGGTAAACACACAGAAGACTCTGGATATATAAGAAATAATATATATACATGGATACCTTCTATTCCAGGTAAATATTCTATAGAAGCTTTGGTAAAAGATGTTTCTAGTGAAAATGAATTTGATGATAAATCTTCTATAGAATACACAATAAATTTAGAATATATTAAGGAACCTATAAAAATTGAAAAAGTAATATTAGATAAAGGAAAGCATGTTTTAAAAGGAGAAGAAGTAGAAATAAGAGCCATAAGTAATGGAGGAAATAATGTAAGATATGCATTTTCTATAAAAAAAGATGGTAAAGAAGAAGATAAAATAGATTTTGGTACTTGTAATTGGGCTAAGTTTATACCAAAAGAAATAGGAACATATGAACTAGAAGTTTTAGCAAAACATAAATACTCATCTAGGGAATATGATTCTCACTATATAGCTTATATAAATAGCCATAATTATATACCTGCTATAATTGATTATGTTATATGCCCGACAAAAACTAGTTATATAGTAGGAGACGATATATTATTAAAAGTTATAATTCAAAATACAAAGGATAATTTAATAAAATATATCTTAAAAATAAATAATGAAAAAGTAGAAGAAACAGATTATATTGAAAATAAAGATTTTAAATATATACCAAAATGTAGTGGAGTTTATACCATAGAAGTATTAGCTAAGAATAAAGAAAGTGAAGAAATTTATGATTCTAAAAAAGAAGTTAAATTTTATGTAAGAGAAGCTCTACCTATAACAAATACAAAAATAAAAACTAGTAGAACAGATATAAAATGTAATGAGACTGTAACTTTTAGTGTAGATAGTGAAGGGGGAAATGCAGTTCTTTATCAATTTTATATTATGAATAAAGGTGAATGGAAGTTAGTTCAAGATTATAGTAGAAAGAAATATTATACTTTTATGCCTTTTAATGAAGGAGAATATGAAGTATTGGTTTTGTCAAAAAGCAGCTTTTTAAAATGTGCTTATGAAGATTATGATATATTTAGATTTAAAGTATAAATAAAGTAGAAAATAAGACGATAATTTAAATATATGTTTAAAATTGGTGGTGAATTTATGAAAGTAGATAGTGGTGAGATGAAATTACAACAAATGCTACAAATGCAATTGATGGGACAAATAATGAAGTCGTCCTTTGGAGATTCATCAAGCTTTCAAATAGTTTTAGATAGCTTATTAAAGGCTATGGAAAATAAAGATAATAGTGATTTAAATAATATATTATCCTTTAATAGTTCAACTAACAGTGGGAATAAATATTATGGTGTAGGGCAAAAATTAGAAGAGGCAAAAAGAGAAATAAATAGTATAAAATCTGAAGTTAAAACAGGTAATCTAACTATAGATAGTGCTGTAGAAAAAGCTTCAAAAAAATATGGAATAGACAAAGGACTTTTAATGGCAGTTATAAAACAGGAATCAAATTTTAATCCTAACTGTATATCAAATGCTGGAGCTCAAGGTTTAATGCAACTTATGCCTGGTACAGCTAGAGAAGTAGGAGTTACAAATCTCTTTGATATAGAGCAAAATATAGATGGTGGAGCAAAATATTTAAAGAAGATGCTAGATATACATGGAAATGTGAAGGAATTGGCTTTAGCAGCATATAATGCAGGACCTGGAACTCTTCAATGGAGAGGCGTAAAAAATGTTTGTGATATAAATAAATTACCAAGTGAAACAAGAAATTATGTAAAAAATATAATGAAAAATTATGGAGTATAAAGGAAAGTGCAATGCACTTTCCTTTAAATTTGTTATAATGGTAATACTAATAATATAATAAGCAAAAAATAGGAGGAATCTCATGGAGCGTTTAGATAAAATATTAGCTAATTTAGGATATGGTACACGAAAAGAGGTTAAGGCTTTAATAAAAAAGGGTCAAGTTGATGTTGATGGTAAAGTTGTTAAAGATAATGGTATGCAAATAGATACAGAAAAAAATAAAATATTTGTATTCGGGGAAGAACTAATCTATAAAAAATATATTTATTTGATGATGAATAAGCCACAAAATGTAGTTTCTGCAACTTTTGATAATTATGATGAAACTGTTGTAGACTTGTTAGAAGAGGCAGATAGAGTTTTTGAACCTTTTCCTGTAGGAAGGCTAGATAAAAATACAGTAGGACTACTTTTACTTACTAATGATGGTGAGTTGAATCATAGACTTATATCTCCTAAATGGCATGTAGATAAAATATACTATGCAAAAATTAATAAGGAAGTTAAAGAGGAAGATATGGAAAAATTTGAAAAAGGTATAGTATTAGATGATGGATATGAATGTTTTCCTGCAAAGCTTGAAATAATAAAATCATTTGATGAGGAATCAGAAGTAAGAGTTACTATACATGAGGGTAAGTTTCATCAAGTTAAAAGAATGTTTGAAAGTGTAGATAAAAAGGTTATTTACTTAAAAAGAGAAGAATTTGGACCATTAAAGTTGGATGAAAGCTTAGAAGAGGGGCAATATAGAGAATTAACAGAGGAAGAAGTAGCTTTATTAAAAAATATATAAATGTAAAAAATATTAAAATATTATGAATATAAAAACACCATTTTAAAAAAAGTTTACAATAAAGTTTGCAAAAAAATCTTGCATTTATTATTTCTATTAATTATAATAGTTTATGCAAGGATAAGTAAAAAGAATAAATAGCCCCCTTTTTATTTATTGTAAACAGCCTATAACCCCAATAGGCTGTTTTGTTTTTTTGCTAGTATATATTTACTTAATTTTGTAGATTAATATTTTAATACGTGATAAAATTAAAGTAAATAATAAATTGGAGTTTGGATAAGGAGCTGAAACATATGGAGCAGTATCAATCTAAATTAGAAAGCGAAGAAATGGACTTTCTATGTGAAGCTTTTTTAAGTTTAAAAACTAAAGAAGAATGTTATAGGTTTTTTGAAGATATATGTACTATTAACGAAATAAAAGCTTTAGAACAAAGAATCCAAGTAGCTAAAATGCTTAAAAAGAAAATTACATATTTGGAAATAGCAGGAGCTACAGGGGCTAGTACTGCTACTATAAGCAGAGTAAATAGGTGCCTTAACTATGGAAGTGAAGGTTATAAGATAGTATTAGATAGAATAGAGAATAAATAAATAGAATTAAATTATTATGTGCTAGTTTTTGCTAGCACATTTTAAATTTATCTGATGATTACCCCAATCTAATACTATTATCTTTTTAAACTTGGAAGTAAGAATTTCCTCTGAACCCAATAACTCTGTTTATAATAATGTTTAACTAATAGTGAAGATGATATAATATTAAGAAGATGCAAAATAGATAAAACCTAGGGAGCTGATGTAATGGAATTAAAAAGTAAATTAAACAAAGAACAACATGAAGCTGCTACTATTATAGATGGGCCGTTATTAATACTTGCAGGAGCAGGTTCAGGTAAAACAAGAGTGTTAACATATAGAATTGCTCATATGATAGAGAATTTAAATATATATCCTTCTAAAATCTTGGCTATAACTTTTACTAACAAAGCTGCTGGAGAAATGAAAGAAAGAATAAAGGTATTAGTTGGTGATGTAGTGGAAGGAATGTGGGTTTCTACCTTTCATTCAAGTTGTGTAAGAATTTTAAGAAGAGAAATAGATAAATTAGGATATGATAAAAACTTTACAATATATGATACCTATGATCAAAAAACTTTGGTTAAACAATGTATGGAAGAATTAAATATAAATGATAAAGATATTACAGATAGAGAAATAATAAACACTATAAGCAGTCAAAAGGATAATTTAATATCACCTAAGGAATTTAAAAAATTCTCTAGTGGAAATTATAGAAAAGATAAAATTGCAGATGCATATATTTTATATCAAAAAAAATTAAAAACTAATAATGCATTGGACTTTGATGATTTAATATATAAAACTGTTGAACTATTTAAAACAAATAAAGAAGTACTAGAATTTTACCAACGAAAGTTTAAATATATAATGGTAGATGAATATCAAGACACTAACAAATCTCAATATGAATTAGTAAAATTACTAGCTTCTATTCATAGAAATATATGTGTAGTTGGTGATGATGATCAATGTATATATGAATGGAGAGGAGCAGATATAAGCAATATATTAAATTTTGAGAAAGATTATAAAGAAGCTAAAGTTATAAAATTAGAGCAAAATTATAGATCAAAGGGTAATATATTAAATGCTGCTAATGAGGTTATAAAAAATAATTCTCAAAGAAAAAATAAAGTTTTAAGAACTGAAAATGAAAATGGAAACAAGATAAAGGTATTTAGAGCATATTCTGATATAGATGAGGCAAAATTTGTGGCTTCTGAAATTAAAAAGATAATAAAAGATAGTGATAAATCTTTTAATGACTTTGCTGTTTTATATAGAACTAATGCTCAATCACGTATTTTTGAAGATATATTTATGAAAGCTGATATACCTTACAGATTAATTGGTGGACTAAAGTTCTATGACAGAAAAGAAATAAAAGATTTAATGGCCTATTTAAAACTTATAAATAATCCATTAGATGATATAAGTTTAAGAAGAATAATAAATGTTCCTAAAAGAAGTATAGGTGATGCTACAGTAAAAAAAGTCCAGGAATTTGCAAATGAAATGGATGAATGTATGTACAGTGTACTTTTAGATGCCGATCAAATATTAACATTGTCTCAAAGAAGCATAACATCTATTAAAAAATTTGTAAGTATAGTGAATAATTTTATAAGAAAAAAAGATGATATAAGCGTATCTGCTCTTATAAAAGAAGTATTAGAGGATACAGGTTATTTAAAGGAATTAAAGAATTCTAAAAATCCAGATGATGTAAGCAGGGTAGAGAATTTAAAAGAATTAGTTTCTGCAGCATCAGATTTTGAAAGGGAGTCAGAAGATAAGTCTTTAGGAACTTTCTTAGAAAAAGTAGCATTAGTTACAGATATAGATAATTATGATGAAAATTCAGAAAGTGTTGCTATGATGACAGTGCATAGTGCTAAAGGATTAGAATTCCCTGTAGTATTTATGGTAGGTATGGAAAATGGAATATTTCCTGGAACACAATCATTATCAGATCCAAAGGAAATGGAAGAATCACGAAGATTATGTTATGTTGCTATAACAAGGGCAAAAGAGCAATTATATATAACTTCAGCAGAAATTAGAAAAGTATTTGGAAGAACTGTAGCCTATGGTATATCGGATTTTGTAAGTGAAATATCTAAAGATTTAAAAGATAATGTGAACATTAATGGAGAAGTAGCAACTAGTAAAGTGTTACCTAAAAATTTTACTTCAAGATCACAAAGAACAAACAGTATTAATTCTTATAAAACACCTAATTCAAACAATTTGCCCAAAAATAATATAGATTCTAATAAGCTTAGTGTTGGTTCAAAGGTTAAGCATAAAGACTTTGGAGTAGGAACTATAGTTAGTATGAGTAAGGTTTCTAATGATGTAAAGTTAACTATTGCTTTTGACCGTAGAGGTATTAAAATATTAATGCTTAGTATGGCACCAGTTGAAGCGGTTTAGGAGGTATATATATGAATAGCAAGTTAGAGAGAATGGAAGAACTTGTAGAAGAATTAAATCAGTATGCCCGAGAGTATTATTTATTAGATAATCCTAGTGTATCTGATAAAGAATATGATTTAAAATATGATGAATTAGTAAGTTTAGAGAAAGAAACTAAAGTTATGTTATCTTATTCACCAACCCAAAGGGTAGGAGACAATATATTAAGTGAGTTTAGTAAATATACTCATAAAGGAAGGCTTTGGAGTTTAGATAAAGCTCAAAATATAGATCAATTGATAGAATGGCATAATAGAAATTTAAAAGTTATAGAGCAATATAATGATATGAGTGAGGAAAAATTACCAGAGTTAAGATATATAGTTACTAAAAAATTTGATGGATTAACAGTAAACTGTACCTATGATGAGAATGGCATTTTAATAAAGGGTGCTACTAGGGGAACAGGAATTATAGGTGAAGATATAACAGCTCAAATAAAAACTATAAAGACAGTTCCATTAAAAATAAAAAATAAACATGTTATAGAGATACATGGAGAAGCTATAATGACTAAAGAAGTTTTTGAAGAATATAATAAAAATGCTAAAGTTCCATTAAAAAATTTAAGAAATGGTGCAGCAGGAGCCCTTAGAAATTTAGATATTAAAGAAACTGCTAGGAGAAATTTATCTGCATTTTTTTATGATATAGGTTATAATGAAGGTCCAGAATTTAAAAGTTATACAGAAATGATGAAATTTATAAAAGATATGGGATTGCCTCAAGATAATTATATTAAAGAGTGTACTAACATGGAAGAAGTAGAAAAAGAAATTCAATATATAGAATCTATAAGGGAAGAACTTGAGTATGATATAGATGGAGCGGTAATTGTCGTAGATGATATTAAAACAAGAGAAATATTAGGATATACTATAAAATTCCCTAAATGGGCTATAGCTTATAAATTTGAAGCTAAGGAAATTACTACAAAGCTTTTAGAGGTAGAATGGAATGTAGGAAGAAGTGGAAGAGTTACTCCAACTGCATTATTGGAGCCTGTAGAACTAGGTGGTGTTACAGTAAAAAGAGCTACACTAAATAATATGGATGATATTCGAAGAAAAAATGTAAAATTAGGTGCTAAAGTTTTAGTTAGAAGATCTAATGATGTTATACCTGAGATAATGGGAGTAGTAGAAGAATCATTGGAAGAAACTGAAGAAATAGAGGTACCAGAAAAATGTCCTTATTGTGGTAGCCATTTAGTACAAAACGGAGTGCATTATTATTGTGAAAATACATTATCTTGTAAACCACAAATGGTAAAAAGTATAGTTCATTTTGCTAGCAGAGAAGCTATGAATATAGCAGGATTCAGTGAAAAAACTGCAGAACAACTTTTTGAAGAATTAGATATAAAATCTATAGCAGATTTGTATAAAATTAAAAAAGAAGAACTATTAACTTTAGAAAAATTTAAGGATAAAAAGTCTCAAAATCTTATAGATGCTATAAAAAATAGTAAAGATTGTGACTTAGCATCATTTATATATGCATTAGGAATACCTAATGTAGGTAAAAAAACTGCCAATGATTTAGTAGCTAAATTTAAAACATTAGAAAGTATAGAAAATGCAACAATAGAAGAATTAGTGGAAGTGCCAGATGTGGGAGAAATAGTAGCTAAGAGTATACATGACTTTTTTGCTGATGAAAAAATCATAAATAATATAGAGGAATTATTAAATTTAGGTGTAAAACCTTATTATGAAGAAGAAATAATTAATGAAAACCCTTTTATGAACAAAACTATAGTTGTAACAGGAAGCTTGAATAATTATAGTAGAGGGGAAATAAAAGATAAATTACAGTCCTTAGGAGCAAAAGTTTCAAGTAGTGTTAGTAAAAATACAGATTATGTCTTAGCAGGAGAAAAACCAGGATCTAAATATGATAAAGCAGTTAATTTAGAAATAAAAGTAATAGATGAAGATGAATTTTTCAATATGATTAAATAATAACATTGAAGAAACATATATTTACAACAAATGAAAAAAGGTATATTATTTAAGTGGTTTAATTTATAATAATAGCTCAAAGAATGTGGAGAGGATAAAAATGAGAAAGTATATAAATTTATTAGGGTGGATAATGGTTATAATAACAACTGTAGCATTATTAGCAACCTTACTTACTATATATCAATTTACATATATAAAATATTTTGATAGTTATTATACACTTCAATGGTGTATGTTTTTTACTATGATTGTTTGGTCTGTAAAGATGTTGGATTTTTCGAAGGGAATGAGAGATAAATTTTATTCCTTAGTTTGTATTTTTCTTGCTATAGCCAATATATTTTTTATATACATGAAAGTATATTAATAATAATTAACTTATAAATGAAAATCCTATTTAGTTATAATATCAATTTAACTAAATAGGATTTTATATTATAAATACTAATATAAAAGTATTATTATCTAACTTATTTTAATTCATATATTAATTATTCTAAAGTATATAAAATATTTATGTTCTTATAATAAATACATTTGTACAAGAATATTGACAAATATAAGAAGAGGTGTTACTATAAATTTGTGTTTATATTAAAAACACATGTATACAATAAAAGTACATACAAACTAAGGAGGAGACAAAATGAACAAACTAGGTCTTTTAACTAAATTAGTTTTAGGAATTATATTTGGTATTTTAATAGGGTTTATATCCAAAACTTTAGGCATGTATCATGTCGTTAGGGCTTTAAATACATTTTCAGGATTATTTGGAGGATTTCTTAATTTCTCCATACCATTGATTATAATAGGTTTTGTAGCACCGGGTATTGCAGATTTAGGAAAAGGATCAGGAAAGCTATTAGGAATAACTGTATTATTTTCCTACATATCTACTATAATAGCTGGAATAGCTGCGTTTTTATTAGGTCAATCTATACTGCCAAAACTAATTAAAAATAGTGGTAATGTGTTTAAATCAAATATATATTTAGAACCATTTTTTAAAGTAGACATACCACCCATTATGGGAGTAATGTCAGCTTTGGTCTTAGCCTTTGCACTAGGAATTTGTATCCCTTATATAAAAGGAATACATCTTTTAGAAGTCACAAAGGATTTTAAAGGAATAGTTGAAATAATAGTTAAAAATGTAATAATCCCATTAGTTCCTATACATATAGCAGGTATATTTTCAAAACTAACAGCTTCGGGAGAAATAATTCAAACATTAAAGACTTTTTCATCAGTATATTTGATAATAATACCGCTTCAAATAGCCTATATAGTACTGCAATATTCTATAGCTTATGTTGTTTCAAGAAAAAATCCAGTTAAGGCTATAAGAAATATGGTACCAGGATATACTATGGCTTTAGGAACTCAGTCCTCAGCAGCATCTATACCTGTAAATTTACAATGTGCCAAGAAAAATGAGGTGTCAGAAGAAGTTGCAGATTTTGTAATACCTTTATGTGCTACAATACATTTAGCAGGAGATACTATAACTTTAGTATTAGGAGCTATGGGTATAATGATTATATCAGGTCAAGTACCAACAGCAGCTATGATGATACCATATATATTTATGTTGGGAGTTACTATGGTAGCGGCACCAGGAATACCTGGTGGTGGGGTATACGCTACTTTAGGTCTATTAAAAGATATGCTTATGTTTAACCCAGTACAACAAGGATTGATGATAGCTATACATTTTGCACAAGATAGCTTTGGGACAGCTACAAATGTTTGTGGAGATGGAGCTATAGCTATAGTTGTAGATAAATTATTTAGAAAAGAAAGCATTTCTCATGAAAAAATGATTAAAGAAGAAGTATTTGGAGAGGTTATATAATACAATAAAAAAGCTACCTAATTTTTACAGGTGGTTTTTTTTATTTCTATGTAAAAAATATATATTTGTGGTAAAATAAAAATATTAGACTCTATAAGGTAAAAATAATCTTTATATAATAAGGAAGTGAGGGATAAAATGTCAGTTTCAAAGAAAGATGTAGAATATGTAGCAGAACTTGCAAGATTAGAATTTAAAGAAGAAGAAAAAGATAATTTTGTAAATGACTTAAATAAAATATTAAACTATATGGAAAAATTAGATGAATTAAATACTGATGATGTGGATATAGTAGTAAATCCATATTATATTGAAAACAAATATAGAGAAGATAATGTAGAAAAATCTATGGAATTAGAAGAAGTTATAGATAATGCACCAGAAAGCTTAGAGGAATATGTAATTGTTCCTAAAGTTATAGACTAATAATTCTTTTGTTTTCTGGAAAAAGGAGGAGCGAAAATGGATTTAACTAAATTAACAGCACATGAATTAAAAGATATGCTTTCAAATAAAGAAGTTAAAGCTGAAGAAATTACAAAAGCTTTTTTAGATAGAATAAATACAGTAGATGACAAGTTGGGTGCATATTTGTATGTATCAGAAGAAGAAGCTATGAAAAAGGCTAAAGAAGTTGATGAAAAAATAGAAAAAAATGAAGAATTAAAAGCTTTATCAGGAATACCAGTAGGTATAAAAGATAACATAAATGTAAAAGGAATGCAAAATACATGTGCATCTAAAATATTAGAAGGTTATACTTCACCTTATGATGCTCATGTAACAGAAAAAATAAAACAAGAAGAAGGAATAATCCTTGGAAAATTAAACATGGATGAGTTTGCTATGGGATCATCTACAGAAAATAGTGCATTTAAATTAGCTAAGAATCCATGGGATTTAGAAAGAGTACCAGGTGGATCTTCAGGTGGATCTGCAGTAGCAGTAGCAGGATGTGAATCTCCACTAGCATTAGGAACAGATACTGGAGGTTCAGTAAGACAACCAGCATCTTTTTGTGGTGTAGTTGGTTTAAAACCTACATATGGAAGAATATCAAGATCAGGGGTTGTAGCTTTTGGTTCTACATTAGATCAAGTAGGCCCAATGGGAAAAGATGTAGAGGATTGCGCTTTATTAACATCAGTTATAGCAGGACTTGATAAAAAGGATTTTACAACAGTAGATAAGGAAGTACCTGATTATAAAAAAAGTTTAACTAAAGATATAAAGGGTAAAAGAATTGGTATTCCAAAAGAGTTTTTTGGAGATGGACTGGATAAGAATGTGAGAAAATCTGTAGAAGAAGCTATAAAGGCATTAGAGGCAAATGGAGCAGAAGTAAAACCATGTTCTTTACCATTAATGGATTATGCTCTATCAGCTTATTATATAATATCTAGTGCGGAAGCTTCATCAAACTTAGCTAGATTTGACGGAATAAGATATGGGTATAGATCCAAAAACTTTAAAGATGCTAAGGATATATATTTAAAATCTAGAAGTGAAGGTTTTGGAGATGAAGTTAAGAGAAGAATAATGCTAGGAACTTATGTATTGTCAGCGGGATATTATGATGCTTACTACAAAAAGGCATTAAAAGTAAGAAAACTTATAAAGGATGATTTCCAAAGAGTATTCAAAGAATTTGATGCTATAGTATCACCAACATCACCAACAACAGCCTTTAAGGTAGGAGAAAAGAAGGATGATGTAATGGCAATGTATCTTTCAGATATATATACTGTTCCAATCAGTGTAGCAGGAGTACCAGCTATATCATTACCATGTGGTATGGTAGATGGACTTCCAGTAGGACTTCAAATTATATCAGATTATTTTAAAGAAGATGTATTATTTAATTTAGCATATAGTTATGAACAATCAGTAGATTTTCATAAAATGAGAGCGGATTTTTAAGTATATAGTTAAAACAAAGGAGTGAAAAACATAGATGGATTTTGAAGCAGTTATAGGATTAGAAGTTCATGCTGAGCTTTCAACAAATACTAAAATATATTGTGGATGCACTACAGAATTTGGTGGTCAACCTAATACTCATGTTTGTCCAATATGTTTAGGATTACCGGGTTCTCTACCTCAATTAAATAAAAGAGTAGTAGAGTATGGAATTAAGGCAGGTTTAGCTTTAAATTGTTCTATAAATAAAGTTTGTAGAATGGATAGAAAAAATTATTTTTATCCAGATTGCCCTAAAAATTATCAAATAACTCAAGATGAAGTTCCAATATGTAGAGATGGATATATTGAAATAGAGTTAGAAAATGGGGAAAAGAAAAAAATAGGCATAGAAAGAATACATATGGAAGAAGATGCTGGAAAATTACTTCATACTAATGCCGGAACACTAGTAGATTATAATAGAGCCGGAGTACCATTAATTGAGGTAGTATCAAAACCAGATATAAGAACTCCAGAAGAAGCTACAAAATATTTGGAAAAATTAAAGAGTATATTATCTTCAATAGAAGTTTCAGATTGTAAAATGGAACAAGGCTCTTTAAGATGCGATGGTAATATATCTGTAATGCCTAAAGGTAGCGAAAAGTTTGGAGTAAGATCAGAAATAAAAAATATGAATTCTTTTAAAGCTTTAGAAAAGGCTCTTTTATATGAGTATGATAGACATGTAGAGGCTGTAAATAAGGGAGAAACTTTAGAGCAAGAAACAAGAAGATGGGATGAAGCTAATTCTGTTACAGTGCTTATGAGAAGTAAAGAGAAAGCTAATGATTATAGATATTTCCCAGAGGGAGATTTAGTTACTTTAAATATTTCAGATGAATGGATAGAAGAAATAAGAAAAACTATACCAGAATTACCACATGAAAAAGCTGAAAGATTCGTAAAACAATTTGGAATACCTAAATACGATGCTATGGTGTTAACTTTAACAATGGATATGGCTAAGTTCTTCGAAGAAACTGCTATAAAAAGTGAAGATGCAAAAGCAGCTTCTAACTGGTTAATGGGTGATATTTCAAGACTTATGAATGAAAAAACTATGGAAGTTAAAGATTTAAAATTTAATCCAGAACAGTTAGCAGAATTAATTAAATTAATAAATGCTGGAACCATATCTAACAATATAGGTAAGAAAGTATTAGATGAGATGTTTAAGTCAGGTAAAAATCCTAAAGATATAGTTGAAGAAAAAGGATTAGTTCAAAATAATGATGAAGGTGCTATATTAGAAGTAGTTAAAAAGGTTATAGAGAATAATCCACAATCTATAGAAGACTTTAAAAATGGAAAGAAGAGAGCTTTAGGCTTCCTTGTAGGTCTTATAATGAAAGAAACAAAAGGTAAGGCTAATCCTCAAATAGTAAATAAATTAGTAAATGAAGAAGCAAATAAAATGTAGATATTAATAAAAAATCCTCACATAAAAATGTGGGGATTTTTTATATGAAAAATAATTTAAATATATGTAAAGTTTTAAAATATTGTTTATTTTAATCTATAAGTGTAAATAATTAAATAGAGGATAGTATTCTTAAAAACAGGGGGGATAAAATGAAAAAGATTATATGTTTATTACTAAGTTTTATATTAATTTTTTTTAGTGGTTGTGTAGAAAAAAATAAAGAAGTTAGTTCAGATGAAGGGATAAGAGATTACTTAATATATAATGTAGAAACTATTCCTAAGGACTTAATTATGTTAGAAGAAGTTTCGCAAAGAGAAGAAGACTTATTATTAAGTTTATTCGATGGATTAGTAGGATTAGATAAAAATAATAATATTGTTCCAGAATTATCAGAAAAATGGGAAGTTAGTAAAGATGGTATAGATTATAAATTTTACATAAAAGATAATTTGCACTGGAGTAATGGAAAAACAATAGTTGCCCAAGACTTTGAGAGCTTTTTTAAAGATATTCTTACATATTGTAAGGAAAATAATATAAGATTTAATGAATTAGATTCAGTATATGGAGTTAAAGATTATTTAGCCAATGGCAACTTAGAAAATGTAGCTATAAAAGCTAAAGAAAATAACATGTTGGAAATAAGATTAAATAATAAAGATCCATATTTTTTAAATACCTTATCTAAGCCTAAATATAAATTAAGAGAAATAGATAATAAGGCTAAAAATTATAAAAAAAGTGTTAATGAAATATTATATACAGGTGCATTTTGTATAAATAAAATTGAAAAAGATAAAATAACAATTAATAAAAATAATAAATATTGGGATAAAGAAAATATAAAAATTAATAAAATAGTACTTAAATCTATACAAAATACCGAAGAAGCTTTGGCTAATTTAAAAACTTCCAAATTGGACTTGTTTATGAATCCTCCTATAGCTGAAATTAATAATTTAAGCAAAGAAGAAATTATATCTAAAAAATTATCTTTAGAATCAGGAAGTATAATATTTAATAAAAAAGATTATATAGACTTAAATTTTAAAAAAGCCATAGACAGTTGTATTAGTAGAGAAGATATGTGTTCAAAAGTATTATATGGGAAAGCAGTACCTGCACTTGCTTATGTACCAAATAATATAGCTCAAAATGATAATATAAGCTATGGGAAAAATTACTTTAGCTTAAATAAAAATTTAAAAAGAGCAAAAGAATTTTTAGAGAAAAGTGAATATATAAAAGAAAAAAAAGATTTAAATATTATATTAATAGAAGATCCTATTTCTAATAAAATAGTTAATAATATAATGGATGAATTAAAAGAAAACTTAGATATAAATATTAATTTAATTAGTTGTAAAGATAAAGATGAATTAGATAAAAAAATTAAAGATGGGGAATATGACTTAGCTTTTGTTACAAATAAAGCTAAAAATAATGATCCGTTACATTTTTTATCAAGGGTTAATAGTGATTCATTACAATATCAAGAATTTTTAAATAAAAGCAAATCAGAAGAAGATATGTGGAAAAAGGTAGAATATATTAATAAGGCACAAGATGTTTTGGTTAAGGATTTATATGAAATTCCTATTTGCTTTTTTTATGATATGCTATGTAAAAAAAGTAGGGTACAAGGAGAATACATTACTATCTATGGCAATGTTGTTTTAAAAAAAATAACCTTAGCACCCTATATTTAATATTATTTTATAGTAGCTTTGTCTTTAGATGAGTTAATAGGAAGAAAATAAGCACAATTAGCACTTTCTTCGTGAATACTTAAAAAGGGACTGACGTAATTTAATATGCATCTTCCATTTTTATTATTTTTACATTTTTCAGAACAAGTTATATTCATACAAAGCCCTCCTATAAAGTATTTTATTACCAATGCTTGTACTTATTGATGTAGGTTTATTATATCCAAAAAAAAAATTAATATGAGGATATTGCAATGCAATATCCTCATATTAATTTTTAAGTGTATATAAAATTAAAAACCATAGAAAGAAATTTTTATTACTATCAAAGGATTTTCTACAATTGGAGAACTCTTGTTTTTTAGTATTATATTCAACATATTTGCCTAGAATTGGAGCTATTTCAATAGCTTCAGGAGACGGTATAGATCCCATTCTAAAACATTGTTCATCTAATAAATCTTCTGATTTTAAAGAAAAGTTCTTGTATCTTTCTATACTATTTAAGGCTGGCTCTTCTGGCCAACTTAGTATTATTCCAGAATTCGTTATTTGATTTCTATAAAATTTAATTAATAGATTCTTGTCTGAGTTTTCTTTATCATTTTTATATTCATTAAGCAATACTAAAAGATATAATATTAATTCATCACATGAATATTTTATTTCTTTTTTATCTGAGCTTTTAATGAAAATATTCAAATTATTATTATATAATTTTATTAATGATTTATATATTTCTTTACTTAAATTTTTAAATTTTAATATTCCTAAATTATCAAAAGTAAGCATAAAATCTAAATAAGCTAAACAATAAGTATCAACTTTTTTTTCGTTATCTAAACTTTTTTCTTTTAATTTTTCTTGTAAAAGTTCTGATAAATCTAGTAACAATACTTTACTATCATCATCTTTAGAATATCTATAAAATATATTCATACCTAAGCATAATTTAGATATTTCATCTGTGGAAAGGGTATAAAGTTCATCCTTATAGTCTAAAAACATATTAAGTATATCTAAAGAGAAATCCTTATAGTTGGAAGAATAATCATCTTTATCTAATAAAGACGCACCATAGTAAGCACACATTAAAAAGCATTGATTTGAAAAATTAAATTTTTTGTTTTTTTCTTTAAAGTCCATTTGGGATAATATACTATCTGATACATCTAATTTATCAACAAAAACTCCTTCTTCATTTCTAAAATAAGTTGCAAAGAATTCTAATTGTTTTTTACATAATTTATTGTATAATTTAGTGTAAGAGTATAAATTTTTATCCCTATCTTTAAATTGTTCATAATATTCTATTAATTGGAGAAGGGATAGAACCATAAAGCTATTACCTAATATGTTTACTTCTTTTTTAAATTTACTATCATTCCATACTAGTTTTTTATTTGAATTTATAAGTTTAGGATTAGCTTTTTTATAAACACACAATAAAGGTGTATAAGAGCTAAAAGTTTTAGAATCAGCAAAGTCATGCTTTAATTTTAATTCACTAAAGGGTATACAAATACCACAATTGGAATGAAGTACTATGTTTTGTAAAGATTCTTTAGCTAAAAAGTTCATTTGAGAGCAAATATTGCTTGGATTTAAAGTATTCATTCTTAAGAAAGGACCTATATACTTCAAAAAACACACCTACCATAAATTAATTCTTATATTATAATATGTTATACAAGGGTAATTTAGTGATACATAAATAAAATATTTAATTTGTTTGGAGGATTAACATATGACAAAAGAAGTTATTGTTGCAAGTAATAATAAGGATAAAATAAGAGAAATAAAAGAAATATTAAGAGAATTTAATATAAATGCTTTATCAATGAAAGAAGCTGGAATTGATATAGACATAGAAGAGGATGGAAATACATTTATGGAAAATGCTTATAAAAAGGCAGCTACTATACATGAAATTTTACCAAATTATATGGTAATCGCCGATGATTCAGGTCTTATGGTAGATGTTTTAAATGGAGCACCAGGTATATATTCTGCTAGATTTGCAGGTGAACATGGAAATTATAAAAAAAATAATAAAAAGTTATTAAGGGAATTAGAGGGGAAAAAAGCGGAAGAAAGAAGCGCTAAATTTGTTTGTTCTATAGTATTTATAATAAATAAAGATAATGTAATAAAAGTTCAAGGTGAAATTAATGGGGTTATAGGAGAAAAAGAAATTGGAGAAGGTGGATTTGGGTATGACCCTTTATTCTATATACTAGAATATAATAAAACTTTTGCACAAATGGACTCTAAGACTAAAAATTCTATAAGTCATAGGGGAGAGGCATTAAAAAATTTAAAATGTGAATTAGAAAAATATATATAGATAAGGGGGGGCAATTTTGAAAATAGGTGTTATTAGCGATACCCATAGATATATAGGAGATGCAACTTCTCTCATAAATAGTTTAGGTAATGTAGATTTAATAGTTCATTTAGGAGATAATATAGAGGATGTAGAGATATTATCTTCTGTTTATAAAGGAAAAATTATAAACGTAAGAGGAAATTGTGATTTTTCAAAAAAGATTCCGTCTGAATTAATAGAAGAAATAGGGAGAAGGAGATTCTTTATAACACATGGGAATAGGTATGATGTAAAATATGATTTATCTAAATTAAGATATAGAGCATTAGAACTAGAAGCAGATATAGTCTTATTTGGTCATACACATGTATCTCAAATAGAGTACATAGATGGAATATGGTTTATTAATCCAGGTAGTCCTACTCTACCCAGAAATGGTGTTAGAAGTGTTGCTATTATAGGCATTGAAGAGGATAAAATAGTCCCCGTTATAAAGAAAATATAATAAAATTTTAAAAAACTAAAAAAAAAATAGAAAAATGTATTGACGAATATAATTATATGATGTAGAATAGTTTATGTCGTTGGGAGTTGTGAAAACAAGCGAAACAAGGGTGAAACAAGATAATAAAAATTAACTCGAAAAACTCTTTAATATCGGGGTGTGGCGCAGATGGGAGCGCGCGTGGTTTGGGACCATGAGGTCGCAGGTTCGAGCCCTGTCACCCCGACCAAAAGAGTGCGGGTGTAACTCAATGGTAGAGTGCTAGCCTTCCAAGCTAGTTACGAGGGTTCGATTCCCTTCACCCGCTCCAAAATATGCGTCTTTAGCTCAGATGGATAGAGCAACGCCCTTCTAAGGCGTGGGCCAGGGGTTCGAATCCCTTAAGACGCACCATAAATACGGTGGGCATAGTTCAGTTGGTAGAGCGCCAGATTGTGGTTCTGGTTGTCAAGGGTTCGAGTCCCTTTGTTCACCCCATTTTGGGATGTCGCCAAGCGGTAAGGCATAGCACTTTGACTGCTACATGCGTAGGTTCGAATCCTGCCATCCCAGCCATTTGATTCACTAGCTCAGTTGGTAGAGCACATGACTTTTAATCATGTTGTCCGGGGTTCGATTCCCCGGTGGATCACCAAAAATCATATAACATGCAGGTGTGGCGGAATTGGCAGACGCACTAGACTTAGGATCTAGCGCCTACGGCGTGGGGGTTCGACTCCCTTCATCTGCACCATTTATATGAATGAATAATTGATCATTGCAATATGCGGGAGTGGCTCAGTGGTAGAGCGTCACCTTGCCAAGGTGAACGTCGCGAGTTCGAATCTCGTCTTCCGCTCCAATGCGGGTGTAACTCAATGGTAGAGTGCTAGCCTTCCAAGCTAGTTACGAGGGTTCGATTCCCTTCACCCGCTCCAGAATATGCGTCTTTAGCTCAGATGGATAGAGCAACGCCCTTCTAAGGCGTGGGCCAGGGGTTCGAATCCCTTAAGACGCACCAATAAGTGCCATTAGCTCAGTTGGTAGAGCACCTGACTCTTAATCAGGGTGCCCAGGGTTCGAATCCCTGATGGCGCACCATTTAAACCTGATATGGTGGGCATAGTTCAGTTGGTAGAGCGCCAGATTGTGGTTCTGGTTGTCAAGGGTTCGAGTCCCTTTGTTCACCCCATTTTGGGATGTCGCCAAGCGGTAAGGCATAGCACTTTGACTGCTACATGCGTAGGTTCGAATCCTGCCATCCCAGCCATTTGATTCACTAGCTCAGTTGGTAGAGCACATGACTTTTAATCATGTTGTCCGGGGTTCGATTCCCCGGTGGATCACCAAAAATCATATAATATGCAGGTGTGGCGGAATTGGCAGACGCACTAGACTTAGGATCTAGCGCCTATGGCGTGGGGGTTCGACTCCCTTCATCTGCACCATTTATATCAATGAACAATTGATAATTAGTAATTGAACAATGATTATTGTAATATGCGGGAGTGGCTCAGTGGTAGAGCGTCACCTTGCCAAGGTGAACGTCGCGAGTTCGAATCTCGTCTTCCGCTCCAATGCGGGTGTAACTCAATGGTAGAGTGCTAGCCTTCCAAGCTAGTTACGAGGGTTCGATTCCCTTCACCCGCTCCAGAATATGCGTCTTTAGCTCAGATGGATAGAGCAACGCCCTTCTAAGGCGTGGGCCAGGGGTTCGAATCCCTTAAGACGCACCAATAAGTGCCATTAGCTCAGCTGGTAGAGCACCTGACTCTTAATCAGGGTGCCCGGGGTTCGAACCCCCGATGGCGCACCAGCTTTGTGGCAATTTTAGAATTATACAGTCGGGGTGTGGCGCAGATGGGAGCGCGCGTGGTTTGGGACCATGAGGTCGCAGGTTCGAGCCCTGTCACCCCGACCATTATTAAATTAATAACTAATGATAAGCATATTAAATATGCGGGTGTAACTCAATGGTAGAGTGCTAGCCTTCCAAGCTAGTTACGAGGGTTCGATTCCCTTCACCCGCTCCATTTTTTTGTTGTTTTTTATTTAGGGCGCCCATAGCTCAGCTGGATAGAGTGACGGACTTCGAATCCGGAGGTCGCAGGTTCAACTCCTGCTGGGCGCACCATAAGAAAATGAAATCAATGTTTAAAATCAAGACTTAAAGTATTAAGTTCTTGGTTTTTTATTTTTGTCTAATTTAGGAATCTAAATTTTATAATTAGTAATATAATTTTAAGTAAATGGTTTTTAGTTCCCATGGGAAATGTCTTTTTAAGAGGAATAAAGATGTTAGTAGTACCTTTGGTGCTGTTTTCAATAATATGTGGAGTAGCTAGTGTAGGTGATATTAAAAAATTAGGAAGAGTTGGTGGCAAAATATTTATATATTATATTTTCACAACAGCTTTTGCTACAACTATAGCTCTTATTATGGCTAATATATTAAAACCAGGAGTAGGAGTAACATTAAAAGCAAGTAAAGAAATTGTAAAGACAGCGTCACCTCCATTTATTATGGATATGTTTGTTAATATGATACCTTCTAATCCAGTGGAAGCTATGGTAAAAGGAGATATGCTACAAATAATAGTTTTTGCCTTAATATTTGGTATTTCAATAACTTTAGTTGGAGATAAAGCTAAAGGTTTATTAAATATATTTGAGGAAATTAATAATGTTTTATTAAAGATGATAGATGTAATAATGATAGTAGCTCCAATAGGAGTATTTGCACTTATAAGTAATATTATAATGACTCAAGGATTAAAAATTTTAATACCACTTATGAAGTATGTTTTAGTTGCAGTACTTGTTATGATAATTCAGATAATATTTATTTATGGTGGTATGCTTAAGGTTATAGGAAAATTAAATCCTATAAGTTTCTTTAAAAAGTTTTGGCCTGTCATGGTGTTGGCTTTTAGTACATCAAGCAGTAATGCAACTATACCTGTGAATTTAGAGACTTGTGAGAAAAAATTTGGAGTAGATAGATCAATAGCTAGTTAACTATAAATATAGATGGTACAGCTATAATACAAGGGGTTGCAGCTTTATTTATAGCCCAAATGTATGGAATTAATGTAACTTTAAATCAACAAATAACTATAATACTTGTATCTACATTAGCTTCAATAGGAACATCTGGAGTACCAAGTGCTGGAGTAGTTATGTTATCTGTGGTGCTTCAACAAGTAGGACTTCCATTAGAAGGAATTGGTTTAGTTTTAAGTGTGGATAGAATAGTAGATATGGTAAGAACTACTGTTAATATAACAGGAGATGCTGTAGGTACTATTATTGTAGCTAACTCAGAGAAAGCAGTAGAAAAGGAAGTATATGAAAATATAGCAGCTTAAAGAGATGATTTTAATCATCTCTTTTTTCTATGATGGAAAGTAGTAGAATCTATTTATTACTAAATTTAATAAATAGATAAACAACTATAATATATTGAAATTAGTAAAAAATTAAATATATAGTAAAATTAAGTATGTGGAATGAAGGAGAGGAGTATATGAATAAATTACCAGAATTTATAAAAGATTTTAGTGAAGCGAGAAGAAATGCATTTGTAAAGATGAAAGAAATTAAAGACGAAGGTGGTAAAATAGTAGGAGTTTATTGTGGATTTGCTCCTTGGGAAGTAATAGCTGCATCAGGGGCAGTTGCAGCATGGCTTTGCGGTATGGATGAGGAACCTATAGAAGATGCAGAAAAATATTTGCCAAGGAATTTATGTCCATTAATAAAATCAAGCTATGGTTTTGCAATAACAGAAAAATGCCCATTTTATTATTTTTCAGATATGCTTTTAGGAGAAACCACTTGTGATGGAAAAAAGAAAATGTATGAATTATTAAGTGAAATGAAACCTATGTATGTTATGAATATACCACAGACTCCATATGGACAAGACTCTTATGATTATTATAAAAAAGCAATTATAAAGCTTAAAGAGGAATTAGAAAAAAATTTGAAGGTAGAAATTACGGAAGAAAAGTTAAAAGAAACAATTAAATTAAGAAATAGGGAAAGGATGGCTTTAAGAGACTATTATAGCTTATCAAAACTTTGTCCACCACCTATGACAGGTTATAATCTAAGAAGAGTAATACAAGGAACTTTATATTTATCAGACAAAGAAAAAGAAATAGAGGATATAAATAATATAATAAGAGAGACAATGAAAAAATATAATGAAGGTGAAAGGCCTGTTTCTAAAGAAGATAAAAGAATACTTGTAACAGGATGTCCTTTAGGTGATTCTACTGAAAAAGTGATAGAAGCTATAGAAAATAATGGAGGAGTAGTGGTCTGTTATGAAAATTGTAGTGGTGCAAAAGATGAAAGCTTATTAGTAGATGAAGAAAAGGATGCGGTAGATGCACTAACAGAAAGATATTTAAGAACAGCGTGTGCTTGTATGAGCCCCAATGACAATAGAATAGAATATTTAGATTATTTAATAGATGAATATGAGGTAGAGGGGGTAGTAGAAGTTATATTACAGGCGTGTCATACTTATAATGTAGAATCAGATAGAATAAAAATTTTTGTAAAAAATAATAAAAAAATGCCTTATTTAAAAATAGAAACGGACTATTCTAAGAAAGATTTAGGCCAATTAAAAACCAGAGTCGAGGCTTTTATAGAAATGTTATAATATTAAATTAAATTTATATAAAAAAATATGATAAATATCGTCATAACGATTACATATTCAAATAACTTGTCATATGTTAATTATGTTAAAATTAATATAAAGTATTTTATTTTGGAGGGATTTTATTAATGGGAGATTATAGAAAATTATGGACAGATTTAGGGGTAAATCTAGAAAAGCATGATCAATTATGTGCTGTTTTACCAGAATTATATGGCTCTACATATTTGACACAAGAAAATAGACCAGAGGGAATGAATTATTTTAATTTTGTTGTGTCAGAAGTTCATGGCCTTAGAATTCAAGAATTAAATGAATATAGGGAAAAGGGTAGAAAAGTAGTAGGAACTTTTTGTGTATTTGTGCCTGAAGAAATTATAGTAGCAGCAAATGCAATAAGTGTAGGATTATGTGCAGGTTCTCAATTTTGGATTGAAGATGGAGAAAAGGTTTTACCAAGAAATATGTGCCCTCTTATAAAGGCTTTTATGGGTGCTAAAATAGGTGGTACATGCCCTTACTTCCAATCTTGTGACATGGTTATAGGGGAAACTACTTGTGATGGAAAGAAAAAAGCATGGGAAATATTAGATGAATATGTACCAGTACATGTAATGGATCTTCCTCAAATGAAAAGAGATAAAGATTTCAAAAAATGGGCAGAAGAAATTAGTGAACTTATTAAAAAAATTGAAGAACTTACAGGCAATAAAATAACAGTAGAAGCATTAAAAGAAGGCATAAGAGTAACAAATGCAAAAAGAAAAGCATTAAAAAGATTATATGATTTAAGAAAATATAAACCATCACCAATAAGTGGGTTAGATTGCTTATTAATAACTCAAATAGCTTTCTATGATGATCCTAAGAGATTTACAGAAAAAGTTCATGAATTATGTGATGAATTAGAAGAAAGAATTAAAAATTCCAAAGAAAGTAATAAAAAGAGAATATTAATAACAGGAACTCCAATGGCATTACCAAATTGGAAACTTCATTCAATAATAGAAAGTTTAGATGCAGAAGTTGTAGTAGAAGAAACTTGTACAGGAACTAGATATTTTGAAAGAGAAGTTTCAGAAGAAGGGGAAACTTTAGAAGAACTAATTAAAAATTTGAGTGATAGATACTTAAATATAAATTGTGCCTGTTTTACGCCAAACACAGGCAGAATAGATGATATAATAAAATATACTAAAGAATATGAAGCGGATGGAGTTATAGATATTAATTTATCTTTCTGTCATACTTATGCAGTTGAACATAGGGATGTAGAAGCTAATTTAAAAGAAAAGAATATCCCAATAATGCATATAGAAACAGATTATTCAACAGAAGATTCAGGACAGATAAAAACAAGAGTTGAAGCATTCCTTGAAATGATATAGCTTAAGCTATAGGATTATTTAAATAGGTTTAATTTTGTAAATATAAAAATTTAAAATAAGAAGTATACTTATATATAAGTTAATTTTGTTGCGAAGTTTTAAATTTTATCTGGAAAAATTTTATCCAGGAGAGAGACCTTATTATTGGTTTCACTCCTGGTTTCTCATGTTATATGGAAAATCAGATTAACTTTTAAATATATAAACCAAGAAGTAGTAAAAGTTATACATATGTTTATTAAATGTATTTTTATATTTGCTATGATATAATTGAATTTGTTTTTATATAGCCACTTAATTAGATATTGTAAAAGGAAGTGTATAAAATGGAGCAAACAAATTATTATATTCTTTTTCCTTCACATACAGAAGGTATGAAAATGGATAGTTTACTTAGTAAGAATAAGATAAAACATACTATAGTTCCTACACCAAGAGAATTGTCTAAATCTTGTGGTATATGTATAATGTATAATAAAAATGATGAAGATTTTATAAAAAGATTAATAAAGGATAATGATATAAAAACTTCAGGATTACATTCGTTAACTAAAACTATAAAAAATTTTTATACTTAATTTATAAAAAAGGTGGGATAAGATGTTTTATATAGGTATAGACATAGGATCTACTGCATCTAAGGTTTGCGTGTTTGAAAATGATAATATAAAGGATGTGTTTGTATTACCAACAGGATGGAGTAGTGTTAAAACAGCAGAAGAAATTAAAAATAAATTAAAAGAAATAGGAATAAATAAAGAAAATTCTAAAATAGTTGCTACAGGTTATGGTCGAGTTTCTGTTCCTTATGCAGACAAAACTATAACAGAGATAACTTGTCACGGTAAGGGAGCTTACTATTTATTTAAGAAGGATTGTACAGTCATAGATATAGGAGGTCAAGACACAAAGGTTATAACAGTAGAAGATGGTAATGTTACTAACTTTACTATGAATGATAAATGTGCTGCAGGGACAGGAAGATTTTTAGAGCTTATGGCAAATACATTAGGATTTGACATAGAAGAAATGTGTGAAAGAGCAAAAAATGGAGAAAATGTAACTATAAGTTCTATGTGTACAGTATTTGCAGAATCAGAAGTTATAAGTTTAATAGGTAGTGGTAAAAAAAGAGAAGATATAGCATATGGAGTATTGGATTCTATAGCTGGAAAGGTAAAATCTTTATGTCAAAAACATTCAGATAATGGACAATATTTTTTAACTGGAGGCTTAAGTGAAAACAGTTACATATTGGAGAGACTGTCAGAAAAATTAGGTTCAGAAGTAAAAGCTCATGAACTTGGCAGATATGCTGGAGCTATAGGAGCAGCTTTAATGGCAAAAAGATTAAAATAAATAGTTGACTTGATTTAAGTTTTGTGCTAATATTACGAATAAAGATTAATAAAATTTTTATAAGACCTTTAAAATTAGTCCTGTGAGACTAAGAAGGAAGAGAAAAGTATATTTTATAAAAAAAGTGTAATTATAAATATTATATGAAAATATAATATTTTAAGATAGAGTATAATTATGCCTTCCTTTAAAAGGGAAGGCATTTTTTATACCTTTAAATTTAATCCAGAGAGATTAAAAAGGAGGAATTGTATATGTTAAAAGGAAGAAATTTGTTAGATCCAATGGATTTTTCATTAGAAGAATTGGAAGAGGTATTTAAATTAGCAGATGAAATAATTGAGGAGCCAGAAAAATTTTTACATGTATGTGATGGAAAAATATTGGCTACATTATTTTATGAACCAAGTACAAGAACCAGATTTAGCTTTGAAGCTGCTATGCTTAGACTAGGTGGTCAGATAATAGGATTTTCAGAACCTAATTCAAGTTCAGTAGCTAAAGGGGAAAGTGTAGCAGATACTATAAGAACTGTAGGTTGTTATGCAGATATAGTAGCTATGAGACACCCAAAAGAAGGTGCACCAGCAATAGCTGCAATGTATTCAGAAATACCAGTTATAAATGCTGGTGATGGTAGTCATCAACATCCAACTCAAACATTAACAGATCTATTAACTATAAGATCCCTAAAAGGAAATTTATCTAACTTAACTATTGGTTGCTGTGGAGATTTAAAATTTGGAAGAACAGTACACTCATTAGTAAAAGCCCTATCAAGGTATAAAAACAACAAATTTGTTTTTATGTCACCAGAAGAATTGAAGATTCCTGATTATATAAGAAAAGAAATTTTAGAAAAAAATAATATAGAATATAAAGAAGTATCAAAGATGGAAGATGCTATGTCAGAACTAGATATACTTTATATGACAAGAGTTCAAAGAGAAAGATTTTTCAATGAAGATGATTATGTAAGATTAAAAGATAGTTATATATTAGATAACGAAAAAATGAAATATGCTAAAAAAGATATGATGATTCTTCATCCATTACCAAGGGTTAATGAAATAGCTTATGAAATAGATAAAGATCCAAGAGGATGCTATTTTAAGCAAGCTAAATATGGAATGTATGTAAGAATGGCTTTAATAGCAAAGTTATTGGGGGTTAGATAATATGTTAACAATAAATAGTATAAAAAATGGTATAGTAATAGATCATATACAAGCAGGTCATGGTATAAAGATATTTAAATATTTAGGATTAGAAGAAGCTGATTATAGAGTAGCGCTTATAATGAATGCTGAAAGTTCAAAATTGGGAAAAAAGGACATAATAAAGATAGAAAATATAATGGAAATAGATTATAAAGTGTTAGGATTTATAGATCCTACAATAACAATAGATGTTATCGAAAATGAAAAGATAAAGGAAAAAATAAAATTAGAATTACCTAGAACAATAGAAAATGTTATAAAATGCAAAAATCCACGCTGCATAACATCTGTAGAAAATTATATACCTAATGAATTTTACTTGGTAGATGAAGAGAATGGGGAATATAGATGTAAATATTGTGATGAAATATATTCAGGTGGAGATATAAACAAATTATAAAATTTATGGAGGGATGCACAAATGAATGAATTGCTAATTAAAAATGTAAATATAATAGATTGGTGCCAAAACTTCCATGGAGATGTTTATATAAAGAACGGAATTATATCAGAATTAGGAATAGACTTAAATAAAAATTGTGAAATATTTGATGGAAGAGGATTAACTCTTCTTCCATCTTTTATAGATATGCATGTTCATTTTAGAGATCCAGGTTTTACATATAAAGAAGATATATTAACAGGAAGTAGAGCAGCAGTAAAGGGTGGATATACTATGGTAAATTTAATGGCTAATACTAAACCCATATGTAGCTCCAACAAAGAAGTAGAGTATGTCTTACAAAAAGGAAAAGAAGTAGGATTAGTAGATATACATCAATGTATGTCAATTACAAAAGATTTTTCTGGAGATGATATAAGTCATTTAGATTCTATGGATAATAAAGTGAAAATAATATCAGAAGACGGAAAAGATGTAATGAACAGCAAGGTGTTAATAAATGCTATGTTTAAGGCTAAGGAAAAAGATGTTATAGTAATGTGTCATTCAGAAGAACATGATGTAACAGAATTAGATACTAGACTTTCAGAAAATCTAATGACTTGGAGAAATATAGCTCTTTCAGAATTTACAGGATGTAAAGTCCATATAGCTCATGTAAGCACCAAAGAATCTATAGAATATATAAAAAATGCTAAAAAGAATGGTTTAAAAGTAACCTGTGAAGTAGCACCACATCATATAGCACTTACAAATAAAATTTTTTATAGAGTAAATCCACCATTAAGAGAAGATGATGATGTGAAAATATTAATAGAGGCAATAAAGGAAGATATAGTAGATTGCATAGGAACAGATCATGCACCACATAGTAAGGAAGACAAATTAAAAGGAAGTCCTGGAATATCTGGAATAGAGACCTCCTTTTCTACATGTTATACAAAGTTAGTTCATGATAATCATATTAGTTTAAGCAAACTTTCAAAAATAATGTCTAAAAATCCAGCGGAAATTTTAGGAGTAAATAAGGGAGAAATAAAAATAGGAAGAGAAGCAGATTTAGTTTTAGTAGATACAAAAGAAGAATACAAAGTAAAATCTGAGGAATTTTACTCCAAAGGAAAAAATACTCCAATGGACGGCATGCATCTTAAGGGTAGAGTTAAAGTTACATTTAAAGCAGGATGTATAGTATACAATGAATTTTAATAGAAGAAAGGATGAATAGAATGATTATAGATAAATTGTATGAAAGTGTAGAAAAAAAGGGATGTGTTTGTGTAGGACTTGATACAGATATAAGTTATATACCAGAAGGATTTTTAAATAAATTTAATAATATAGAAGATGCTATATTTTCATTTAATCAAAGAATAATTGATTCAACTTTTGATATATCAGCTTGTTATAAAGTTCAAATAGCTTATTACGAAGCTATGGGAATTAAAGGTATGATGTTATATAAAAAGACCTTAGAATGTATAAGAAAAAAAGGTGGTATAGTTATAGCAGATATAAAGAGAGGAGACATATCTGCTACAGCTAAAATGTATGCAAAGGCTCATTTTGAAGGAGATTTTGAAAGTGATTTCATAACATTAAATCCATATATGGGAATGGATACTTTGGAACCTTATAGTGAATATTTTAAAAATAAAGAAAAGGGAGCTTTCTTATTATTAAGAACTTCCAATAAAGGTTCAAAGGATATACAATATTTAGATTTAAAAGATGATAAAAAAGTATATAACAAAGTAGGAGAAAAAATAGAGAATATAGGAAAAGAATTTTTAGGTAAATGTGGATATAGTTCAATAGGAGCAGTAGTTGGATGTACTGCAGAAGAAAATAATATTAGACAAGAATTAAAACATACTTTTTTCTTAATACCAGGTTATGGTGCTCAAGGTGGAAAAGCTGATGTAGCCAAATCTTATTTAAGTCAAGGTAATGGAGGAATTGTAAATTCTTCAAGGGGAATATTGCTTGCATATAAAAAATATGATGAGGAAGGAAAAAACTTTGAAGAATATGCAAGAGAAGAAGTTATAAATATGAAAAAAACTTTACAGTTTACATAGATTATTTAAATTAAGTAATTTTTAGTATCATAAAAATGTATTAAAGCACAAAATAAAAATAAATTTTTATTTAAATAAGACAGATAAATTTGAGATGTAACTATATTTTATGGTATTAAATTATTAGAAAGAGTGGTGTGTAAAATAAATCCTAAAACTTTTAGAGTAAAGGTAATAGAAAATAAAAATATATCAACAGGTATATTTAAAATTACTTTAGAGGGTATTTTTAAAGGTAAGCCAGGACAATTTTATATGATTAGAGCGTGGAAAAATGAGCCGATTTTATGGAGACCGATAAGTATACATGATATAAGTGAAAACTCAATAGAATTTTTATATAAAGTAGAAGGAAAAGGAACCCAAATTCTATCTCAAATAAGATCGGAAGAAGAAGTAGAAATAATGGGTCCTTTAGGAAACGGATTTGATTTAGAAAATATAAATGGAAAAGTTGCTATAGTTGTAGGTGGTATAGGAATAGCTCCCATGAATTACTTATTAAAAAGTATAAAGAATACTAAAGTAGATTTTTATGTGGGTTTTAGAGATGAAGTTTATATTACAGAAAAATTTAATAATTTAGTAGAAAAACTAGTTGTAGTTACAGAGGACGGTAGTAGGGGAGAAAAGGGATATGTAACAGATTATTTTAATCCAGAAGGCTATGATTTGGTTTTATGTTGTGGACCAGAAATAATGATGGATAAAGTTATATTAATATGCAGAGAGAAAAGAATTCCTTTATATGTATCTATGGAAAAAAGAATGGCTTGTGGTATAGGAGCATGTCTTGTGTGTACTTGTAAAACTAGATTTGGTAACAAGAGAACTTGTAAGGATGGGCCTGTATTTAAAGGAGAGGACATTATTTTGAAAGGGGATATATAATGCTTCAAGTAAATTTGTGTGGTAAAACTTTAAAGAATCCTATCATAGCTGCATCAGGAACTTTTGGATTTGGTGAAGAATATGGAGAATTCTATGATGTTTCCATATTAGGCGGAATTTCTAGTAAAGGATTGACTTTAAATCCTAAAGAAGGAAACGATGGTATAAGAATTTATGAAACTAGTTCTGGAATAATAAATAGTGTAGGCCTTCAAAATCCTGGAATAGATAGATTTGTAAAAGAAGAATTACCTAATATGAAAAAAATAGATACTATAATCATTGCAAATGTAGGTGGAGGATGTATAGAAGATTATATAGCAGTAGTAGAGAAGTTAAATAAAACAGATGTAGATATGATAGAACTAAATATATCCTGTCCAAATGTAAAACATGGAGGTATGGCCTTTGGAATAAAGTCAGAAGTAGCTTATGAGGTGGTAAAGAAAGTTAAGGAAATATGTAAAAACCCACTTATAGTAAAGTTATCTCCTAATGCAGAAGATATAGTAGATATGGCTGTAAAATGTGAAAGTGCAGGTGCAGATGCAATTTCTTTAGTAAATACATTTAAAGCTATGGCTATTGATATAAAAAGAAAAGTTCCTGTATTTGAAAATGTAACTGCAGGTTTATCAGGGCCGTGCATTAAGCCTATAGCATTAAGAATGGTATATGAAGTATGTAAGAAAGTAATGATACCAGTGATAGGAATAGGTGGAATAAGCAATTATAAAGATGTAATAGAATTTATTATGGCAGGGGCTACAGCAGTGCAAATAGGAACGGCTAATTTTATGAATCCATACTCAGCATTAAATATAATAAAGGACTTGGAAAGTTATATGCAAAAAGAAGGTATTAAAAATTTAGAAGAAATAAGGGGAATTATTTAAAATAAATTTAAAGAATATGAGGAGGAAGATATAAATGAGTAATATAAATGTTATAGATATATTAAGAGAATCAAATGCATTATTAGAAGGACATTTTTTATTATCATCTGGGAGACATAGTAATAGATATTGTCAGTGTGCAAAGTTACTTCAGTATCCACAAAAATCAGAAAAGGTTATTAGTGTAATAGCAGAAAAACTTAAAGATGTAGATTTTAATATAATAGTAGGGCCAGCTATGGGGGGAGTAATAGTATCTTATGAATTAGCAAGACAAACTAATAGACCAGGAATATTTGCAGAAAGAAAAGATGGTGACATGTGCATACGAAGGGGATTTGAAATAAAAAAGGGAGATAGAGTTATTATATCAGAAGATGTAATAACTACAGGAAAATCTTCTTTAGAAGTAGCCAAAGTTATAGAAGAAATGGGTGGAGAAGTAGTAGGCATAGCATGTATAGTTGATAGAAGAGCAGAAGATATAAAAACAAAATATCCAATATATAGTGCTTGTAAATTAGAAATAGAAACTTATGAAAAAGATAACTGTGAGTTATGTAAAAAAAATATACCTTTCGTAAAACCAGGTAGTAGAAAGCAAAAATAAATTTAAGAGTAAAAAGTGTTTCAAAATAGACTTAATTTTGAGACACTTTTTTAGTTTAAACAAATATTAAATAAAAACTTAATTTTACTTTAATAATTATTAAAATGGTTATTATTTTTTATGGTTTTGAGTTATAATAATGTTAAGTATACATTATAATAGATACATTTTAATTAGTATAGTATGGATAGGCATTATATATAGGAGGAATTATTGTGGCAAAACCAAGTATTTTTAGCAAAGATTATGAAAGAAGAATGAAAAGAAGAAAAAGAAGGACTTTCTTTTCAGTTATAGTTATAATATTAATTTCTTTAGTAGTAATATTCACTAACAATGGTATTGGTAAAAAAATAAAAATTAGTTTAAATCAAATAAAAGAAGAAACTAAGGCTGAAGAAGAACACAAAAATAAACAACAAGAACAAAAAGAAAATAAAAATAAAAATGCAGCCACAGTAAAAAAAGAAAGTGAAGTTTCTAAAGATAATAATATAGAAGTTCAATTAGAAGATAATATAAAAATAAAGTTGATATATATAGAAGATAGTAATAAAAATAAGACTATTAAATCTATAGATTTAAATAAAAATAATTTATTATATGATATAAATCCTTCAAAAAATTTAATAGTTGTAACAAATCCTAAGACTCAAAATATTTATTTAGTAAATTTAAATGGTGAAAAGCAAGATATAACAAATAAGCAGTATACATCAACATCTGGAACAACGTTTCAAAAGGATGCTATACTAGCTTCAAAACAAGATTATTTCTGGGGAGTTTTACCTAAATTTATAGATAATGATAATATAGCGTATGTTTCTCAACTACCATGGTTCAATAAGACCACTAAATATGTGTGGATGTATAATATAAAAAATAAAACTCATTTATACAATCAAAATATATCAGGAGAAGACATTAAGTTTGATAAATTAACAGAAAAGGGACTTACAGTGGTTTCAGATAGTAAAACTTTATTCTTAAAAGCAGATGGAAGCGTAGCTGAGTAAAATAAAAATTCAATAGATAAAATAATATTAAAATTAATAAGTATATAATAGTTTTAAGAGTGTATTGAATATATACACTCTTGCTTTATTTGAGGAGGTAAATATGAAAGTAGGAATGTCTTCTGCTTGTTTGTATCCTAAAGTACCAATAGAAGAAACTATATCAGTTATGAAAAGTTTAGGATTTAATGTTGGGGAAGTTTTTTTAAATACTTATAGTGAGTATAATGAAGATTTTATAAAAAAATTACAGGAAGAAAAAGAAAAAAATAAATTTTTTATAAATTCTATTCATGCCTTTTCAAGTGCTTTTGAACCTTATTTATTTGATTCTTATAGAAGAAGACAAAGAGATATGCTTAAGATATTTAAAAAAGTATGCAAGGCAGGAAATTTATTGAAAGCAAATTATTATACATTTCATGGTATGAGAAGAAGTAATTTATCAGAGCTAGATATGAACTATATTATAGATGTTTATGATGAATTAAATTATATTGCTAATGAAGAGGGGATAAAACTGGCTCAAGAAAATGTAGCTTGGTGTATGTCTTCAAATATAGATTTTTTAAATATGTTAAATGAAAAATGTAGTACTAATTTAAATTATACACTAGACATCAAACAAGCTTTTAAGATAGGGAAAGATCCTATTGAATACATAAATGTAATGGGAAACAAAATAGTCAATGTACATATAAATGATAGAGATGAGAATAATATTTGTCTCCTACCTGGAAGAGGAAATATAAATTTAAAAAAAATATGTTGTAAATTAAAGGAAATAGGATATAATAATGTTTATACTATAGAAGTTTATAATGATAATTATTCCTCATATTCGGAAATTATGCATTCAAGGGATTTTCTTCAAAATATTTTATTGTGATGAAAAATATTGTAAATAATATAGAATATGATATATAATAGTTAATAAAGTGTAGTTTAGGTAACTATAATCTATTTTACTTTATGTTAGTGTAATGTATATTAATAATTATAAATATATGATATAATGATAGAGTTAAAATGAGCATATAACAAGGAATTGGGAGGAAGAAGTATAATGAACGTTAAAGTGGAAAATATAGAAAAGAATGTTGTAAAATTAGAGATAACAGTTGATAGTAAAAAATTCAATGAAGCTGTTAAAAAATCATTCAAAAAAAATGCTAAAAGATTTAATGTACCAGGATTTAGAAAAGGTAAAGCACCTTTAAATATAATAAAAAAATATTATGGAGAAGGAGTTTTATTTGAAGATGCTATAAATTTCTGTTGTGAAGATACATATCCTAAAGCTATAGAAGAAAATAATATAAAACCAGTAGATTTCCCTCAAATAGATGTAGTACAAATAGGAGAAGGAAAAGATTTTATATATACAGCAGAAGTTACAACTGTTCCTGAAGTAAAATTAGGAGACTATAAAGGCGTAGAAGTTAAAAAAGTTTCATATGAAGTAGAAGATGAAGCTGTAGAAAATGAATTAAAATCTATGCAACAAAAAAATGCAAGAGTGTCTATTAAAGAAGAAGGAACAATTGAAAAAGGAAATATAGCAATAATTGATTTTAAAGGATATGTAGATGAAAAAGCTTTTGAAGGTGGAGAAGCTAAGGATTATGAATTAGAAATAGGATCAGGCACTTTCATAGGGGACTTTGAAGATCAATTAGTAGGTCTTAAAAAAGATGAATCAAAAGAAGTAAATGTAAGTTTCCCAGAAGAATATGGCAGAGAAGATTTAAATGGAAAACCAGCTACTTTTGAAGTAACAGTTAAGGATATAAAAATTAAGGAACTTCCAGCTTTAGATGATGAATTTGCAAAAGAAGTTTCAGAATTTGATACATTAGAAGAATTAAAATCAGATATAAAGGACAGAATGAAAAAAGAACTATCTGAAAAAGCTAAAGCAGAATATGAAGAAGCAGTAGTTGAAAAAGTTGCAGCAAATGCTGAAATAGATATACCAAAAGTTATGATTGAAAAAGAAATAGATAATATGGTAAGGGATTTAGAAATGAGATTAAAATATCAAGGTTTAGATCTTAAATCATATTATGAATTTACAAATAGTTCAGAAGAAAAAGTAAAAGAATATATGAGAGAAACAGCTGAAAAAAGAGTTAAAACAGATTTAATAATGCAACAAATTGCTAAAGTAGAAGATATAAAAGCTACAGAAGAAGAATTAAAAGAAAAAGCTATGGAAGTGGCTAAACAATATGGTCAAAAAGATGTAGAAAAAACTGCTGAATTAATAGTAAATGCTCAAAAAGCATATTTAGAAATTGATATAGTTAATGGAAAAGTTTTAGACCTATTAGTGCAAAATAGTAAAGAAATAGCTTAGTTCATTTATAATAATAGATAATAATATAGTTGCCAGGATATATTTTCTGGCAACTAAGTTTTAATAATTATAAATATCACATAGGTATCATTAGTATCTTATTTTTATAAAAGGAGGAGATATGTATGAGTTTAGTACCTGTAGTTGTAGAACAAACAAATAGAGGGGAAAGGTCTTACGATATTTATTCTAGGTTGTTAAAAGATAGAATAATAATGTTAAGTGAAGAGGTTAATGACACAACCGCTAGTTTAATAGTAGCACAACTGTTATTTTTAGAAGCAGAAGATCCAGATAAAGATATATATTTATATATTAATAGCCCAGGAGGTTCTATAACTTCTGGAATGGCAATATATGATACAATGCAATATATAAAACCAGATGTTTCTACTATATGTGTAGGAATGGCAGCATCTATGGGAGCATTCTTACTTGCAGCTGGTGCAAAGGGAAAAAGATATGCATTACCTAATAGTGAAGTTATGATACATCAACCACTGGGTGGATTCAGAGGTCAAGCAACAGATATAGGAATACATGCTGAAAGAATTCTAAAAATGAAGAAAAAATTGAATACTATATTAAGCGATAGAACAGGAAAACCATTAGAGCAGGTAGAGCTTGACACAGAAAGAGATCATTTCTTAAGCGCAGAAGAAGCTAGAGAATATGGTTTAATTGATGAAGTTATTGATAAAAAGAAATAACCTTTAGTGAGGTGTAGAAATGTCTAAAATAGATGAAAAAAAACAGTTGAAATGTTCATTCTGTGGCAAAACACAGGATCAAGTAAGACGACTGATAGCAGGCCCAGGAGTATATATATGCGATGAATGCATAGAGCTTTGCTCTGAAATAATAAGTGATGAGTTTGAAGATGATATACAAGTGGATTTAACATCATTGCCCAAGCCAAAGGAAATAAAAAACTATCTTGATCAATATGTTATAGGTCAAGAAGATGCTAAAAAATCATTATCTGTAGCTGTGTATAATCACTACAAAAGAATTAATTCAAATTTAAATAGTGATGATGTAGAACTTCAGAAGAGTAATATTCTTCTTTTAGGACCAACTGGTTCAGGAAAAACATTATTAGCACAAACATTAGCTAAGTTTTTAAATGTACCTTTTGCTATAGCAGATGCTACAACACTTACAGAGGCTGGTTATGTAGGAGAAGACGTAGAAAATATTCTTTTAAAGCTTATTCAAAATGCTGATTATGACATAGAAAGAGCAGAAAAAGGAATAGTATATATAGATGAAATAGATAAAATAGCAAGGAAATCAGAAAATCCTTCTATTACTAGAGATGTATCAGGTGAAGGCGTACAACAAGCATTATTAAAAATTCTTGAAGGTACTGTAGCAGCTGTTCCACCTCAAGGTGGAAGAAAACATCCACATCAAGAGTTTATACAAATAAATACTACGAACATATTGTTTATTTGTGGTGGAGCTTTTGATGGAGTAGATAAGATAATAGAAAGAAGAACAAGAACTAGCTCTTTAGGATTTGGAGCTGAAATTCAATCTAAAAAAGAAAAAGACTTAGGTAAACTTTTAAAAGATATTATGCCAGGAGATCTATTAAAGTTTGGTTTAATACCTGAATTTATTGGAAGATTACCTATAGTTGTTACTTTAGATAAATTAGATAGGGAAGCTCTAATAAAAATATTAACCGAACCTAAAAATGCTCTTGTAAAACAATATAAGAAATTGTTTGAATTAGATGATGTAGAATTAGAATTTAATGAAGAGTCATTAAAGGGGATTGCTGATGAAGCAATAAATAGAAATACTGGAGCTAGAGGACTTAGAGCTATAATAGAAGATATGATGAGAGAAATTATGTTTGACATACCATCTCAAGAAAATATAGCTAAGGTAATAGTAAATGAAGATTGTATAAAAACTAGAAAGCCAGAATTCATAGAGGCTGAGGGTGGTAAAAGATTACCTATTAAGCCTAAGAAAACAAAAAAAAGAAAAGATTCTGAAACAGCATAAAAATAGCACCAAGAGTTGATCTTGGTGCTATTTTCTATTTAATCAATGAAATTAATAAATTACCATTTTTGAATATATAAAGTGGAAAAAGAACATAATAATAAAAAAAGGATTAAAGGGGTTTTGGATATGACACAAACATTAATATTAATAGAAATATTTTTTACAGTTATTATGGGATTATATTTTATGAACGCTTTAAAAAGTCAAAAATCTAATAAGGTAGTAATTGAAAAGGAAAATAAAAAGGAAATAGATACATTAAAAAAATTAAGAAGTATAAAACTAACAGAACCTTTAACAGAAAAAAGTAGACCTTCATCTTTTGATGAAATAATAGGGCAAGAAAATGGAATAAAAGCATTAAAAGCTGCTATATGTAGTCCCAATCCACAACATGTAATAATATATGGACCACCAGGAACAGGGAAAACAGCAGCGGCTAGATTGATTTTAGAAGATGCCAAGAAGAAAGAGTACTCTCCATTTAATCAAGATTCTAAGTTTATGGAGATAGATGCTACTACAGTGAGATCAGATGAAAGAGGAATAGCAGATCCTTTAATAGGTTCAGTTCATGATCCTATTTATCAAGGAGCAGGTGCTTTAGGTTTAGCAGGAGTACCTCAACCAAAGGCGGGTGCAGTAACTAAGGCACATGGAGGAATATTATTTATAGATGAAATAGGAGAACTTCATCCTAGTGAAATGAATAAATTATTAAAAGTTTTAGAGGATAGAAAAGTTTTTTTAGATAGTGCTTACTATAATTCTTCAGATAGTAATATACCAAGTTACATAAGAGATATATTTGAGAATGGTTTACCAGCAGATTTTAGATTAATAGGGGCTACCACTAGAAGTCCAGAAGAGATGACTCCAGCTTTAAGATCTAGATGTGTAGAAGTATTTTTTAGAGGGTTATTACCGGAAGAAATAAAGAAGATAGCTATGAATGCTATTAAAAAATTAAATTTTACTATAGAAGAAGAAGCTTGTGAATTAATATCCCAATATTGTAACAATGGAAGAGATACTATAAACTTAATACAATTATCTGCAGGGTTATCAATAAATAATAATAGAAATAAAATATTAGTCCAGGATGTAGAATGGGTTATAGAAAATGGTCAATATTCTCCAAGAATACAAAAGAAGATACCACTGGAGCCTAAAGTGGGATATGTAAATGGATTAGCAGTATATGGAGCTAATATGGGTATGGTTATGGAGATAGAGGCAACAGCTAAAAAAGTAAATTTTAGAAAAGGAAATTTATCTATAACAGGATTAGTTGAAGAGGAAGAAATTAATAGTTCAAATAAAAAAGCAATTAGAAAAAGTACTGCATGGTGTTCCGTTCAAAATGTTATTACTATAATGAAGCAAATATTTGGTATAGATTGCTATGAATATGATATACATATAAATTTCCCAGGCGGAATACCTGTAGATGGACCATCAGCAGGTATAAGTATAACTACAGCAGTATATAGTGCTATTACAGGTAAAGCTGTAGATAATAATGTGGCTATGACTGGTGAAATATCTATTCATGGAGAAGTAAAACCAGTAGGTGGGGTAGGTGCTAAAGTAGATGCGGCTATTAAGGCTGGAGCTAAAAAAATTATAATACCTAAGGAAAATTGGCAGGAGAAATTCGAAAAATTAGATAATATAAAAGTAATCCCTGCTTCAAATATAAAAACAGTAATAAAAGAATCTGTTTGTGTTGGAGAAGAAGATAAATTATTCTTAAATATAGATAAGAGTGTAGAATTTCTATCAGCAGAATCTATGACTAAATAAAATTCAAATAGTTAAGTATAACTTTGAAAAAATAATAAATAACATTATAATAACTATTTGAAAAAAAGTATTTTTATAGGTATAATATATTAGTCTAGCTATATATAAAGCTAAATTTATCAAAGCGAGGGAGATATATGAAAGAAAACTTAGAAGTTCTTCCTTTAATTCCATTGAGGGGAATAATTATATTTCCATATATGATTTTACATTTTGATGTAGGTAGAGAAAAATCTATTTTAGCTTTAGAAGAAGCTATGGGAAATGGACAAAAAATATTTTTATCTGCTCAAAAAGAGGCTGAAACAGAAGAACCAATTGTAGAAGACATATATGATATAGGAACTATATGTGAAGTAAAGCAAATACTAAAATTGCCAGGAGATACAGTTAGAGTTTTAGTGGAAGGGAAAACTAGAGGTAGAATAGTTAATTATTTAGAAAAAGAGCCATTTTTAAAAGTAGAGATAGAAGAGATAGAAGATAATCAATATGAAAATGATAAGGAAGTAGATGCACTTATAAGATTAATAAAAACTAATTTTGATGAGTATATTAAACTTTCAGGTGATTCATCTTCAGATTTAACTGTAGGAGTAGAAGATTTAGAAGAACCAGGCAGAATAGCAGATGTTATAGGTTCATACATAAATATAAACCAAGAACAAAAACAAGAGTTAATAGGAATTGTTGATTCAAAAGAGAGATTAGAAAAAATATTAATCATCATAAATGAAGAGATAGAAATACTAAAAATTGAAAGAAAAATAGGAATTAAAGTAAAGAACAAAATAGATAAAGTTCAGAAAGAATATTATTTAAAAGAACAATTAAAGGCTATACAAGAAGAATTAGGGGAAGATGAGGAAGATAAAAAGGAAATAAATTTATATAAAGAAAAAATAAATAAAGCAAAACTTCCCAAAGATGTAAAAGAAAAAGCTATATATGAATTAGATAGACTAAAAAATTCTGGTAATTTCTCTGCAGAGGGAGGAGTTATTAGGACATATTTAGATTGGATATTATCATTGCCATGGAATAAGGACACTAAAGACAATTTAGATATTAAAAAAGCTAGAAAAATATTGGATGAAGAACACTATGGATTAAAAGATGTAAAGGACAGAATAATAGAATATTTAGCAGTAAGAAAAGTTAGTAAAACATTAAAAGGCCCTATATTATGTTTAGTAGGTCCACCAGGAGTAGGAAAAACATCTATAGCTAAATCTATAGCACATTCTTTAAATAGAAATTTTGTAAGAATGTCTTTAGGTGGAGTAAGAGATGAGGCAGAGATAAGGGGTCATAGAAAAACTTATGTAGGAGCAATACCAGGAAGAATAGTTTATGGTATGAAGCAAGCTAAATCTAAAAATCCATTATTTTTACTTGATGAAATAGATAAAATGAGTAACGATTTTAGAGGAGATCCAGCAGACGCATTATTAGAGGTATTAGATGCAGAACAAAATTCTACATTTAGAGATCACTATTTAGAATTAGATTTTGATCTATCTAAAGTATTATTTATAACTACTGCAAATACTTTAAGTACAATACCTGGTCCACTGTTGGATAGAATGGAAGTTATAGAAGTATCCGGATATACTTCAGAAGAAAAATTTTATATAGCTAGAAATCATCTTATTCCTAAAAAATTAAAAGAACATAATATGGAAGATGGAAAAATTACTTTCTCTAATTCCTCTATATATCATATTATAGATAATTATACTCGTGAATCAGGGGTTAGAGGGTTAGAAAGAAAAATATCTTCTATTATAAGAAAATCTATAACAGAAATGATCGAAAAGAATAAGAATACAACTAATGTTACAATTAATCATGTTAAAAAGTATTTAGGACCAGAAGTATTTTCTTATGAAAAAGCAGATAAAGAAGATAAGATTGGTGTGGTAACAGGATTAGCTTGGACTGCTTATGGTGGAGATACTCTGCCTATAGAGGTTAGTGTTATGGATGGTAATGGTAAACTGCAACTTACAGGAAAATTAGGAGAAGTTATGGTAGAGTCTGCAAAAGCAGGGTACAGTTACGTAAGAGCAAATGCTAGTAAATATGGAATAGGTACTGAGTTTTATAAAAATAAGGATATTCATATACATGTACCAGAAGGCGCAGTTCCTAAAGATGGACCTTCAGCAGGAGTAACTATGATAACAGCATTAATCTCTGCTCTAGGTGGTAAAAAAGTTAAGCATAATGTAGCTATGACAGGAGAAATTACATTAACAGGAAGAGTATTACCTATTGGTGGATTAAAAGAAAAGTCATTAGCTGCATACAGGGCTGGAATAGATACAATAATAATTCCAAAAGCTAATGAAAAAGATTTAAGGGATATTGCTAAAACTGTAAAAAATAAAATTAATTTTATTTCAGCTGATAAAATAGAAAAAGTCCTTGAAAATGCTTTAATAAAAGAAGAATAATGGAGAGAGTAAATATGGAAATGGAAATAAAGAAAGCAGAATTTGTCATATCAGCAGTGAAGCGAGCTCAATATCCTGAGGATGAAAGACCAGAAATTGCTTTTGTAGGAAGATCTAACGTAGGTAAATCTACGCTCATAAATACGTTAACTAATAGAAGAAAGCTTGTGAAGGTTAGTTCTACTCCTGGAAAGACAAGATTGATAAACTTTTTCTTAATAAATGATAATATGTATTTTGTAGATTTACCTGGTTATGGTTATGCTAAAGTCTCCAAAAAAGAAAAAGAAAACTGGGGATACATAATGGAACAGTACCTTGTTGAAAGAAATCAACTAAAAAAAATAGTTTTGTTAGTTGATAGTAGGCATAAACCAACGGGTGATGACATAAATATGTATAACTGGATAAAACATTATAATTATGAAGTTTTAGTAGTTGGAACTAAACTTGATAAATTAAAAAGAAATGATATAAATAAAAATAAAAAAATTATAAGAGATGCATTAAAAATGGACAAAGATGATAAGATTTTATTAATATCTTCATTAAGTAAAGAAGGAAAAGAAGAAGTTTTAGAAGAAATATTAGTTTACTAGATTGGATTTAGAGGGGGAATATATAATGGAGTTAATAAAAAATATACTTACATTTATAATATTATGGATTCCCCCCATAATATTGTTTTTTAAAATAAAACCGAAAAAAAATAATTTATTTATAAGTATTATTTTTTGCATAATTTATATAATAGGATCTTTATTTACACAAAATCTTTTTCCATTTATATTAACTATAATGGATATATTTCAGCTAAAAAAAAGATATGAAATATGTGAAGGAACTTATGAGTTTAAATACGATGATGATTATCGTAGATTTAAATTTGATATATCTAGTTTTTCTTTTATAAAAGGAGTACAGTATGCTTTAACCACTTTTTTAGGGTACATTTTAATAATGATTATATTTAATATTATATTTAATTATTTAAAATTAAATTTGAAAGACCAAGAGGTAGTTACATGGCTTTCTAATATGCCTTTAAATAAATTTTTAATGGTTATACCTATAACTGTTATATTTGCGCCAGTAGCAGAAGAGTTTGTCTTTAGGTGGTATATATTTGAAAAGTTATTAAATAAAAGATTAGGTATAGTATTAGCAGCTATTATAAGTAGTATGCTTTTCGGAATCGTTCATTTTAATGTGAAGGCATTTCCAGGTTTAGTATTTATAGCTTTATTTAATTGCTATTTGATACACAAAGAAGGTTTTTGGTATGCTGTATTTAATCACTTTGTATTTAATTCTATTAATACAATTATGATATTTTTAACTAGGTTAAGTTATTTTAGCTAAATTAAAAATGATATAACTATATATTAAATAAAAGCAACAAAGTATCTATTTTATGGATATTTTATTGCTTTTATTTTTTTGGATTTTTTTAATTACAGTTTTGTGTCAAAAATACATTAGTAGAATACTATATATTAAGAACAAAAGATAATAAACAAACTAGGGTAAAAAATAATAAACTAACCTTAGAAGGGGGGATGTAAAGTGGATTTTAATGACATAGCAGGTTTATTAAATGGAGCTACAAATGATAAACATTGTGGAAATCCAGGTTGTGGACCAAGTTTTGGATTTGGTAGCAGCTGGTTCATTTGGATTATAGTGTTCATACTATTATTCTGTTGCAATGGAAATGGTTTTGGTGGTTTTGGAAATAGTTGTGGAAATAGTTGCGGTGGTGGTTACGATTATGAATGTCGCTGTAGAAGAAAACGTCGTAAGAGAAGACATTGTGACGATTACTGTGATGATAATGATTGTTGCTGCGATTGGTCATTCATAATAATCTTGATCTTAATTTTATGTTGTTGCTGCAATAAACAACAACCAGTGTGTGGACCAGTAAGAGAAACAAGATCATCTAGTAATATAATCAATGTAGATTCCAATGAAGAAGAATAGAATACAAAAAAGCCATAGCCCAGGAAAGGGGGGTTTAGCATGTCAAAAAAATGTAAATGCAGATGCGAAAGCAGAGGCAGAAGAAGAAAAGGCTCAGGTAACGGGCTAATAATATTAATATTAATATTACTACAATTTGGATGCTGCACAGGAGGTCAGGATTCACATCACATAGGTAAGAGAGGATGCTGTCAAGTAGATAATAGTATATTATTTATAATAGCTTTATATTATTTATGCTGCTGTGGAGACTTCTCATTATGTTGCTGCTAATAATTTAAGCTAGGAGGGTTATTAACCCTCCTTACCATTAATTTAACTGGAGGTGCTCAATGTCTAAGCACAAAAAAAAGCATAAACGTAAATATGACAATAGGAATGAAAATAACTTAGATATGAATAATATACAAAATATGCTAAGTAATATAGATATGAATCAGCTATCCAACATAATGGCATCACTAAATAAAGGAGATAATAATAATAATTATGATGATAATTATGATGATGATGATGATGAAAGATATGATAATAACATAAACAATATGAAGAATATGAATAATATGAAGAATAATTTATTTAATAATATGAATCTTAATCAGATGCAAAATGATTATACATTACAATTTTTAAATATGCTAAGACCTATGATTAATCCGGATAAAATGGATATTTTAGACAAATTAATACAGATATACTATGTAAGTAGATTAATGAAAAAATAAATAATATGTTTTATAGAAAGACTTAAAGTTCTTTCTATTTTTTTAGTATAATAATATAGTTATGAAAAAAAGTTAATTCCTATCTAAATTATATAATAAAAATATCTATTTTACTAAATTAATTAAAAGATATTATTTGGTAAAACTAAAAAATATTATAAATATAACGATATAACTAAGGAATAGAAAAGAGGTGATAATATGTCAAAAATTTCTCATATACTACAATTATTAATTATACTACAATATAAAGAGTTTGTAACGGCTGGAGAACTTTCAGATTTCCTGATGGTAGATAAAAAAACAATATATAGATATATAAATAGTTTAAATTTAGCTAACATACCTATACATGCTAAAAAAGGAAGGTATGGGGGGTTTTATATAGATAAAAATTTTTATATGAAAAGCCCTGAGTTAAATGAAAGTGAAATAAAAGCACTATTGATGGCAGGAGAAATTTTAACAGAAGAAAATGGTTTTATTTATGAAAAAGAATATAAAACAGCTTTAGGAAAGATAAAAAATAATTTAAGCAGCAAGGATATAGATTTAAGTAATATATATAATTTTAATGATTTCAGAATAAATAGCATAGGAAATAATAAAATTTCACAGGATAAGATATCCCAAATATGTAATTCTATAATGGATAATAAATCTATAAATATAAGTTATTTTAGCATAAATAGAAACGAGATTACTTTTAGAAAAATAGATCCCTATGATATTATTTTTAAATATGGGAAATGGTATATTGTAGGATATTGTTATTTTAATAAATACATAGAAATATTTGATATAAATAGAATTAAGGATATAAAAGTTACAGAGGATACTTTTGTTATTTCTAAAAATTTTTCAATAAATAATTTTTTAGAAAAATATAAAAATATATTTACACACAATAAGGTTAAGGTTGAATTAAAGTTTAATAAAAATGTAGCAGATTTCATAAGAGGGAATAAATGGTATATAAATGAAGAAATAAAGGAACTTGAAAATGGTGAAATTTCATTTAAAGTATATGTAGAAAATTTACAAGAAATAAAAAGATGGATTTTGGGGTTTGGAAAAGATGTTAAAGTTATAGAACCTAAAGAGTTAGAACTTCAGCTAATAAAGGAAATATCTGAACTAAGTAATATATATAATTAATAAAGTTTAAATAAACTTGAATAATTTTATTTAAATTGGCAATTATATAAATGTAGTTAGGCGAGATAATCTCCCTAATGCATTAAATATATAAATTTTATATATTTAATGCAACAACCCCCCATCCCCCTTGGGACCGTAAAGCGGTCCCTTTTTATTTTTAATTTAAAGTAATAGAATAAATTTTGAATCTATGATTATCATCAGGATTATCTACTAATTTTAATAAAACATCTATACTATAATTTTTTACTAAATTATTATCTTGTTTTGACATACCTTTAAAATTTAAAGACCATTTTATTTCATTAATTTCACCATCATTATTATTTCTTATATCTTTAAAATTAGCATCTTGAAAAGTGTATATGTTATTTTCTTTTACAAGATTACCTATAACGGATATATCTTTACCACTTATATTATCTGTAAGTATACTTTTAGGCCTATTTTCTTCAGATATAGGAAGGCTTTGTATATAATTTATGAATTCTATAATAGTGTTGCTTCCCATAAAATTTTCATTAAAGTTATAGTCAAATCTTTTAATACTATCTTCCATGAATATAAATGAATCAAAAACTATTTCATTATTTTTAAGATTACCAGATATAATTTTAGGAGTTTTATTATTATTAGAGTCCATTAATCCAATAATATTATTATTAGATGAATAAAGTTTTTTAAATTCATTATTTTGCCATTTAAAAATATATTGTATAGGCATTTTATATTGAGAACATTGTATAAATATTTCAGGAATTTTATCTCGGGAAATATCCTGAAAATTAAGTTTAATAGGCCAAAATTTGTTGTAATCTCCTATAAAACTTTTATTTTCATTATTTTTTAACGTGTAGTTTTTATTTTGAGATTTTACAGTTATGAAATATTTATTATCTTTATTAGTAATATTTATATTGTCTTCATTTCCATCGCCAGTTAAATCTCTTCTTATAGTCTTATTAGAATTTAGTAATTTAAAAGCAGAAGTATTTTTATATTTAATAGTTGTTAATAGAGTTATTAATATTAAGCTTAAAAGTAAAAAATAATAAATAGATTTTCTTTTTAGGAAAAATACCCTCATTTTCATATAATTCACCTCTAATTAATTATATGAAGCTATTATATATTTAATTAATTTGTACAAAATAAAAATAAAAGAATATACTTCCGATGGAGGTGAAGTGTTTTTGAAATTTAAAAAAATTATATGTTTAATTCTTGTTTTAATATGTCCAATAACCTTTTTTTCCTGTAAAAAAGAAAATAGAAGCAGTAACAAAGAGCTGAATATGTATATAGATATTAAAGATGAAAATTCTTTAAATATATTAAAGATTATTATGGAAGAATATAAAAAGTCTAATGAAAACGTAAAAATAAATATAAATAATGCATTAGGTAGTAATGTGCAAGACGAATTAAAAAAAGAAAAATCGCCAGATTTGATAGTTGTTTCAAGGAATGAAATGATAAAGTTATCTCAAAAAGGACTTTTAGATGATATGAGAACCAATTATGATAAGAATAATATTACTAGAGATTATTATAATGTTTTTAATAGTTATGGTAGGTTTAAAGATAAATATTATGGAATACCTATTATGCCTTATACTATAGAGATTTTATATAATACAGAAGCTTTAGATAAATTAAAAATAGAGGAACCTAAAAATATAAATGATATAAAAAATATTATGAAAAAATTAAAAGATTCATCTATTAAAGTGCCTGTTATGTTGCCAAATGATTTAGATATAAATTTAGTTATGTTTTCAATGATATCAAATAATATAACGAATTCTATGGAATTAGAAAATATTTATGATAAAGAAAAAAAAGAATATCAAAACATGAAAAATATGCAGGAACCGTTTAATATTATAAATAATATGGTTAAAGATAACGCATTAGATAAAAATTTTTTTGAAGAAGGAAAGGAAGTTACATTAGAAAAATTTAATAATGGAGATATTCCTATAATAATAAGTACTTCTTATTATAATAATCAAATAAAAAATCCTAATATAAAGGCTATTAAAGGATTATATAATGTAGATAAACTAAGTAATACAGAACCTGTAATTATAAATTCCATAATGTGTTTGCCGTTAAAAGCTAAAAATTCAGAGCAAGCAAATGATTTTATAGATTTTACTTTTAACGAAAAAACTCAAAAAAGTTTATTAAAAAAAGGATTTATAACAGGAAATAAAAAAGTTAATAAAGAAAAAGAAGGAGCAGTTGCCAAAATTAATAAAACTACTATTGAGAAGTTAAGTAACTTAAATGAGAATAGTATTTTGGTATTGTATAATTTACCAAGTACTTTTAAATCTAGTATTTCAGCCTCTATTGATAAAATATTAAACAATGAGTATACGGGAAAAGAGTGGAATAAAATTGTAGAAGATAATTTAAAGTAAGGTGTTACTAATTAAGACGGTAATATAATGAGCACTTAAATTTATCTAATTTAAGTGCTCATTAATTACTAGTTTTCTGAATCTGATTTATTGCTACAGGATTCACATATACCATAAAAGTAAACGCGATTATATAAAACATTATATTTTGTAAAATCTTTCACTTCATCATTTAAGTTTAAAAAAGATACATTTTCTATATCATCTACTTTTCCACATTTGATACATTGTATATGTGGATGTGAATGAGTGTTAGCATCGTATCTAAAATTACCTTCACCTACATTTAACTCGTGAACTAAATTTACTTCTACTAAGGTTTTTAAAGCTTTATAAACTGTAGCTAAACTCATAGTAGGATAATCTGGTTGTAGAGCTTTATATATAGTTTCAGCGGAAGGATGTTCTTTAGTATATTTAAGGTACTTATAGACAGCTATACGCTGAGGTGTTAATTTTAGATTTTTCTCTCTGAAAATAGTTGCGATTGTATCCATATTCACCACCCTTTACTCTAAATATAATTAATTATATAATAAAAAAAGTTATTTGTCAAAAATGATTATCGTCAAATAAATATTATAATAAAAGGATTTATAGATTAATTAAGACATAACAATATTTTATCACAATTGTTAACGCAATATTAACATTTTTATATAAATATTAAACTATATTTTCAACATTGGAAACCTAATAGAAAGGATGTATTTTTATGCCTAAGGCTTTAATAGGAACAGCTATTTCAGCTACAGCTATAATAATAGGGGCTATAATAGGTGGAATATGGAGCTCCTGTATTAATAAAAAAAGTATTACTAAAAATGAAGAAATACAAAAGCATATATTAGAAGAAAATAAAAAAATAGATAAAACATATTATAAGGATAAATTTAAAGAAAGTGGAAGAATAGTAAGATTGGATATATGTACAGCAATTTTTGAAGGAATAAGAACTATAAAAAAAATTAAATATAATAAAGAAGAATATTATCCAGTTTGTATTTCCATAAATAAAAACTATTATAGAGATATAGCTGTATTAACTAAGAAATTTACTTTGAAAGAAATAAGTTATATAAATCAATTATATGGAATAATAGATAAAATAAATTATGATGTAAAAAAAATAGATTATAGTAATAAGAACAATTGGCTTAACATATTAATGGATTATGAAATACTATTAAAAAAAGTATATGGCGATAATTATGATAAAATATTAGAAATAGACATAGAAAAATGTAATTATGATGATTTAATAGATAATAACATAATAAAAGAAGGATATAGAGAAGTTCTTATAAAGCTAAATGATATTATAGAATAATTATATACATTATAAACGGAGTGTTACTAATATATGAATAAATAGTAAATGTTTGGAAATATATATTGAAGTAATTCAAATCTAAACTATACTTAATATATAATGATTATAATCTAATGGGAATATAATTACTATGATTTTTGTAATGGGATAGGAGGAATTTTATATGAGTAGCGCTTCACTGACTGCTATAATAAGAGAAAAAAGTGGTAAAAAATGCAGAAAAGAAGGATTTGCACCAGGAATAATTTATGGAGCAGAAGTAAAAGAACCTATAAAGGTTAAGTTTGAAGTTCCTAGTCTCTTGAGATATTTAAATAAAGCTGGTATTAATTCAAGATTATGGCTTAATATTGGAGATAAAAAAGAGTATGTATTAATCAAGGAAATACAAAAAGAATCAACAACAGGTGAAATACTTAATATAGATATGCAGGCTGTTTCACACGATGAAGTTATAAAAAATAGTATACCTGTAAAATTTGAAGGAAAAGAGCAATTAGAACATAAAGGATTTCTATTAGAAGAATTTACTCCATATATAGAGGTGGCTGGAAAGGTGGGCATACTTCCAGAAATAATAGTAGTAAATGTTGGAGCAAATGAACCAGGGGATAATATAAAAGTTTCGGATATAGAATTAGATGAAGATATAAAATTATATACTGATCCAGAAGAATTATTAGCTACAGTATCTTATAATGGAAAGGGTACAGTTGAAGAAACAGTAAGTTAAAATATAATAAGTTTAAAAATTAGGTTTTTTAATTTATTTTGCGAGGGTTATATAGATTTATTATTACTTTTCGTAAATAAAATTAGAGAACCTAATTTTATTTTTAAGTTTATAATAAAATAAATTTATAAATTTTTATTATATGGATTAGGATTCATGCAAAAAATGTACAAATAGAAGGTATATAGAAGGAAGGAATATTTATGAAGTATAAAATAGGTCAAGAGATAGGCTTTACAAATGAATTTGTAGTTGAATTACGTAAAGGTGGATCAGTTAAAGTTGTACCTGGTGATAAAGCTATGATAGTAAGGAAAATAGATGATAATACAGGAGAGATTGTATATACTACAGGTAATGCTAAGGGATTAAGTCAAAATATACAGATAGAAGTTGATGAAGTTTTAAATGAGGAAGAGTTAGCAAAAAAAATATTAGAGGAAATGTATAAATAGGATATATAATATGTAATAAATCTCATAAAATGAAATAATATGAATAAATATATTTTATATTGACATAATGTTCGTAATGATATAAAATAAAATTAAATTTTAGAATAAATCATATGACTGGCGGAGGTGGAGTTAACCACAGGGAGTATGATTTATAAATTTAAGTTAGAATGTCGACCGCCTGGGCACAAAAGTCCAGGGGTTTTTTTGTCTTTAAAATGATTTCAAGTATTGAGACTATTAAAAAGTTATAAAATAAGAAACGCAAAAGAGAAATGATTTTAATTGACAAACATTTTCAAGTGATATAAAATAAAGTTGATAAAAATCATAGGGCTTTAGATTTAAATTGTGATTTATAAATTAAAGTTAAGCTCTAAATATATTTATGTAATATAAGCTCTAAAAGGTTTTTAAATATATTAAGTTTTAGGAGGTTTACTATGTTTTTAGATTCATGGAAAAAATTTAATGAAGGTGTATGGGAAAAAAATATAAATGTAAGGGATTTTATACAAAATAATTATATTCCTTATTATGGAGACCATACTTTTTTAAAGGGTCCTACTAAAAAAACAGAAGATCTTTGGAAGCAATGTGAATCATTAATAGCAGAGGAAATAGAAAAAGGAATATTAGATGTAGATTTAGACAATATTTCTGATATAAATGCTTTTAATGCAGGATATATAGATAAGGAAAATGAAACTATAGTGGGTCTTCAAACAGATAAACCATTAAAAAGAATTATAAATCCATTTGGTGGCATAAGAATGGTAAAACAAGCTTTAGAAGCATATGATTATAATTTGAAACCAGAAATAGAAGAGATATTTTCTAAATATAGAAAGACTCATAATGATGGTGTTTTCGATGCTTATACTGAAGAGATGAGAAAAGCTAGAAGTGCAGGATTATTAACAGGTCTTCCAGATGCATATGGAAGAGGAAGAATAATAGGGGACTATAGAAGAATACCGCTATATGGAGTAGATTATTTAATAAAAAGTAAAGAAGAAGATTTAAAAGCCTCTAAAGGCGAAATGAATGAAACTACTATAAGAAGAAGAGAAGAAATAAAAGAACAAATAAAAGCTTTAATAGCTATGAAAGAAATGGCATTAAAATATGAAATAGATATAAGTGAGCCAGCAAAGAATGCAGAAGAAGCAGTTCAATTCTTATATTTTGGATATTTAGCAGGTGTTAAAGAAAATAATGGAGCTGCTATGTCTTTAGGAAGGGTAAGCTCATTTATAGATATATATATAGAAAGAGATCTACAACAAGGGATATTAACAGAAGAAAAAGCCCAAGAGATTATAGATCAGTTTGTTATAAAACTAAGATTAGTAAGACATCTTAGAACGCCAGAATATAATGATCTTTTTGCAGGAGATCCTAACTGGATTACAGAAGCTATAGGTGGAATGGGTCTAAATGGTAAAACATTAGTTACTAAAACATCATTTAGATTTTTAAATACTTTAAATAATTTAGGATCAGCACCAGAGCCTAATATGACAGTATTGTGGTCACAAAACTTACCAGAAGGATTTAAAAAATTCTGTGCGCAAATGTCTATAAAAACAGATTCTATCCAATATGAGAATGATGATTTAATGAGAGATATATATGGAGATGATTATGGTATAGCTTGTTGTGTATCAGCTATGGCTCTAGGAAAACAAATGCAGTTTTTTGGGGCAAGATGCAATTTAGCTAAGGCGTTATTATATTCTATAAATGGCGGAGTAGATGAAAAGAAAAATATTAAAGTAATAGATAATGTAGATGCAATAGAAGATACTGTATTGGACTATGAAAAAGTTAAAGAAAATTATTTTAAAGTATTAGAATATATTGCAGAGTTATATGTAAATACTATGAATATAATACATTATATGCATGATAGATATGCCTATGAAGCTGGACTTATGGCACTTCATGATACAGAAGTAGAAAGGCTTATGGCTTTTGGTGTAGCTGGATTGTCTGTTGTAGCAGATTCATTAAGTGCTATAAAATATGCAAAAGTTAAACCAATAAAGGAAAATGGTATTGCTATAGATTTTGAAATAGAAGGTGAGTTCCCTAAGTATGGTAATGATGATGACAGAGTTGATGAAATAGCAGTAGAGGTAGTTAATAAATTTATTAGTGAATTAAAGAAAAATAAAACTTATAGAGATGCAAAGCATACACTTTCAGTTTTAACAATAACTTCTAATGTTGTTTATGGTAAGAAGACAGGATCAACACCAGATGGAAGAAAAGCAGGTGAGGCATTTGCTCCAGGAGCTAATCCTATGCATGGAAGAGATAAAAATGGTGCCTTAGCATCATTAAATTCTGTAGCTAAAATACCTTATAAAAATGTTTGTGAAGATGGAGTATCAAATACATTTTCTATAGTTCCAGATGCATTAGGTAAAAGTGATGATGAAAGAATAAATAATTTAGTATCTATATTAGATGGATATTTTGTACAAGACGCTCATCATTTAAATGTTAATGTATTGAATAGAGAATTACTAATAGATGCTATGGAACATCCAGAAAAATATCCATCACTTACTATAAGGGTATCAGGATATGCAGTTCATTTTAATAGATTGACTAAAGCACAACAATTAGAAGTTATAAGCAGAACTTTCCATGAAGAAATGTAATTTGTTTATAAATGATGCTTGTTAAGGTCAATATTGCTAGTTATTTTTAGAATATACATTTATACTATGTACTAAATAAATTTTTAATACTCAGGTGAAAAGTAATACTTTTTATCTGAGTATTATAATTATTTCAGAAGGAGGTTTAATATGGGAAAAATTCATTCAATAGAAACTATGGGGCTTGTGGATGGTCCAGGAATTAGAGTAATAGTATTTTTTCAAGGTTGTCAATTAAGATGTATTTATTGTCATAATCCGGACACATGGGATCTAAATTCTGGCATAGAAATTAGTAGTGATGAGATATTAAAAAAAGTATCAAGATATAAACCATATTTTAAACAGGTTGGGGGGATAACTTGTTCAGGGGGAGAACCTTTAATGCAGCCTGAATTCCTTTTAGAAATTTTAAAAAAATCTAAAAACCAGGGTATTCATACGGTACTAGACACATCAGGAGTAGGGAAAGGAAATTATGAAGAGATTCTTAAATATGTAGATTTAGTTATATTAGATATTAAGCATATAGATGAGAAAGAATATATTAATATTTGTGGTAGAAATATGGAAGAATTTAATAAATTCAAAAATATCGTAAATAAGCTTAATAAAAAATTATGGATAAGACATGTGATTGTTCCAGGAATAAATGATAATGTAGATCATATGTATAAGTTTAAAGAGTATATAAATAATTTTAGTAATGTAGAAAAGGTGGAATTATTACCTTATCATACATTAGGTGTAAATAAATATGAGAGTATGGGAATAGAGTATAGACTTAAGAATGTAGACCCATTAAGTAAGGAAAAGCTTGAAGAATTAAATAAAATTATTTCAACATAAAAATCACATAATTATTAATATATAAGGTTTTAAATCTATAAAAGATTTAGAGCTTCTAATTTATTTTTTATATATTATATAAAATTATTACTAAGGTATACTTAGTCTTATTTTATATATTTTTTTATGAAAAACAAATTAGGAGCTCTTTTAATTTTTAAAATTTATATGTTAAAAAATAAAATGCTTATATAAATATATATTAACCAATAGATTCTTGTAGGCATTCCTCAATAATATCTTCTGTAATTTCAAATTCTTCGTCTCTTGTCATAAATACTTTCCCCCTAAATAAATATTAATACATTAATATATTCTAATGATTAAAATTTGTTACGCAATATAAGAAAGTATATGTAATTGTTAATATTTTTTTGCTATATATTAATTATAAAGTTTTAATCGATAAATTTAGTAGTATATGTTTTGGGGCTAAGTTATTTCATGTTTAAAATTAATTTTTAAAAAAGGGTTGATTATTTATAACAATTATTATATAATAATAATTGTTGGGAGAGAAATTAATTAAATAAATTTAAATAAATATATTATAGTAGGAGGATGTCAAATATGAAAAAATTTATATGTTCAGTATGTGGTTATGTTTTTGAAGGAGAGGAAGCACCAGAAAAGTGCCCTCAATGTAATGCACCAAAAGATAAATTTGTAGAAAAAGTAGAAGGTGAAATGGCGTGGGCCGATGAACACAGAATAGGAACAGCAAAAGATGTAGATCCAGAAGTTATGGAAGGATTAAGAGCTAACTTTATGGGCGAATGTACAGAAGTAGGAATGTACTTAGCTATGAGCCGTCAAGCAGATAGAGAAGGATTCCCAGAAGTTGCAGAGGCATATAAAAGAATAGCTTTTGAAGAAGCAGAACATGCAGCAAAATTTGCTGAATTATTAGGAGAAGTTGTTACAGATAGCACTAAGAAAAACTTAGAAATGAGAGTTGAAGCAGAACATGGTGCCTGTCAAGGTAAAAAGGATTTAGCAACATTAGCTAAAAAATTAAACTATGATGCTATTCATGATACAGTACATGAAATGTGCAAAGATGAAGCTAGACATGGTTCAGCATTTAGAGGATTATTAAACAGATATTTTAAATAAAATCTATTTATGATTATAAAAGAGTTACTATTAATTTAGTAGCTCTTTTTGATTTCTAAAATTTGATGATTTTGTTGAAAATATAAAAAATAAAGATAAAAATGTAATTTATGTATTAATTTCTAAACCTGTTAAACGATAACATGAATGTTATTACTATTATTTTAACAAAATTGGGGGAGAAATACATATGAAAAGTATAAAATCTAAGATAGTAGCAATTATATCTATAGTTTGTATAGTAAGTGTGGCTTTATGTTCTTCTATCAGTTATTATTTTTCTTATAAAGCCATAATGTCAGAATCTACTAATAAAGTTAGTATGGCATCTCAAAAATACTCGGAAATGATAAATGGATGGCTTTCAAGTAAAGCTAAATTAATGGATTCGATGATTGTAGATTTTCAATATAATAATAAATATGATCAAAAATATATATATGAGTATTTTCAAAGTCAATTAAAGAACAATAAAGATGTTATAGGTATGTATGTTGGTTTTGAAGATAAAAAATTCATATCTGGTAATGGTTGGATACCAACTAAAGATTATGATTGTAGGGAAAGAGATTGGTATAAAGAAGCTATTGAAAAAAACGGAATAATATATTCGGCTCCATATATAGACAAAAAGTTTAATAGTATGGTAATAACCGTAGCTAAGCCACTTAAGAAAGATGGAAAAATAATAGGTGTTGTAGGTATGGATGTGGTTGTAGATTATCTCAAAACTTTAGTACAAAAGGCAACACCAGTAAAAAATAGTTATGGTTTTTTATTGGATAGTAATAACGATTTTATTGTTCATCCTAATAAAGAATTCCAACCTAAAGATGAAAAAGTAGTCAATGTAACTAAAATTATGGATGGAAAGTTAAAAGATTTAGCACAGTTAGATTCTAGTAATAATAAAGTTTTAAAATCAAAAGACTATGATAATAAAGAAAAAATATTTACAAGAAGCAAAATAGCGTCATCAAATTGGTCAGTAGGATTTTCAGTACCTGTAGAAGAATTTAAAAAACCTTTAAATAATATTATTATAGGATTTATATCTGTTATAGTAATATCCTTATTAGCAGCAATAATTTTTGCAATATATGCAGGTAAAAAAATATCTGATCCTATTTTAAAGATAACAGATTTAGTAAATCAAACAAAGGATTTAGATTTAACTAGTAAGAATAACTATGAAACTATCGCTTTATATAAAGATGAAACTGGAATAATAGGCAAAGCAGTTATAGATTTAAGAGAAGAATTAAAAGACGTTGTAGAGAAATTAAAAAAATTATCAAAGGATGTATTAAAATATTCAGAAATAGTAAATGGTGCTACAGATGAAACAGTTCAATCAATAGAAGCTATATCAACAACAGTAGATGAATTAGCAAAGGGATCTGTAGATCAGGCAAAAGATTCGCAAAATGGCTCAGAAAAATTATTTAGTTTAGCAGAAGAAATTAAAATAACACATGATAGTACAAATTTAGTAAAAAACTATTCTTTGGAAACTAAAGAGAATAGTGAAAAAGGAATATTATCTATGGATGAAACTATAGATAAATTTAAAGAAAATAATAGAGTTAATAAAGAATTAGGTAAAAATGTAGAAATGTTGTCTAATAAGTCTGGATCAATAGGAGAAATAATAAATTCTATACAGTCTATTGCAGAGCAAACTAATTTATTAGCTTTAAATGCAGCTATAGAAGCTGCTAGAGCAGGTGAGGCAGGAAAAGGATTTGCTGTTGTAGCTGAAGAAATAAGAAAATTAGCAGAGCAAACGTCTATTTCAACTAAAGAAATAGAAAATATAGTAAGAGAGATACAGTTTGAAATAGATAATACAAAGAATAATATGGAGTTATCAGAAAAAGTTGTGGAAGAAGTAAATAATTCTATGAAAATATCAAAAGAATCCTTTGATGTTATAACAAAATCTATAGTAGATATAATAAATCAAATAGAGATTTTAGGAGACAATGTTAATAAGGTAGATTCAGATAAAGAAGAAGTATTAACTGCAATACAAGGAATATCTGCTATAACTGAGGAATCAGCAGCTTCAACAGAAGAAGTATCGGCTTCTGTTGAAGAGCAAACAGCATCTATGGAAAGTATTTCACAAACAGCTAAAGATTTAAAAGAAATAACAGGTACACTAGATGACTTAGTTAATAAATTTAAAATTTAATGGTACTATTATTAATCTAAATTTATATAAAAAGGTCTTTTAGTAAATTTTCACACAAGGTGAATTTTACAAATAGAGATCTTTTTATTTAATTTGCATAAAGTTAAATGGGTTATATTTTAATAAATTTAATAATTGAGGTTTGTTTGTTATTATGCCATCAATCTTATGTTTAATCATGTAACCCATATCATTTTTTTTATCTACTGTAAAAGCTAATATTTTTAAGTTATTCCTCTTCAAAGTATTAATATTATTTTGTGAGAATAGTTTAATATAATTTACATCCATACATAGATAATCTATTTTTAAATTTCTTTTCATGTCTAGAGGGTTAATTTGTAAGAAAAAAACTAGAAGACCTGTTTTAATATCTTTACAAATTTGTTTGCATTTTAAAACAGACATTGGATTAAAAGATGTTATTATGGTTTTTTGCTCATAGTTATAATTTTGTATTATAGTTATTACCTTTTCCTCTATTTCAGGTTCCCATTGCTTAATTTCTATGTCTAATATAATGTTATAAGGAACTATTAAATCAAACACTTCTTTAAGAGTAGGTATTCTAGAGTTTTTAAATTTATTACTAAAATGACTTCCAGCATCTAATTTTTTTATTTCATTTAGAGTAAAATTTCTAACTGACCCAGTACCATTGGTAGTTCTATCTAAAAATTCATCATGTATAACTATCAATTGGTTATCTTTTGTCATATGAACATCTAGTTCTATTCCATCACATTTTAAGTCTATAGCCTTCCTAAAGCTTTCTAGGGTATTTTCTGGAGCCAAAGAACTAACTCCTCTATGAGCTATATTAAGTGGAAAATTTTTCATCATTGCCTCTCTTTCTTAGTTCATCATAGTATTATTAATATATTATATGACTAATATTATTTTTATTATTAATTATTTGTACATTAAAGTTTTATAAATCATATTATAGAATTACAAAGGAGGAATATGATGAATGGCTTTTAAAAATAAATTTTCACAAATAAAAGATAATATACAAAAAGAAGGATATAATTTAAAGGAAAAATCAGAGAATATGTATGAAGCTTCAAAAATATCCTTTAAAATAAAATCTTTACAGGAAGAGATAGATTATTATTATAAAAGAATAGGACGAAAAGTATATAAAAAATATAATAAAGGGAAGAATGTAGAGGAAGATTATAAAAAACATTGTAAATCTATAGAAAAGATAAAAAAAGAAGTAAAAGTGTTAGAAGAAAAAAAATTAAAATATAGTGATAAAAAATTATGTAAGTATTGCGGAGAGGAAATTTATTTGTATTCTGATTTTTGCAACCATTGTGGTAAAGAGCAGTAGGAAGGTGATATTATCAAGATAGGTGTTATATCAGATACTCATATGGATAAGCATACTAGTAAAATAGAGAAACTTATAGATAAGTCTTTGAAAGATGTAGATTTAATAATTCATTTAGGAGATTTTACATCACCAAGGGTTTTGGAAAAAATAAAGAAAAAGAAAAAAGTTATAGGAGTTTGGGGAAACAATGATGGAAGTGGATTAAGAAAAAAATTAAAGGAGAAAGAAATAATTACTTTAGATGGATATAAAGTAGGATTGTTTCATGGACATGGAACAGAAAAAAATACATTAGATAGAGTTTATAATATTTTTAAGGATGACAATGTAGACATCATATTATTTGGACATAGTCATCAACCTATGATAAAAACTAAAAATAAAACTCTTATTATAAATCCAGGATCACCAAGTAAAAAAATAAGAGAAAGATGGTTTTCTTATGTGATTTTAAGTCTAAAAAAAGATAAAATAGAAGCTAAAATTTGTTTTTATAACAAGTAAGTAGAATATTACAATATTTCCGTGGAAATAATTAAATATTTGTAGTATTTTATAAAATTTTTAAAAGGGATAATAAGGTTAGAATTTAATAAATATTAATTTTATGATTAAAATTAATATTTATTAAATTTAAATTATAAAATTTTCATTCATATGGTATTTATAGTATAATTACCATATAAAATATATAGAATAAAGGTGATATAAATGAACCCAATAGCATTTTATGTAGGAAATTTAGCAATTAGATGGTATGGTGTAATAATATCTATAGGAGCAGCTTTAGGGCTATTATTAGCTGAGTATAGTTGTAAAATAAGAGAAGCAAGTTATGATGAATTTATAAATATGTTTTTAATAGCTTTTCCATCAGCAATTATAGGGGCTAGACTATATTATGTTATTTTTGAGTTTGAAGATTATAAAGATAACTTAATTAATATTTTTAATACAAGACAGGGTGGCCTAGCTATTCATGGAGGAATTATTTTTGGAGTATTAGCAGTATATTTATATCTAAAATATAGAAAAGAAAGTTTTTTTAAATATGTGGATGTAGCTGCCCCTTCTATAATATTAGGGCAAGCTATTGGAAGATGGGGAAATTTTTTTAATTCAGAGGCTCATGGAGGACCTGTTACAAAAGAATTTATAAGTAAATTTCCACAGTTTATACAAAAAGGGATGTTTATTGAAGGTACTTATTATCATCCTACATTTTTATATGAGTCAATTTGGAATTTCATAGTATGTATTTTTCTTATATATCTTTTAAAAAAGACAAAAAAGAAAGGTATAGTTTTTATGTCTTACATAGGATTATATTCTTTAGGAAGATTTTTCATAGAGGGGTTAAGAACGGATAGTTTATATTTAGGATCTATAAGGGTAGCTCAACTTATGAGTGTACTAGGCATAATTTTGTCCATATTTTTTATATATAATATTGTAAAAAAGGACAAAATATATTAAAGAAAATTAAATTTAATTTGCTGGAGGAATTTTTTATATTTATAGAATGTTATAAATAATAATTTCCTATAAGTTAGATATAAATTCCTATGAAAAAGAAGAACCTCAATAAATGGGGTTCTTCTTTTTTATGGCATCAATAGTATTTTTCTTATCTTTATTTAGCAATTATTTGTTTATTATTACAATATGATAATTGTTAAAAATATATAGACATTAGTAAAAATTTATGCTAATATATAAAAGAATTTTAGGTGATGGGGTTCGCCATTAAATGCGTAAAGCTAATGACTCCTACAAATAGCAGTTTTATACTGTTGTTTGTAGGAGTATTTTTCGTTGTCTTTAGGAGGTGGTTATTTATTAAATATAGATAATATTAATCAGGCTTAGTGAAATTTATAATATTAACAACGAAGAAAAATGTGCTATTAATGCTAAGTTAGATAGAAAGGATTTGTATTTTATGGATAACAAAATAAATTTGGTAAATAAAAATCATGGCATTATTTTAGGAATATCATTTATAAAATGGATTCTTATAGGTACCTTTGTCGGAGTTATTACAGGATCAATATCTGTATTGTTTTTAAAAAGCTTGGAATTAGCCACTAATTTACGTCTACGACATCCTTGGATACTTTTTTTGCTTCCTTTAGGAGGCTCATTTGTGAGTTTTCTATATAAAAAATATGGTAAAGACTCTTCAAAAGGTAATAATTTAATATTAGAAAATATTAATGAAGAAAGTGATATAGTACCCATTCGTATGGCTCCGTTAGTTTTTTTAGGCACTATTATTACTCATCTTTTTGGTGGGTCTGCTGGAAGAGAAGGCACAGGTGTACAAATAGGCTCATGCATAGCAGAAGGAATAGGAAAGTTGCTTAAATTAAATAGATTTGATAAAAAAATAATTCTTATGTCTGGAGTAAGTAGTGGATTTGCGTCTGTATTTGGAACTCCTCTTGCAGGTACAGTATTTGGACTAGAGGTAGCTACATTAGGAATTGTGAATTATGAAGCATTAATGCCGTGTTTTACTGCAAGTATTATTGGTAATTTAGTAACTTCAGCTTGGGGTATTCACCATGCTCATTATAAGATCTTAGAAATTCCTCAGTTATCATATATTATAGTAATGAAAATTATTTTTGCAGCTATTTTGTTTGGTTTAACAAGTAGATTGTTCAGTCAGTTAACTTATAAAATGAAAGAAATTTTTTCTGTATGGGTTAAAAGTTCAGTTATAAAGAGTGCTATAGGTGGTTTTATTGTAATTGCATTAGTTTATGTTGTAGGTACAAGAGATTTCCTTGGATTAAGTCTTCCGTTAATTTCAGATTCTTTTACTAAGTGTGTTCATCCATTTGCATTTTTAGAAAAGATTATATTTACATCATTAACCTTAGGAACAGGTTTTCAAGGCGGAGAGGTTACACCTTTATTTGTAATTGGTTCGACCTTAGGAAACACTTTATCAAATTTAATGCATATGGAATCTTCATTTTTGGCAGCTCTAGGCCTTATTGGTGTATTTACTGGTGCAACAAATACACCGATTTCATCTTTCATATTAAGTCTTGAAATTTTTGGGTCTCAAGGAATGGTGTATATGTTTATGACTTGCGTTATTAGTTATATGTTCTCTGGACATACTGGTATCTATACTTCTCAGAGGATTGGTATAAGTAAGAGCAATTCAATCAAAATACCCCACAACACTACACTTCTTAACTATAGAAAAGATAATTACATTAAAAATAAAAAGGTATCATAATTGAATTATAGTACAAAATATATTTTTAAAAATGCTAATTGAATATTGTGTCATTTATATTTATTTTAATATTTTAAGTAAATTTGTAATAATTTGTAGAATAGGATATAAAATAAAAAAATATTAAGATTAAGTGTTTTAAAAGTATTAGTTATATTATTTTTAGCATAAAAATAAGTTAATTTGTATTTTATGTTAAAAATAATATAATATAAAACTTTAAATGTAATTATATATAATAAAATCCATATAGAAGATATATACTTATAAACTTAAAAAAGAGTTACTATTTTAGAATTAGAATTTGATAGTTTTTTACTTTCAAGTGGACAAGTAATAGCAAAATTGGATATGTAAATAAAAATTGTGGAAAATGCATATATTATATATGTTTAACATTGAATAAATCAATTAATAAAAAATTATGTTAAGTGTTAAATATATGGGAGGTGTAATATATGGCACATAAGAACAATAAAAATAGCAAAAATAATAAAAAAGTAGGACAAAAGACTAAAAAGGAATTAGCTGAAATGAAGGTAGAAACTTCAAATGAATTAGGAGTTTCTAATGAATCTAAAAAATTAGGTAAAAATAAAAAAAATAAATAATATAAAAAATAAAGGTGATTTTATATTACCTTTATTTTTTTGAAAATATAAAAGTTGATATGAGATAATAAAAAACATATATAAATAATTATTAAAAGTAGAGATTAAATTTATAGATTGTATAAAAATATCTTTAATTTTCATTTATATAAAAATATTAACTAATAAAACATTAGAAATGTTCGTATTTCTCATTGACTTTAAAAGAAGTATTTGATACTATTTATTAGTGTCAAAAAAGAAGAAAAATAGAAGGTGAACTATATGGAAAACTATTTTAAGTTAAAAGAAAATGGTACAAGTTTTAAAACTGAAGTGTTGGCAGGTATAACTACTTTTATGACTATGGCTTATATTTTAGTAGTAAATCCAGGGATTTTATCTCAAGCAGGCATGGACTTCGGAGCAGTTTTTACAGCTACTGCTTTATCAGCAGCCATAGCAACAATGTTAACAGGATTATATGCAAAATTACCTTTTGCCCAAGCACCTGGAATGGGATTAAATGCATTTTTTGCTTTTACTATAGTTAAGCAAATGGGATATTCTTGGGAATTTGCTTTAACAGCAGTATTTTTAGAAGGAATAATATTTATATTATTAACAGTATTTAATGTTCGTGAAGCTATAGTAAATTCAATACCAAATAATATAAAGAAATCTATATCTGTTGGTATAGGATTATTGATATCTTTTATAGGATTGGATAATGCTCATGTAATAATTCATCCTAAAGATGGAGGAACTATAATGGCTTTAGGTAATATAACTAGTGGAGATGCATTACTAGCTATTATAGGTATTTTAGTAACTGGGGTTTTGTTAGCTAAAAATATAAGAGGAGCTCTATTGATAGGTATAGTTATTACTACATTAATAGGTATCCCTATGGGAATAACTAAAGTTCCTACAAGTTTTTTTAGTATGCCACCAAGTTTAAGTCCAATATTTTTTAAATTTGAATGGCATAATATATTTACTCCAAATATGTTTATTGCATTATTTACATTATTGTTTATGGATATGTTTGATACTGTAGGAACATTAGTAGGAGTAGCGACTAAAGCAAAGATGTTAGATGAAAATGGTAATGTACCAAGAGTTAAGGAAGCTTTGTTTTGTGATGCTATAGGCACTACACTAGGAGCTTGTTTAGGAACAAGCACTGTTAGTACTTTTGTAGAAAGTGCATCTGGGGTAGCAGAAGGTGGAAGAACAGGATTAACAGCAGTATCTACAGCAGTTATGTTTACAATAGCATTATTCATATCACCAATATTTATAATGATACCATCACCAGCTACAGCGCCGTCATTAATATTAGTTGGATTATTTATGATGTCTCCTATAAAAGAAATAGAGTTAGAAGATTTTACAGAAGCTATTCCAGCTTTTTTAACTATAATAATGATGCCACTATCTTATAGCATATCGGATGGTATAGTATTTGGCGTAGTTTCTTATATAGTAATAAAAACATTAACTGGTAAAGTTAAAGAGGTAAGTTTAACTACATTTATAATAGGAGCACTATTTGTACTTAAGTTTTTTATATAAATTTTGTATATTATTGCATTAGTGAATAATCGATATTTTAATAAATGATAAGTAAATTAAAAAACATATCCTATAAAATAGACTACTTAAATTGTCTATTTTATAGGATTTTTAAAATTAAAATTATATATTAAGCCTTTATTAAGAATATACTCATAAGATTTTATTATTTTATATTATGTATTTATAAATTAAAAAAATTGTATTTATATGTAATTATATATTATAATATTAATTAATTTATACTTGGAGTTGGTATATTGAATTTAAAAGATAAAGCTAAATTATTACCACAATCACCTGGAATATATATTATGAGAGATTCTTTAAATAATATAATATATGTTGGTAAATCTAAAAATTTAAGAAAAAGAGTGTACAGTTATTTTATAAAATCAAATAATGTCACTTCTAAAGTTGAAAAATTAATGAAAAATATCAAAGATTTTCAATATATATGTACTGATACAGAATTAGAAGCCTTGTTACTTGAATGTACTTTTATAAAATATATAAAACCACAATATAATAGATTGATGAAAAATTATGAAAGATATGTTTATATACAAATAGATATTGAAGATCAATATCCTATAATTAAGTTATCTTCAGAAATAATAGAGGATAATTCCTTATATTATGGTCCCTTCATAAATTATAATAGGATTTTCAAATTCCTAGAAGGTTTAAATGAAATATTACCTTTAATAAAATGTAATAATTATTTAAAGGAAAAAATAACTTGTATAAACTATGCTATGGGAAAATGTGAAGGACCGTGTATTAAAAATGTAAGTTCTAAAGAATATAAAAAACACATAAATAAAGTTATAAATTTTTTTCATGGAGAAAAAGATTTAATCAAGGAATTGGAAAAATTCATGAAAGAGTATTCTGAAACTTTAGAGTTTGAAAAAGCTAAAATTTTTAAGGACTATATAGATGTATTTAATAGTGTATTTAAAGAATATAAACATATCCTTCGATTAAATAATTATAATAAATTTATTATAATTGATTATATAAAAAATAGTATATTTAAGGTGATTTTTATAAATAATCATAATATAGAATATGTTGATACTATAAACATGAATAATATGGATAAAAAAGATTTAGAAGAATACTTTAAGAATATATATTTTAAATTTTATTTAATAAATAATAAAGAGTCAAAAAATATTGTAACTAAAGAATTTATAGATTACGTTCATATAATATTTTCATATATAAATATGAAAAAGGAAGATATAGTATATGGAAATATAGAAGAAGATGATAATATTCGTGATTTAGGAGAAAAATCCTTAAAATGGTCTAATTATATAATTGATAAATTAAATAAATTTATATAAAATATTATTAATAAAAATAATAAATAGGATTAGGGGAGAAGAATATGCCAATAATTATAGGTAAAGAAAAAGATGATGATGATAGGCTCTATGTAACTTTTAATTATACTCATGATAGGGTAGAAAGAATGAAGAGAATAGAGGGTCACAAGTGGAATGCTATAGAAAAACATTGGAGTATTCCTAATAACAAAGAAGTAATTGATAAAATAGTTTTAACTTTTTATGATGAAGAAGTGATGTTAGATACATCTTTAATATAAAAAATTTTAAAATGGAGATGTCGTATTAAGAAATTTACACAATATATTGTTTTGCAAATTTAAAGCTAACACAATATATTGTAGGATTTATTCTTAGTGCGACAGCTCCATTTTTTTATAGATAAATAATTATCTAATAAAAAAAATTATTGTGATTTTTTTATAACATTAATTTAGTTATTTTTTTATCAATAATCAATATATGTAAAAAATATAAACATGTAATAAATATATACAAACTTTAATCTAATGGCAACATATAATTGAATATATATACAATTATATTAATAAATTTAAAAAGTGTATATATTATAAACAACTTAAATAATAACAAATAAAGATTTTATAGATAAATTTTTATCATATATATGTTAGAGAATAAGCTATTATTGTTAAAATAATAGCTATTTAATTTTTAATGGATAGTTCATATTATTTACTGGCATGGGATTTGCTGAATAATTAATAAGTAAGGGGGTGGTTAAGTGGAAAGTAAAAATATTTTATTAGATAAAAAAGATCATATTGCTATTTTAAGTTTAAATAGAGAATATGTGCTTAATGCTTTAAACACTCAGGTATTAAAAGATATTAATGAAATTTTAGATGATATAGAAAATGATGAAGATATCTATGTAACTATAATAACTGGAAAAGGGAAAGCTTTTATAGCTGGAGCTGACATTTCAGAAATGAAAGATAAGACCCCTAAAGAAGGAAGAATATTTGGGGAATTAGGACAAAACATATGTAGGAAAATAGAAACTATGGAAAAACCAACTATAGCAGCTGTAAATGGCTATGCTTTAGGTGGTGGATGTGAAGTAGCTATGAGTTGTGATATAAGGATAGCTTCAGAAAAAGCTAAATTTGGTCAACCAGAAGTAGGTTTAGGAATAACCCCAGGATTTGGAGGAACGCAAAGACTTTCTAGGCTAGTAGGGTTAAGTAAAGCAAAAGAATTGATACTTACAACAGATGTTATAAAATCCCAAGAAGCCTTAGATATAGGACTTGTTAATAAAGTAGTACCACCAGAAAGTTTATTAGAAGAAGCAATAATGATAGCAGAGAAAATAGTATCTAAACCTCAATCTGCTGTAAGATATGCTAAATCAGCAATAAATAGGGGGTATGAAACAGATATTGAAACAGGAATGATAATTGAAAAGGATGTATTTGGTTTATGTTTTGCAACAGAAGACCAAAAAGAAGGAATGGAGGCTTTTTTGGAAAAAAGAAAGCCGAACTTTATTAATAAATATTAAATCTTAAGGGGGTATAAAAATGAAAGTATTTATTTTAGGCGGAGGAACAATGGGAGCAGGAATTGTTGAAATTTTTGCTAAAGCTGGGCATGAAGTTATCTTAAAAAGATTTGTTGGTAAAGGAATGGATAGAATAGTAAGAAGTTTTGATAAACAAGTTAAAAAAGGAAAGATAACAGAAGAGCAAAAAAATGAATTTATTAAAAAAATAACAGTTACAACAGATATGAATTTAGCTAAAGATGCTGATTTAATTGTTGAAGCATCCTTAGAAGATATGGAAATAAAAAAAGATGTATTTAGCCAGTTAGATAAGATTTGTAAATCAGAAGCTATATTTGCAACTAATACATCTTCTTTATCAATAACTAAAATTGCTAGTAGCACAAATAGGCCTGATAAAGTAATAGGAATGCATTTTTTCAATCCGGCTCCTGTAATGAAATTAATTGAAGTAATAAAAGGCATAGCAACTTCAGAAGAAACTAAAAATACTGTAATTAATATAGCAAAGGAATTAGGAAAAGAACCAGTAGAAGTAGAAGAAGCTCCAGGATTTGTGGTTAATAGAATGCTTATACCTATGATAAATGAAGCCATTGGGATATATGCAGAAGGGATTGCTACTGTTGAGGATATTGATTTAGCTATGAAATTAGGGGCTAATCATCCTATTGGACCATTAGCATTAGCAGATTTAATTGGTAATGATGTATGCCTAGCAATAATGGATGTATTACACACTGAATTTGGAGATTCAAAATATAGACCACATCCATTATTAATAAAAATGGTTAGGGGAAATTTATTAGGAAGAAAAACAGGGAAAGGATTTTATGAGTATAAATAATAATTAAATTTGGGGGTATGGAAAATGAGAAATGTTGTTATTGCAAGTGCTGTAAGAACACCTATAGGAAAATTTGGAGGAACATTAAAAAGTGTTTCAGCAATAGAATTAGGAAGCATTGTTATTAAAGAAGCTTTAAAAAGAGCTAATGTAAAACCTGAAGAAGTTGATGAAGTTATAATGGGAAATGTGCTTCAAGCAGGTCTTGGTCAAAATTCAACAAGGCAATCTGCAGTAGCGGCTGGCATACCAGTAGAAGTACCAAGCTTTACAATAAATAAGGTTTGTGGTTCAGGTCTTAGATCAGTAAGTTTAGCAGCTCAATTAATAAAATTAGGAGATGACGATATAGTAGTAGCAGGTGGTACAGAAAATATGTCTGCAGCTCCATATATTTTAGAAAAGGCAAGATGGGGACAAAGAATGGGAGATGGAAAAATCGTAGACGAAATGATAAGAGATGGACTATGGGAATCTTTTAATGACTATCATATGGGAGTTACAGCTGAAAATATAGCAGAACAATGGGGAATAACAAGAGAAGATCAAGATGAATTTTCAGCTAAATCACAACAGAAAGCAGAAAAGGCTGTGAAAGATGGAAGATTCAAAGAAGAAATAGTTCCAGTAGTTATTAAAAATAAAAAAGGTGAAGTGGTATTTGATACTGATGAATTCCCTAGATTTGGTACCACTAAAGAGAGTCTTTCTAAATTAAAAGCAGCATTTAAAAAGGATGGAACTGTTACAGCTGGTAATGCTTCAGGTATAAATGATGGAGCAGCTGCTTTAGTTATTATGAGTGAAGAAAAAGCAAAAGAATTAGGAATTAAGCCTTTAGCTAAAATAGTTTCTTATGGTTCTAGTGGAGTAGATCCAAAGATAATGGGATATGGACCATTTTATGCAACTAAAAAAACTTTAGAAAAAGCTAACCTAAAAATAGAAGATATGGATTTAATAGAAGCAAATGAAGCTTTTGCAGCTCAAAGTTTAGCAGTAGCTAAAGATTTAGACTTTGATATGGATAAAGTAAATGTAAATGGTGGAGCTATAGCTTTAGGACATCCGATTGGATGCTCAGGGGCTAGAATATTAACTACTTTATTATATGAAATGGAAAAAAGAGATTCAAAACATGGCTTAGCTACTTTATGCATAGGCGGTGGAATGGGAACAGCTATTATTGTTGAAAGATATTAATAGATTTTTATTAAAGATATATAATACCAACTTACTAACATAATACAATATACAATTTATGAAATAACATTAACATTGCATCATTAAAATAAATTTATTTTAATGATGCAATTAAATATAATACAAAATTTTGATATTAAAGCTTTATGGTTAAAATAAAGTTTCAGAAATAATAGGGGGATTAAATATGGAATTTGGTTTATCACAAGAACAAAAGCTTGTTAAGCAGATGCTAATGGAATTTGTAGAAAATGAAGTGGAACCAATAGCTGCTGATATAGATAAAACAGAGAGATATCCAATTGAGACAGTAGAAAAAATGGCTAAGTATGGAATGATGGGTATGCCGTATCCAAAAGAATATGGAGGGGCAGGTACTGATTATCTGAGTTATATTATGGCAGTAGAAGAACTTGCTAAAGAATGTGCAACTACTTCTGTAATTTTATCATCACATGTCTCTTTATGTTGTTGGCCTATATTTAGATTTGGTACAGAGGATCAAAAGAAAAAATATTTACCAGATCTTTTAGAGGGCAAAAAAATAGGTGCTTTCGCTTTAACAGAACCTAATGCTGGAACAGATGCTTCTGCTCAGCAAAGTTTTGCTTTTTTAGAAGGAGATCATTATATATTAAATGGGTCTAAAATATTTATAACTAATGGTGGAGTAGCAGATACCTTTGTAATATTTGCTATTACTGATAGAAGTAAGGGTGTAAAAGGAATTTCTGCATTCATATTAGAAAAGGGAATGCCTGGATTTAGTATAGGAAAAACAGAGGAAAAGATGGGAATAAGAGCATCATCAACTACTGAACTTATATTTGAAGATATAAAGGTTCCAAAGGAAAATTTGCTTGGAAGAGAGGGAAAAGGATTTGGTATAGCTATGCAGACTTTGGATGGAGGTAGAATTGGAATAGCAGCTCAAGCCTTAGGAATAGCAGAAGGAGCTCTAGATCATGCTGTTGCATATATGAAAGAAAGAAAACAATTTGGTAAAAGTCTTAATAAATTTCAAGGATTGCAATGGTATATAGCAGATATGAAAGTAAGGGTAGATGCTGCTAAACAACTTGTTTACAAAGCGGCATGGAAAAAATCCGTAGGGGAAAATTACACAATGGATGCTGCTGAAGCTAAACTATATGCAGCTGAAACAGCCATGTATGTAACAAATAAATCTCTTCAAATATTAGGAGGGTATGGATATACGAAAGACTATCCATTAGAAAGAATGTTAAGAGATGCTAGAATAACTGAAATATATGAAGGGACTTCAGAAGTTCAAAAAATGGTTATAGCTAATAGCCTATTACACTAGGAGGAGTTTTATATGAATATAGTTGTTTGTTTGAAACAAGTACCAGATACAAATGAAGTTAAGATAGATCCCATAAAAGGAACTTTAATAAGAGAAGGAGTTCCATCTATTATAAATCCCGATGATAAAAATGCTTTAGAAGAAGCTTTAATATTAAAAGAAAATAATAATGCAAAGGTTACTGTAATAAGTATGGGACCACCACAAGCTAAAGATGCATTAAGAGAAGCTTTAGCTATGGGAGCCGATGAGGCAATACTTATATCAGATAGAGCTTTTGCCGGAGCAGATACATTAGCAACATCATATGCATTAGCAACTGCAGCAAGAAAATTGGATTACGATATAATATTTGCAGGAAGACAAGCAATAGATGGAGATACAGCGCAAGTAGGACCAGAAATGGCTGAACATTTAAATATACCTCAAGTTACTTATGTAGAAAAAGTAGATGTAAATGGTGATGAATTAGAGGTTAAAAAATCATTAGAAGATGGATATGAAATAGTATCTGTAAAAATGCCAGTACTTTTAACTGCTATAAAAGATTTAAATACTCCACGATATATGCATATGGCTAAAATATTTGAATGCTTTAATAAAGAAATAAAAGTATGGAATGCAGATGATATAGAAGCTGACAAATCACTATTAGGACTTTCAGGTTCGCCAACTAAAGTAAAAAAATCTGTTACAAAGGAAACAAAAAGAGAAGGGGTTTTAATAAATAAGCCTTTTAAAGAAGCAGCACAATACGCAGTAGAAAAATTAAAAGAAAAACACTATATTTAGGTTGGGGGAGATATGATGAATTTATCAGATTTTAAAGGTATATGGGTTTTTGCAGAACAAAGAGAAGGAAAGCTTCAAAAAGTAGCTTTAGAGTTAATAGGTAAAGGTAAAGATTTATCTAAAAAATTAGGAGTAGAATTGACTGCTGTTTTATTAGGATATGATATTGATAATATGCCAAAACAATTAATAGATTATGGTGCAGATAAAGTATTATATGTAAATGATCCTTTATTAAAAAATTATACTACAGATGGATATACAAAAGTTATATATGATTTAATACAAGAAAGAAAACCTGAGATATTATTAGTTGGAGCTACTTACATAGGAAGAGATTTAGCTCCTAGAATTTCATCAAGATTAGGTACAGGACTTACAGCAGATTGTACAGGATTGGATATAGATAATGACACAAGAAATCTTTTAATGACAAGACCTGCTTTTGGTGGAAATCTAATGGCTACAATAATTTGCGAAAGTAATAGACCTCAAATGTCTACAGTAAGGCCAGGAGTTTTTGAAAAGTTAGAAAAAGATAGTAATAGGGATGGTAGTATTGAAAACATAAAAATAAATTTAAAAGAATCAGATATAAAAATAAAAATAAAAGAAATTATTAAATTAGCAAAAGAAATAGAAGATATAAGTGAAGCAAAAATATTGGTTTCAGGTGGAAGAGGACTTGGAAGCCCAGAAGGGTTTAAATTATTAAGAGAGTTGGCTGATTTAATGGGAGGAGCTATATCAGGTTCTCGTGCAGTTGTAGATAGTGGATGGATAGATAAAGCTTATCAGGTTGGACAAACAGGAAAAACAGTTAGACCTAATTTATATATAGCTTGTGGAATATCAGGAGCTATTCAGCATTTAGCAGGAATGCAAGATAGTGACTATATTATAGCTATAAATAAAGACGAATCAGCACCAATAATGCAAGTAGCAGATTTATCTATAGTAGGAGATTATAAAAAAATATTACCTTCTATGATAGATGAAATAAAAAAGATTAATAATTAAATGGGATAATAATATTTAATTTTAAATTTGATTATAAAATCTTTTGTAATCATATAAAAAAGGATGTGAAATATAAATAATATATCACATTCTTTTTTTATATAATTGTACTGTATAATTACATATTTTTTGAGTACTCATGGGAAAACATTACTATAAAGATGAATAAGATATTTGTTAAAAATTAGTTAACTATTAATCTTACTTCCCTACAGGTTTATATAATTTAAATATAAGTTAAGATATTTTTTTAACAATATTTTAACAATATAAGTGTATGTATCATAAAAGAATATTTGTTAAAAGTTGTATTAAGATATATAATAAAGTTATAGGTAATTACTTAGGGGGAATATTCTATGTTTATGGAAGAAGACTTTAAAATCATAAGTGAAAATATTAACAAGTGTATAATTAATAATGTACTGTCTGATAAAGGTCTATTAAAAAACAAAAGTAATAATAAACATGTGGATATATTAAGCAATAATAAAAATAGTAAAAAAATTAATACTAATCCCAAAGTAGAAAGTAAAAGAAGTATAAATGAATCGGAATGTATAACAACTATAAATTATGAACTATACAATGAAATGAAAAAAGATATAAAATACTATAAATCAATTTTGGATGTTGTTAATAAAGTGTTGTATACCATAAATGAATGTATAGTGGTTGTAAATGAAAATGGAATAATTATGTTGATGAGTGATTGTTATAAAAAGTTGATTAATTGCAAAAACCCAGAGGGGAAATATGTTGGAGATGTCATAAAAGATACAATGTTGCATAGGGTTTTAAAAACTGGAAACATGGAAATTGGAGAAATACAAAAAATTAATGATAAACAAGTAATTACTATGAGGATACCAATAAAAAAAGAAGGGAAAATTATTGGTGCAATAGGTAAAATAATGTTTAAAGACATAAACGATTTTTATTTTTTATCTCGAAAGTTAGATAGATTAAAACAAACAGATAAATTCTATGTTAACAAATCAGAAAAAAATAGAAAGGCTAAATATTGTTTTAAAGATATTGTTGGAGATTCCTATGAAAATAAAAAGAGTAAAAGTTTAGCTAAAAGATCTGCTAATGCCAATTCAAATGTTTTAATAGTAGGAGAAAGTGGAACAGGAAAAGAATTATATGCCCATTCAATTCACAATGCTAGTAATAGAAAATTTGGTCCTTTTATAAAAATAAATTGTGGAGCTATACCAGCCGAATTATTAGAATCTGAATTATTTGGATATGAAGATGGAGCTTTTACAGGAGCTAAAAAAGGTGGGAAAAAGGGAAAATTTGAATTAGCAAATGGAGGTACTATATTTTTAGATGAAATTGGTGATATGCCAATGAGTATGCAGGTTAAACTTTTAAGAGTAATTCAAGAAAGGGAGGTAGAAAAAATAGGCGGTAATATATTAAAAAAGATTGATGTAAGAATAATTGCCGCTACAAATAAAAACCTTGAGGAACTAGTTGGAAAAAATAAATTTAGAAGGGATTTATATTATAGACTAAATGTTATAAAAATTAATGTCCCACCATTAAGAGAAAGAAAAGAAGATGTATTATTAATATCAGAATTTTTAATGAAAAAAGTATCTCGTAGATTAAGCATAGGTATAAAAGGAATATCTAAAGAAGCTAAAGAATGTTTATGCAACTATAGTTGGCCAGGAAATGTTAGAGAACTTGAAAACGTAATAGAACGATCTGCGATTTTGTTAGATGAAGATTGTATTATAAGGACAAAACATTTGCCAAAAGAAATATTAAAAAGTCCTATTGTAAAGGTTTCTGTTGAACAAAGTAAATACTTAAAAGATATAATTTCAGAGGTAGAAAAAGAAGTTATTTGTAATTGTTTACAAGAGAATAAGGGAAATAAGAATAAAACATCTAAAATATTAGGAATAAGTAGAGCAAATTTATATAAGAAAATATCAGAGTATAATATAGTGTAATTTAATGAAACATATTAAAACAACAGAGATATTATTTTTTATACTCTGTTGTTTTTATATTTTTGTTTTAAGAAGATGTTTTTCTATATTCTAAATTATTACTCCATTTGCCACATCTATCACCGAAAGAGCCTAATGTAACATTATTATCCAATATTTTTACTACTTCACAAGCGTTAGGACAACCATTACATTCGAAAGTTTTAGAAATAAAATTTTTATCATATATATGAAAACCTCTAAAATTTGTAGTAGAATTTGATTTTTCTAAATTATTTTTGGCTATTAAAGCTACTCCTATAGATCCCATTATTTTATGATGACTAGGTACAATTATTTCATATCCTAGAGCTCTTTCAAAAGAATCTTTAATTCCTTTGTTAGAAGCTACACCACCTTGAAAAAATATTTTAGGAAGAATTTCTTTGCCTTTCCCAACATTATTTAAATAATTTCTAACAAGTGCATCACAAAGTCCTCTTATTATACTTTCTCTAGTGCAACCTAGTTGTTGTTTATGTATCATATCTGATTCAGCAAAAACAGCACATCTTCCAGCAATTCTTACAGAAGAAGTTGCTCTTAAGGAATAATCCCCTAGATTTTCTATAGGGATACCTAATCTTTCTGCTTGTCTGTCTAGAAAAGAGCCTGTTCCAGCAGCGCATACAGTATTCATAGCAAAATTTGTAACTATACCATTCCTTAGAAGTATTATTTTAGAATCTTGGCCACCTATCTCTATTATTGTTTTAACATTTTTATCTAAATTTAAGGAAGCTATAGCATGAGCAGTTATTTCATTTTTTACTGCATCAGCACCTATTAAATAAGAACCTATAATTCTTCCACTACCAGTAGTACCTACAGCACCTATTTGTTTGCTATCATATTTATTACTTAATATTTTAAAGCCTTCTTGTATAGTTTTTATAGGGTTTCCTTTGGTTCTTAAATACAAAGAATCAATAACATTTGAATTTTCATCAATAATTACAATATCTGTACTTACAGAACCTATATCAATTCCCATATAATACATTTTCTTCTCTCCTTTCTAATAAATCTATAAAAGCTTCTATACGAGTTGAATATCCTGCTTCTCCCGTCATTTCATCTACCACAAGAGACATAATAGGGAAGTTTTCATTTTTGGATATAGTAGGAAGTATAGATTTAGAAACAATCTCTGGCATACATCCTAAAGGAAAAATTTGAATAGCTCCATGAAATCCATTTTTTTTAGCAAGAACAGCTTCCCCAATGCATTCTCTTCCATATCCACCTATACTTAAAGATAAATATTTTTTAGAAGCTTTTTTTAATGAAAGGCAATCTAAATTAAAAGGGGATAGAGCGGTATTTTTTACCCACCAACTAGGGTATAGAGCTTTAGAAGTACAAACACCATAATCCATTAATTTATCTTCAATATAAAGATTTGAAAAAGGTTCAATTATAGTATAAATTTCTCCTATTATAGCTATTTTTAATGGATTTTTTGATTTGTCAATGGGTACTTCTTTCAATTTTTTATGATAATTATTTACTAAGTCAATCATCTCTTTTGCAGTTCTGCAATTTAAAATTTCATTTTTGCAATCCCAAAGAATTTTTTTGCAGTCTCCATTATTTATTTCGTAACCAGCTTTCATTTTTGCTTTTTTATCTAAGGAATCCATTAAATTTATTATTTTTAAACCATATATTAATGAAGCAAATTTTTTCCTGGAATTTGTATTACTATGAATTGCTATTTTATTTATTCTTTTTAAAAATTCATCTTTACCTATATCTTTAGGGGAGTCTATAACTATAAAGTCTAGATTATAACCTAATTTTTTTAAGGTATTCATTTGAAGTTCACAATATTCTCCAAATCTACAAGGACCACAACTACCTGCTATTACAATGGTATCTGCACCTTCTTTTATACTTTGAATATAATTTCCAATCATTATTTTAAAAGGAAGACATATTTCATCTGGTGAATAAAGTGAACCTAGTTCTAAGGCTTTTTTATTACTTGCTTTAGGAATTATGTAGTCAATACCTAAAGTATCAAAAATTGCTTTAGCCGCATAGCAGCTATTACCTAGATGTGGGAAGGTAACTTTCAATTTAAATACACTTCCTTTCTAACATATCTGTAAAGGCCTCGATTCTAGTGTAAAAACCTGCTTCTCCTGTTTGTTCATCCACTTTTAGAATTAATATAGGAAAATTTTTTAATTTATTTTTTATAAGATCTATTACTATAGAGTCTATTCCACAACCAAAAGAAGATATATATATAATTCCATCTACCTTATGTTTACTACCTAAATAAGCAGCAGCTCCATAAGAATTTTTTGCAAAACTCCAGAAAGGTTCTTTGAATAATTCGTTTACATATTTATTTTTATTATCTTCACTTACAAATTCTTCAGTTATTATACCTATATTTAAATTTCTGAGAACATTTACTACATTCATATTTACATAATTATCATAAACATTATAAGGATGACCTAATAGTGCTATATTCAAATTAGATGATAATATATTTATACCTGTATCATATTTTTCTTGATTTCTTATAGCTATGTTATAAGACTTTAATATTTTAGGAATATTTTTAGTTATATTTAGTCCAGCCTTTAAAGCCCAATTTTTAAGGTTATATTTTGAGTGATAGTAGATTGGATATGTAATAGTTTTGGGCATATTAGGGATATTATTTATAACCATTTCTGGCAACCCGCAAAACTTAGGACATATATATTTATTTTTTTCTATTTGCATTATTCTAGGAAGTAATATAATATCGCATTTATCTTTAATAGAGAATACATGTCCATGAAAAATTTTCATAGGAAGACAAGCTTCATCTACAGAAAGCTTTACTCCATTATTTAATATATTTTTATTAGTATTTGAAGAAGTTATAATTTCAGCACCTAATTCTTCAAAAAAACTGTGAAAAAATATATTATATTTACAATAAAGCAACCCTTTAGGTATTCCTACTTTCATAAATTTTACTCCTTTAATTTATAATTCTTTTTAAATTATTGACAAATATATATTAACTATTCATTATACATAGTAATAATATTTTTTCATTTGCAAAGAATATATTTAAGCCTTTATTAAGAATATAATAATTAATAAAATTTACTAAAAAATTTAGGATAAAAGGTGATTACTAAAGGATACTAATATAAATTTTGAAGGGTAGGTGAAAAATTCTAGTTTTTAATTAAACTAGGATACTTATGAAAGCTTATGTATATAAAGATACATGTGTTGGATGTGGATTATGTCCTACTATATGTAGCGAGGTATTTGAAATGAAAGATGATGGAAAAGCTCATGTTATAGTAGAAAATGAGAATGTTCCTGAAGAAGTGATACATTTAGCTGAAGAAGCAAGGGATTCTTGTCCTGTAGCAGCTATTGAAGTTGAATAATAAAATAAGTTTAGTTTTATGAAAATTATGTGGTTATATATAATTATAAGTAAAGGATAGGCTAACTTATAAAAATAGAATAATTCATAAGAATATAAGAGATTATAAAAATAAAATAATTTACAAAAATATAAGAAATTATTTGAAAAAATTATCTTACAAAATAATAATAAACATTAGATATAGTGTATAAGTAAAATAAAAAATGAGAGTGTCTCAAAATAGATTTAATTTTATTTTGAGACACTCTCATTTTAAAAATTTACTTAACTAATGCTTTAGCTATATTTTTGATAAAATCTTGGGCATTTGTAACTAGAGTTTTAACTTCTAGAGTACCTCTATCTGATAGTTTATTAACTGAGAACTCTTGTATATCTATAGAATAGATATATACTGGTCTAACAACGCCATCTCTTACTGTGTAAGATGGTGTCATATTTCCTGAAGCTATAGTATGTAGTACTGTAGATAAACATATAAGCATTGTAGATTTTCTTGTATGCTTTCTCATAGCATCTTGAGCTTCATATACATTATCGTAAACATTAGGTAGAGTAAGTCTATCTCTTATAGTACCTGCAAGTACTACAGGAACATCTTTTTCTACGCAGGCTTTTAGTATACCATCTTTAACTTTTCCAGAAGCCATAAGCTCTTCTAAAGAACCAGCCTTTCTAGCTTCATTTATAGCTTCCATATAATTATAGTGAGCATTATTTTCAGCTTCAAAAGTTTCTTGTCCTAAAACTGTTCCGAACATTCCTTTTTCTAAGTCATAGGTTGCAAGAGTATTTCCTGATAAAATCGCATTAACATATCCATTTTCTACAAGGGAAGCAAAAGCTGCTCTTGATTCGTCATCTAATGCAATTGATGGTCCTAGAACCCAAGTGATTTTTCCGTTATGTTCTTTTTCATATTTCATTATTTCATATAAATCATCATAGTCTTTAGAGAAAGCTGTTTCTCTTGATCTACCACTTCTAAATGCAAAGGTATCTGAATTTCCGTCTTTAGCTACAAAACCACCTGCATACATATATATACCTTCACTAGCATCTTCAGTTCTTCCTACTACAACTTTATCTCCTAATTTAAGATTTCTAAATTCTACAACTTCTATACCATCTTCTGGTGTAACAACTGCAACAGTATCCATACGGCTTTCATTAGCTATTACCCATTTTCCTTTAATTTTAAAATATTCAGGATATATTGATAAAGCGTGATAGTGTCTAGGAGCAACTCCTTCTATAACTACTTCTTCAGTTTTACAATCCGGTGCTTTAATAAGAAAGTCTTGTGTAAAATCTGGTGGCGTAAATTTTGGTAATTCGAAACTCATTTAAAATCTCCTCCTAATAATATATTAATGTATCTTAGTAAATTTCAAAATTAAGTGTGTAAAATATATATTAAAGAACGTTCTTTTGAACATTAACTACAAAGTCTTGAACGTTAGTAACTATTGTTTTAACTCCTACATATTCTCTAGCTGCTGCTACTTGGTTAACTGCATATTCAGCAATATCTATAGAATAAACATATACTGGTTTAACATTTCCATCTACAACTTTATAAGATGAAGCTAAATTTGCAGTTGCTACGGAATGGAGAACTGTGGCAAGACAAATTATAACAGTTGCCTTTTGAGCTTGTTCTTTCATAGCATCAAGCCCACAAGTTACATTATGATAAACTGGAGGAAGTGGACCGTCATCTCTTATTGATCCTGCAAGAACTATTGGAATATTATGTTCTACGCAAGCTTTTATAAATCCATCTTTAACATTCCCTTCAGCAAGTAAAGCTTCTATAGAGCCAGCTCTTCTAGCTTCATTTATAAGATCTAAGTGATTATAGTGACCCATCGGTACTGATTCTTGAGTATATATGTTTTGTCCTAAAGCAGTACCTAAAAGTCCACCCTCTAAATCATGAGTAGCCATAGCGTTACCAGCCATAAGAGCGTTTACAAATCCTTTTTCTGCAAGTTCTGATAAAGCCACTCTAGTATCATGGTCAAATACAACAGCAGGTCCTAAAACCCAAACTATATGTCCATTATTTTCTTTTTCATATTTTAATATTTCATATAATTCCTTATAGTCTTTTGAAAAAGAAGATTCAACAGATCTTCCGAATCCAACCTTTGGTATATTATCAAATCCTCCATTATGCTTATATATACCTTCGCTTCCATCTATGGATTTTCCTAATATAACTTTATCTCCAACTTTAAGACTTCTAAATTCTACAACTTCTACAGTATTATCATCTTTAACTATTGCAGCACAATCTAAAGATGTTTGAAATGGTAAAACCCATTCTCCTTTAACCTTAAAATATTCTGGGAATACAGAAGTTATATGAAATCCTGAAGGAGCTACTCCATCTTTTTCTACTTCGCCTATTTTAACATCTGGTGATTTAACAAGAAAATCTTGTGTAAAATCTGGTGGTGTAAATTTTGGTAATTGAAAACTCATTTTAAATTTCCTCCTTATGTAATGTATTTTAAAATTTATTGGGGTTAAATAATTGTATATTAAAATATAATATTATAAAAATTTGTTAGTTTGTATTGTGATAGTTTTAAAAATTAAATTTTTTATTGTTAGGTTAAAAATTTAACTTTTAAAAAAGAAAAATAACAATAATAAAGGGTAATTTTATATGACAATAAAAAATTAAATTTAGATTAATTTTTTAAATTTTATAAATTATTACATACACTTATACACACTAAAAAAAGTATCTCTTTACATAGATAAGAAATGTTATATAAAGGATAATTTTAAGAATTTTAAACCTATAACAGCTATTATATTATATATTGTTCTATAAATTTTGTAAAACTCCTTCTAATCTAATTAGACAAATTTAAATATCAAAATCTAGGTAAAAAAGTCAGAAAAAAAGAAATTTTGCTAAAATTGAGTTGAATAGCTAGGATTTTTATTGTAATATACAAGTGAAAGTTTATAGAAAATGAAACTTTATTGTTTAATATAAATAAATATTTAACAGAATAATGTATTGATATAAAATATAAATATGGAATTATAATATATACAAACTTATAACTAGGAGGTAAGTGAATGCAAGAGTTTGATGATTTTTTTGAAGGACTAAGTTTAGAAAAAGAAGAATATAAATCTCAATATGCAAAAAATAACAATAAAGAAGAAATTAAAATTGAGGATAATTTGGCAATAGAAATGGATTCAAAAGAAATAGATAGTTTTTATGAAAGTGGACTTAAAAAAATAAACTTTATAGAAAAAGAGCTTAATGATTTTTTTGTAGAACGTGAAGAAGTTATAAAGGATGCTTTAAGAGCTTTAGTGATTGGACAACATATGTTTTTATATGGTCCCCCAGGGACTGGTAAAAGTTTATTAGTATACAATATATGTAAAAGAATAGATGGAGCTAGGTATTTTCAATGGTTATTAAACAAAACTTCAGATCCAGCAGAGATATTAGGACCTTACAGTATTAAAGCTATGGAACAGGATAAGTTTTTAAGGAAAACCAGTGGCAAATTACCAGAGGCTCATATTGCGTTTATAGATGAAATATGGAAAAGTAACGAGCCTACTTTAAATATATTGTTACCACTTCTTAATGAAAAAATATTTTATAATGATGGAAAAGCTATAAAAGTTCCTTTAGTAAGTATGTTTTGTGCAAGTAATGAAATACCCGATGATGAAAGTTTAAATGCCTTATATGACAGAATAATATTTAGAGATTATTTAGGATATGTAAAAGATACAGATAATAAGTTAAAGATGTTCAAAAATTACATAAATATGAGAAAAAATAAAAATGAAATAAAAGTAAATACAAAAATAAAATTAGAAGAAATTTATGCTCTACAAAAGAAAACAGAAATTATAGAAGTTAAGGATGATATATATTTAGATTTTATAAAGCTTATGGATAATCTGGAGAGAGATGGAATTTTTATATCGGATAGAAGGAAAAATGAGTGTTTAAAGGTTATTCAGGGAAATGCATTATTATGTGGAAGAAACTATGTGATAGTAGAGGATCTTGAAGCATTAAAAAATGTATTATGGAATGACATAGATGATATAACAATTATAGAAACTAATATTATAAAAGTAATAAATCCTTATGATGATAAAGTTAGAGATTATACTAGAAAATTTAATGAAATAAAAGAAGAAATAGATTATATAGAAGATAAAGATGAAAAAATTAGAGCTACAATTGAAGCTAAAGTAAGTATAGAAAATATTATTAAAAGATTAAATATATTAATAGAATCAGCCAGAAATAAAGGTAAAGATACAAAAAATATGATTAATAAGAGAAAATATATAGAAGATTACAATGAAAGTATAATGAAAGAAGTTTTAGGTATAGATTTAAATTTCGAAGGACATAGTGATATATAATTATTTTGAAAGGAGTCTCTAAATGAAATTAAATTATTACCAGGTGGTTTTTGAAGAAGATAGAGAAGAAGAAAAACTTTCTACAGAAAAAAATGATAATTTTGATGATATAGACTCCATACTAGGAATAAAGAAAAGAGAATATAAAAAAGAGCAATCAGTAAAACATTATGAATTTGATTTAGATATATATGAAGATATATATGAAGTTTCTTCTACTATGCAAAATTTAGTAAGGGAAGGTAAGAAGTATTTACCCATATTTGATAAATTATATAAGGATATATTTTTACTCTTATATAAATATGAACCATTTATATATAAAGAAGAAAGAATGAAGACTACATCTATAATTAATAATAGAATAATTAGAAACTTAGCTCAAACAGAAGATTTGCGAAATTTAAGAAAAAATTGTAGTTTGAATGAAATAAACTCAGCTATAGGATGTGAAATTATAGGTAAAAAGGCTGTTAAGATAGCAAAAAAATGGAGCAAAGATCAAGAGAAAGAAAAAGAACAATCAGAAGCTATAAATAAAGGGAATAATCCTAAACATAATAATCAAAAAACTTTATCTGATTTGTTGGTAGAGATGCAAGAAGCAGAAGATAGAATAAAAGATTTATCACAAGAAAAGCAAGAGTTAGAAGAAAATATAGAAAATTTAAAGGATAATACTAGTGATTTAGATGAAGAAGATATGAAAAATAAAATGCAACAAATAGATGAAGAATTAGAGAATATGGAAAAACAAGCAGATAATTTAGATGAAGAATTAAGTGATGAATTAGAAAAAAGTAAAGATGATATAGAAAATTTATCAAAAGAAATGGCAGAAGCTTTTAATGAAGCAGAAGAAGAGGTTAGAGAGGCCACATCTTATATAAAGGATTGGGGCTTAGGGGATAAACCTAATAAATCTTCCAAAATTTCTTTTTCTGATAAAGTAGGAGCTTTAGAGAGAATAAGAAAATCTAAGAAATTAAAAGAGTTATCAGATATAATAGGAAGATTTAAAGAAAGTGCATTAAAAGATCAAAAGAATAAGCATAAAGATGGAGCTGTAGCTATTAAATCTGTTAAGATAGGTAATGATATAATACATACTCTTCCAAGTGAAAAAATGCTTTTAGTAAATAAGACAACTAAAAAAGAATTCTATAGAAAATTTAATCAAAAACAGTTATTACAGCATGAATTGGAATCAGATAAATTGAAAGCTAAAGGACCTATGGTAATATGCATAGATATGTCTAGTAGTATGAAGGGCATAAAGGAAAAATGGTCCAAGGCTGTAGCTATAGCATTACTTGAAATAGCTCAACATCAGAAGAGAAATTTTGCTGCCATATTGTTTAATGAGGATGCTACAGAACCTATTATAATAGAAAAAGATAAAAAGGATCCAGAAAAAATATTAGATGTAGCAGAAAGATTTGATGGAGGAGGAACTTTATTTGAAACACCTCTTGAAAAGGCATTAGAAGTTATAGAACAATCTAAGTTTAAAAAGGCAGATATAGTATTTATAACAGATGGGCACAGTTATACTCATCCAGATTTTATAAATAAATTTAATAAAATGAAAGATGATAAGGAGTTTAAAGTTTTAAGTGTATTAATATATGCTGGAAGTAAAATTGGAAATATAGAAAGCTTAAAGCTTTTTTCAGATGATATAATTACTATAGATGAGCTTGCAGAACTTGAGGATGCAAATTCTGTTATAGCACATAAAATATTTAAAAGTGTTTAGGGGTGTTGTATATATGAGTAAACATTGTAAGCATTGCAAGAAGACCATATTTAAAGCTTTTATAAAAAGACCAGGAATAGTGGAGCTAAAAGAAATTGAGCCCCAAATTTTAAAAGAGATAGATAATAAATTTGTATACGAAGTGGTAGAATGTTTAAATTGTGGAGAAAAATTAACAAATGATGATTTAGTAGAAACTATAGTTTGTAAAAGCTGTAGAAAAGAGGTGCCAGAGGATAGCTTAATAGAAGGTATTTGTGTAGATTGTTATCTAGCTAAAAATAGACCTGATTTAAGTCATTTAGCAAAAGAAGATTTAATAAAAAAGATTTTGAATTTAGAAAAAGAGATATAAAATATATATAACAAAGACGGGGAGATATAGATGGATAGTGCAAACTTCATAAATAAAATTAAACATATGATAGGAGAAAAAGGATTAAATATCAAAAAGTTAGATGATGAAACCATAAATATTTTATTTGAAAATGGATTTCTGAATAATGTTTATGATATTTTTTTATTAAAAAAAGAAGAAGTGTATAAAATAGATAGCCTTACAAAAGAATATGTAGATGAACTTATAGAATCTATTAATAAAGCTAAGAATTGTAGTCTTGAAAAATTTATATATGCATGTTCTATACCGAAAGTTACAGAAAAAAAGGCTATAGCTATGGCTCATACTTTTTTAAATTTTACGGATTTAGTAATAGATATAAATAATAACAATTGTGATAGATTAAAAAGAATAGATGGAATAAGTGAAGAAATATTAGAAAGTATAAAAAAGAATAAAGTTTTTTTAGTTAATTTATTTATGTATGTTAATCCAATTTCTATAGATGAAAAGAATGCAAATATTAAGAGATATAAGTTTTGTATAACAGGAGTATTAAATAAAGATACAAGTTATTATGAAGAAATGATAAAAGAAGCTAGCTGTATAGTAGTAGATAATGTAACACAAGATGTAGATTATTTGGTATTTGGTGATTTAGCTAATGCTATTAAAATGATGGATGCTAAAAAATATAATACTAGGCTAATATCAGAACGTCAATTGGTGGATATATTAAAAGACATTAAAGAGAATAATAAAATGAAAAATTAAAAATTGTAAAAAGAGGATGTCTCTATTTTGAGACTCTTTTTTTTTTATACGATGACTATTCGTTCTAATTCTAAATAATTTTAGTTCTAAATAAAAAAAATTAAAATGAGAATAAAAATTTATTTAAGTAATATTAAAAAATATTATTATTTATATGTGAAATTAATTATATAGATAAATAAAATGTATATGGTTAAGTAATAAAACACTTATTTTAAAAATAGATATTCACTATTAATAATAAAAATAATATAGAATTTAATTATTAATTAATTATTATTATAATAAAATAAAGAGTGTTTTCATATTGATGAAATAAAATTTAATTATTATCAAAAAATACTAGACTTTATATATCTAATATATTATAATTTGAATTAAAGAGATTAATAATATTTTAACAATCTATCGAAAATAATAAGTAGTTAAAAGGGATATGATATTAATTTAAAAATATTGGAAATAATACCATAATAAAATCAATCCTTTAATTTAGAAATTATGTAGGAGAATAAATTTTACCTATACTTAAAATTTGTGCATACGCATATATATTTGAAGTTAAGTATTGCTAATTTTCTATGATATAATAATATATTATATAAAATTTAGTAATTTAAGGAGATTAATTATGATAGATGATATAGGTAAAAAAATAAAAAATTTGAGAACTAATAAAAAATTAACTTTAAAAGAATTGAGTGAGAGAACAAATCTTTCAATAGGTTTTTTATCACAGTTAGAAAGGGGACTAACAACTGTAGCCATAGATTCCTTAGCTAAAATAGCTAAAGAATTGGATGTAAGTTTGACATATTTTTTTCAAGCACCTAAAAAAAATAAAAAAATAGTACTTAGAAGTTATGAAAAAGAGATATTACAAGTAGAAAATAATAGATTTATAAAATACAATCTTAGCAATGATTTAGAAGATAAGAATTTCTTGCCAAGATTAATAGAAATACTTCCTACAGATAGTAAAGAAAATATTATTTCTTATCAACATAAAGGAGAAGAATTTATTTATGTACTAGAGGGTATACTTACATTATTTATCAATGATGATGAGAAGGAATTATATCCTGGAGATAGTGCACATTATGATTCAAGTATAAATCATAATTGGGCAAATTATACTAGTAAACCTGTAAAATTGTTAACAGTTCATACTCCTAATATGTTTAAAGAAGAAAAATATTAAAATTTAATAAAGTAGATTTAATAAAGCAATAGTTTGGGGGGCGGTTTATTTGAATAAGAGTACTATTGTTAATATTCAAAAGTTTTCAGTTCATGATGGACCTGGAATACGTACAACTGTGTTTTTTAAAGGATGTCCTTTAAATTGCTGGTGGTGTCATAACCCAGAAACTCAAAGAAAAGAACATGAAATAATGTTTTTTCAGGAAAGATGCACAGCTTGTGGAATTTGTATTAAAAGATGTCCTCAGAAACTTATAACAATGGAAAACAATATTCCGGTAACAGATGAAGAAAAATGTGATTTCTGTGGAAAGTGTACAAACTTTTGTCCCAACAATGCAAGAGAATATGTAGGGAGAGATGTCACAACACAAGAAGTAGTAAAAGAAATAATAAAAGATGAAGTATTTTATGAACAATCTGGTGGAGGAGTTACATTTTCAGGCGGAGAACCAATGCTCCATGTTGATTTTATAAATGAAATATTGGAAGAATGCAAGATAAGAAGAATACATACTACTATGGATACTAGTGGATATGTATCTTGGGATAAATTTGATAAAATAAGAGACAAAATAGATTTATTTTTATATGATTTAAAGTTAATGGATAATGAAATTCATAGAAAATATACAGGAGTGGAAAACACAATTATACTTAAAAATTTAGAATTGTTATCTAAGTATGGTCATAATATATATTTAAGAATTCCTATTATAGGAAATGTAAACGATAACAATAAAAATATAGATGAAACGATTAAATTTATATCGAAATTACATCTGATTCAAGTAAATTTATTGCCATATCATAAAATGGGTATGGATAAATATAAAAGACTTAAAATGAATTACAAATTAACTGGTGATGAAAAGCCATCAGATAAAAAAATGAATGAAATAGCAGAAAAATTTAATCAGGCTGGAATGAAAGTAAAAATAGGGGGGTAATTAATTATGATGACAGACAGAGTTAAAAAATTAAGAGAAGAAAGTTTAAAGGCTGTGCCACGTATTTCCATGGAGAGAACTAAAATAGTTACTGATGTTTATAAGAAATATGAAGGAACAGTATCAATTCCAGTATTAAGAGCATTAGTTTTAAAAGAATTAATAAAGGAAAAAGAACTTTGTATTTATGATGGAGAACTTATAGTAGGTGAGAGAGGAGAAGCTGCAGCAGCTACACCAACTTATCCGGAATTGTGCTGCCATACAGTTGAAGACTTTGATATAATGGATAAACGTGAAAAAATATCTTTTAAAACAACTGAAGAAGATAAAAAAATACAAGAAGAATTAATTATTCCTTTTTGGGAAAGAAGATCTATGAGACATAAAATATTAGAAAGAATGGCTCCAGAATGGAAGGTTTGCTATGAAGCTGGTATATTTACTGAATTTATGGAACAAAGGGGACCAGGCCATACTGCAGGTGGAGATAAGTATTATAAAATGGGTTTCTTAGATATAAAAGAACAAATAAAAGAAGCTATAAGTAAACTAGATTATTTAAATGATGATGAAGCATTGGACAAGAAAGAACAATTAGATGCTATGGATATAGCATGTGATGCTATAATAATTTATGGAAATCGTTATGCAGAATATACAGCTAAATTAGCAGAAAAAGAGATAGATCCAATAAGAAAAAAAGAACTTATGGAAATATTTGAAGTGTGTAATTGGGTACCAGCTCATGCTCCAAGAACTTTCAGAGAAGCAATCCAAATGTACTGGTTTGTTCATTTATGTGTAATTTCTGAATTAAATCCTTGGGATGCATTTAATCCTGGTAGACTAGATCAACACTTATATCCATTCTATAAAAAAGAGATAGAAGAAGGAACATTAGATAGAGAACAGGCTAGAGAATTATTGCAATGTTTTTGGGTTAAATTTAATAATCAACCAGCACCACCAAAGGTGGGAATAACTTTAAAAGAAAGTGGAACATATACTGATTTTGCAAATATAAATAGTGGTGGACTTAAATCTGATGGATCAGATGGCGTTAACGATGTAAGTTATTTAGTACTTGAAGTAATAGATGAAATGAAGTTGTTGCAGCCAAGTTCTAATGTGCAGATAAGTAAAAAAACTCCACAAAGATTTTTGAAAAAAGCTTGTGAAGTTATAAGAAAAGGATGGGGGCAACCATCAATATTTAATGCTGATGCTGTGGTTCAAGAACTATTAAGAGCAGGAAAATCTATAGAAGATGCCAGATGTGGAGGAACTAGTGGTTGTGTTGAAACTGGAGCTTTTGGTAAAGAAGCATATATATTAACTGGATATTTTAATTTACCTAAAATATTAGAAATAACATTGTTAAATGGTGTTGACTCTCAAACTGGCAAACAATTAGGGCTTAAAACAGGAGATGTAAGTACTTTAAAAACTTATGAAGACTTAATAAATGCCTTTAAAAAACAAGTTAATCATTTTATTAATATAAAAATAAATGGTAATAGAGTGATAGAAAGGTTGTATGCCACACTAATGCCAGTGCCATTTTTATCTGTTGTTACAGATGATTGTATATCAAAAGGAAAGGATTATAATGCAGGAGGAGCAAGATATAATACTAGTTATATTCAAGGTGTTGGTATAGGCACTATAACAGATAGCTTATCAGCAATTAAATATCAAGTTTTTGATGAGAAGAATATAACAATGGAAGAGTTAATGGAAGCATTAAAATCTAATTTTGAAGGACATGAGGATATATACAATTTAGTTAAAAATAAAACTCCTAAGTATGGGAATGATGATGATTATGCAGATAAAATAATGAAAGAAGTATTTGATATTTATTATAATGAAGTGAATGGAAGACCTAATGGTAGAGGTGGATTTTATAGAATAGATATGTTACCAACAACATGTCATGTTTATTTTGGATCAGTTATAAATGCTACTCCAGATGGAAGAAAAGCCAACCTTCCAGTATCAGAAGGTATTTCTCCATCAAAAGGAGCAGATGTAAATGGCCCAACAGGTGTTATAAAATCAGCAGCTAAAATGGATCATTTAAGAACTGGTGGTACTTTATTAAATCAAAAATTTGTTCCTTCAGTAGTTCAAGGGGAAGAAGGAATAAATAATATGGCAAATTTGGTAAGGGCTTATTTTACAATGGATGGACATCATATTCAATTTAATATTATAAGTAAAGAAACCTTACTAAAAGCACAACAAAATCCAGATGAATATAAAGATTTAATAGTTCGTGTTGCTGGATATAGTGATTATTTCAACAACTTGGATAAAGTTCTACAAAATGAGATAATAGAAAGAACAGAACAAGAATTTTAAGTAAAGATTGATTTAATCAATATATTCTTGTAAAGAAGAGTAAAAACTAAAAAACTAGGAGAAAGAATTAAAATTTATAATTAAAATCTTTCTCCTAGTAATAAATTTATATTAGGAGGAAATTCTTATGAATAAAATAATTGGTTTCATTGGTGCCGGAAACATGGGACAAGCAATGGTGGAAGGTATAGTTAGTTCAAAATTAGTTGCTTCACAAAATATTATATTATCAGATTTAAATGAGAAGACATTAGAAATTGCTAAAGAAAAGTTTGGTGTTAGAGTAACAACAGATAGCAATAAATTAGCTAAAGAAGTAGATATATTAGTTTTATCTGTAAAACCGAATTTATATCCAATAGTTATAAAAGGTATAAAAGATAGTGTTAAAAAAGAAGTTATAGTAGTTACTATTGCAGCAGGTAAAGCATTAGATGATACTGAAACCATGTTTGGAAAAAGGATAAAAATAGTTAGAGTAATGCCTAACACTCCTGCATTAGTTGGAGAAGGTATGTCTGCTATATGTCCTAATGATTTAGTTTCTAAAGAAGAAATACAAGAAGTTATAAATATATTTGAAAGCTTTGGGAAAGCTGAAATAGTAGAAGAAAAATTGATGGATGCAGTGACTTCAGTAAGTGGTTCATCTCCAGCTTATGTTTATATGTTTATAGAAGCTATGGCAGATGCAGCTGTGTTGGAAGGGATGCCAAGAGATAAGGCCTATAAATTTGCAGCTCAAGCTGTATTAGGATCAGCAAAAATGGTTTTAGAAACAGGAATGCATCCAGGTGCATTAAAGGATATGGTTTGCTCACCAGGAGGTACTACAATTGAAGCTGTAGCAACTCTTGAAAAACATGGATTTAGGAATGCTATTATAGAAGCACTTAGAGATTGTGCAACAAAATCTAAAGAAATGTCTAAATAATATAGTCAATATTTCTTCGTTATTCTATTTAATAAAAGATAGAATAACGAAGAAATATAATACAATTTTTTATCTTTATAAATAAATTTGTTATATTATAGAATGTTATATATTATTTTTTATATAAGGTATTTACCTTAAAAAATATAGCTTTATAAATCTATCTGCAAACCACTGCTATAATTGCCTTTGTTTATTATTTTTAAATTACTTATTAGAGGTGGAGCAGAGGGTTTTTTGTTATAGCTTTTTATTATTTTTTTATTTTTATAAATGTCTATGTTATTTGAATTTATATCTATAAGTATAGCTATATTAGTTTTATCTGTGGGAATAGTTTTAATTTTTTCCTGTTTATGATGAGACACTAATATTAAAATAATTTCTATTATTAATATAAAAATTAATGTATAAAATAGTTTTTTAAAATTAGACATAAAAAAACCCCCTTTATATTAATATATGCAAGGGATTTTTATATCATAATAAAAATTATTTATTATACTTCTTTTTTTTCTTCTTTTTTTGTACAGAATACCCAAATTTGCCTAAAGATTTTTGCGGTAAAGCATAGTATTCTCCATGAGAATAAGAGATTAAATTTGCTTTTTCAAAATGAATTTTACCTTTTTCATCTATTAAATCTTCATTTACATCAGTACAGAGCACTTCACATAAAAATAAATGATGAGTTCCTAAAGGCAATATATCCATAACTTTACATTCTAAATTTATAGGACATTGTTCTATATATGGAACATTTATTTTATTTGAATCTTTTAATGTAAAATTACATTCTTTTATTTTATCATTAGTTTTACCAGAACGTACACCACAATAATCAACTGCCCTAACTAGATTATTAGATGGAAGGTTAACTACCAATTCTGGATTGTTTTTTAGATAATCAAAAGAAAGTCTTTCAGGTCTTATAGCTATGCTAATTATAGGTGGTTTGGTGCAGGCTGTTCCGATCCAGCCTACTGTGAATACATTAGTTTTTTCATTATTTTTAGTGGTTATTAGCGCTACTGGTACAGGATTTAACATAGCACTGCCTTTAAATTTTACTTTTCCCATATAAGTTCTCTCCTTGGTAAATCTATATTTTAAAATTTAATGTTTAAAATAAGACATAAGTTTTTTATTCTTTTCTATTATTGATATAAGTATTAACCCCAGTACATAGCAAGAAATAAATTCTCCTAATCCCACCCAAATCATTGAAAGTAGTAATGGAAGTTTTAAGGTGTAGTTTAAAATAAAACCAATTACCACTGCATTTATGAATATTGGTGGTAGGGGTGCTAGATATTTCTTAAGTTTTAAGTTGCTTTTTCCTATATAATAAGTTAATATAGCGGATATTAATGTGGCTAATGAACCGAATACTATATCAATAATTCCATTTCCACCTATTAAATTAGAAATAATACAACCTAAAAAAACTCCCCATATAGAATAAGAAGATAGGAAAGGTAGTAAAGTTAGAGATTCTGAAACTCTTACTTGAATTTGACCATAACTTATAGGTGCTAAAAGTAAGGTTAATACAGTGTAAATAGCAGCAATAACTGCTGAAAATACTAGATTAGAAACCTTTTTGTTCTGTAAATTCATAATAATACCTCCATAGTTTTTATTAAAGACAGGATGGTTACGAACTGTCTATATTGTATATAATAAATTTCAAATTAAACTATATACCCTAGCACCTATATAGTTTAATACTTTTGACTAATATAGTCAATTATATAAATACTTTGCTTAAACTATGTACAGGTCTATATTTATAAACTATAATAGTGTAAATATGTAATTTAAAAAGGTGATGTAAATGTATGATGCTAAAAAAACTATATTAAAAAATGGTATAACTTTGGTTACTATAAAAAAAGATACCCAAATAGCTGCTATTCATGCAGGAATAAAGATAGGTTCTATATATGAAAATGAAAAAGAAAAGGGGATAAGTCATTTTATAGAACACATGCTTTTTAAAGGAACTAAATATAGAGATAATGAGACTTTAAATAGAGAATTAGAAAATTTAGGTGGAGAATATAATGCATATACGGATAGTAATTCTACAGTATGTAGTATAACTGTTTTACAAGAAGAATTAGAAAAATCTGTAGAAATTTTAGGAGATATGTTTCAAAACTCAATATTTCCCCAAGAAGAAATAGAAAGGGAAAGAGAAGTAGTTTTATCAGAAATAAGAGGTAGTAAGGATGATTTAGAGGATTATTCATTTAAAAAAGCAAATGAGACAGCTTTTGATAAAAGTCCATTAAAATATGATACGTTAGGAAATGAGAAAATAGTAAAATCTTTTACTAGGAATAATCTTATAGAATTTTATGAAAGATATTATGTACCTAATAATTGTTTTATATCTATAGTTTCAGATTTTCCACATAATTATGTAGTGAGTATTGTAGAAAAGTATTTTAAAGATTGGTTATGGAAAGAATTTAAAAGAGAAAAGGTATTAGAGGAAAAAAATAGATTCTTGAAAAAAATTTCTTATAAAAATAATGTAGAACAAAGTACAGTGGTGTATTTATTTACACTACATGGTTTGAGTAAAAAAGAGGAACTAGCCCTTACAATATTAAGTCATAGATTAGGTGAAAGTGGAAATTCTATACTATTTAGGGAACTTAGAGAAAAGAGAGGATTTGCATATGATGTATATACAGATTTAGATTTATCACCTCATGTAAAAACATTATATGTATATACTTCAGTAGGCAGAGAAAATGTAGATGAAACTTTAAATGTAATAAATAACTGTATAGAAAGTATAAAAAAAGGAAATGTAGGCTTTGATGATAATACTATAAATCTAATGAAGAAGATACTAAAAACAGCCATTGCATTTACTTTAGAAGATGTAACTGATATAGGGAATTATGCTTTTCATCAAATAATAGATAAGGAAAATATTTTTCAATTTTATGAAGATATGAAGGATTTAGATGGAATAAAAGAAGAAGATATATATAATGTAGCTAATAAAGTGTTAAATAAACCTACAATACACATACTTTTAAATCAATAACTGTTTTAGGAGCGTAAAAATATGTCAAATATTATAACTAAAATAGAAATGCAAAAAAGGAACAAAGATAGGGTAAATATTTATATAAATGAAGAATTTAAATTTGCTTGTAGTTCAGAATTAATATACTATCATAATCTTAAAAAAGGTAAGGATATAGATGAAAATGATCTTAATGATATAATTAAAGAGGATAATTATATAAAGGCAAAGAATTATGCGTTAAAATATATAGAAAAATCTTTAAAGACAGAGAGCCAAGTTAAAGAAAAATTATATTCAAAGGAATATGAGGAAGATACTATAAATAGTGTTGTTAATTTTTTGAAAGAGTATAATTTTATAAATGATGATAAATATTGTGATATGTATATAAGAGAAAAATTAAATATTTATGGGAGAAACAAAATAAAATATGCTCTTTTAAATAAAGGGATAAAGGAAGGCTTATTAATTGAAAAGATAAATAATATAGATGAGGAAAAAGAAAAAAAAATAGCTTATAAATTAGTGGAAAAAAAATTTAAAATTATGATATCAAGGGAAAAAGATAAATTTAAAATATACAAGAAAATATGGTCATATATTATATCAAAAGGATATAATTCTAATATCGCTGAGTGGATAATAAATGAGATTAAATGTAATAATTTATTACAAATAGACAATGATAATATGTACTTAGATGATAAAGATATAAAATTAAATAATAATTTAGAATATAATGATAAAAGTTTAAATAAATTTTATAAAAATTCCCATTGTGAGAATGAAAATAATAATTCTAAGGATAATATTGATGCACTTGCTAGAAAAAGATATGATATTATAATAAAATCAGAAAATGATAGAAATAAAATTTATAGAAGATTGAGTAGTTATTTGTTGAGAAGGGGATTTAACTTTGAAGAAGTAAAAAGAAGTATAAATGGTATTTTGTATAATATAGAATAAAGAAATAAGAGGTTGGTGTTATATATGAAAACAAATCCAGTTACTTTGATATTAGCTGCAGTGTTTTTTTTCCCTATCTTAAAAGGCTTTCTTTCAAAGTTTTCCTCTCCAAATTTAAAATTAGATATAGAAGATATAAATAAAACTATATCTTTTGTTATTTCTATATTTTTAGGCATATATTATAGTAAAAAAATATTTATAGAACATAATGCAGGAATTTATAAAGATATATATGAAAGAATACCTAAAAATATAATAAAATATGTGAATAATAATTTTTTTATGGTATATGTAGTATTAACGCCTTTAATAATATTTATAATTTATAAAATAATATCTCTAATATTAGATCTTTTAAATTCTATAACAATATATCCTATACTAGATAAATTAGAAGATATTTTAAGATATAAGGGAAATATATTTAAAAGAATATTTGGAGCTTTATTTAACATACCAAAATCTATATGTTATGTACTTATAATAGCTTTTGTGTTAAATGTATTTTCTATATTTATTAAAAACGATACTTTAAACAAGTATCTTCAATCATCTAAAATTTATAATGATATATGTAAGCAAGCGATAATACCAGTTACAAATTCTAAAATAGCTAAAAAGTTACCTAATATAATAAATAATTCTTTTAAGATAGTAGTAAAAGAAGAGGTAGGAAAAAATTCATCACAAAATAACAATGCTTTTAAAGATAAAAAAACTATTGTCTATTATAATGGAGTAACATTAGAAGATGGAATAAAATCTAATAAAGAAATAAATAATTTTGCAAGGCATTTGGCAGCACAAGATGCTACATCAAAAGGAAAAGCAAGAATAATATATGATTGGATTGGCACTAATATATCTTATGATCATGATAAAGCCAAAAAAGTTTTAGAAGATAATTTTAAAGTAAAATCTGGAGCTATTCCAACATTTAATAGTAAAAGTGGAATTTGCTTTGATTATTCATGTTTATTTATAGCTATGTGCAGAGCAAATGATATAAAAGTAAGATTAGTTACAGGAGAAGGATTTAATGGTGTAAGTTGGGTAAGTCATGCATGGAATCAGGTATATATACCTGAAGAAGGAAAATGGATCAATGTAGATACAACTTTTTATAAAGGTGGAAACTATTTTGACACCAAAAGGTTTGATATAGATCATAGAAAATCTCAAATTGCAGGAGAATGGTAAAAAAATGATAGTAACTTTTATATAAAAGTTACTATCATTTTTTATATTTTATATTATAGTTAAAATAATTAAATTAATTAATTTTATATTCACATTTAAGGGGGATTTATATTATTTTAAATTTTTAACTATAATATTAATAGCTTTTTCACAATCTTCATCTTTATGATTTAAAGCCCAAGCTGTATTAAAGTAAACTAGAGCTTTTTTGTTGTTTTTTAACATAGCATGACAATAGCCTAAATTGAAAAAATATTTACTATCTTTTTTTAATGCTATAGCTCTTTTTAATAAAGGAATGGCTTTTTCATATTGTTTTAATTTTATAAAGCAAACAGAAGCGTTGTATAAAGATGAAGCTTCATTTTCTTTAATTTCTGCTGCTTTTTTATATAGATTTATTGCTTTTTCGTAATCTTTAGTATTATAATAACTGTTAGCTTTATTAAAGTAACTCATATGTATCCTCCTTGTGTTTACTGAGTTATGCTTGAACCTTAGGTGTATTATTATAATATCCATTTATGTTATTTTTATGCAAAAAAAATAAATCTATTCAGAAAAAAATTTCTAAATAGATTTATTGAAATAATAAATTATTTTTAATGTTTAATTTTTAAAGATATTCTTTTTTCTAAAAACTCTACTATTGCATACATTAAATAGGCTAAAATAGCTAATATTATTATACTAAACATTACCATGTCCAATTGAGATATTTGTCCTCCGTAAATAATTAAAAATCCTAATCCTTCTTTTGCTACTAAAAATTCTCCCATTATAACGCCTACCCAAGATAAACCTACATTAATTTTCAATGTAGAGATTAGAGTTGGAACTGTAGCAGGTATTATTAAATGAATTAGTATTTGCCATTTAGTAGCACCAAAAGTTTTCATCAGTCTTATTTTATCTTTGTCAACTTCCTTAAATCCATTTAGTACAGAAATTATAGTTACAACGATAGAAATTAAGAGAGCTATCATTATTATAGCATTTGTGCCATTACCAACCCAAAAAATTATAATAGGAGCTAATGCTACTTTAGGTAGTGCATTTAATACTACAAGGTAAGGATCTAAAACTTTACAAGCAAAATCTGACCACCAAAGAAGTATAGCTACAAAAGTTCCTAATAATGTTCCATAAATAAAACCTAGAATAGTTTCATAACAGGTTATCCATATGTGTTTAAACAATGTACCTTCACTATAGACTTTTACTAAACTTTTCCACATTCTAGATGGAGTACTAGTTAAGAAGGGATCTATCCAACCTAGATTACCGGCTATTTCCCATAATACAAAAATAGCTATTAATATTATAAGTCTTGTTATTATTATCTTATTTTTTCTGCTATTTACTTTTTTTATATATAGCTCTTGTTCTTTTTTTTCATCTATCATATGTCATTCAGCTCCTTCCATATATCATTAAAATAAACCCTAAATTCTGGAGCTTCTCTACATTTTAAAGGAGAACTACATTTTGTTGAAAGGTTAATAGAGATATCTCTTTTTAGTTTTGCCGGTCTTTTAGATAATACAAGTATTCTATCTGACATAGCAACAGCTTCAGATATATCATGGGTTACCATTATAGCTGTTTTACCTTCTTTTTTTATTATATTGTATATTTCATCACTAATGTTTAACCTGGTTTGATAGTCTAAAGCTGAAAAAGGTTCATCTAAAAGAAGAACTTCAGGATTAAGAGCTAGAGTTCTAATTAAAGCAACCTTTTGTCTCATACCACCAGATAATTCATCAGGATGATGATCTTTAAAATCTAGCAATCCATAATCTTTTAGAAGTTTTTCTATAGTGTCTTTTCTTTCACTATTTAATTTATGTTGTATTTTTAACCCAAGGGTTATATTATCTAGTACTGTTAACCAATTAAATAAGTGATCTTTTTGAAACATATAACCTATTTTAGGAGAAATAGATTTTTGTTTTTCGCCATCTATATATATGTCACCACTAGATTGAGGAATAAGGCCAGCTATTATATTTAAAAGAGTTGATTTCCCACAACCAGAAGGACCGACTATACTAACAAATTCACCCTCTTTAATAGAAAAAGAAATATCTTTTAAGGCAGGTGTGCTTCCTTTTAAAGAATGGTAGTTCATAAAAATATTTTCAACTATTACTTTATCCATGTTATCATCTCCTAATTGTTAGAAAGTAAGCTTTATCTTGATTTATTATATGAGCAAGTTATAATAAATGTTATTAATAAATGGAATTAAGCATAGACCTATAATAAGAAATTAATAATTTTAGGTTGTAGATATTATAATAATTAAGTGTTATTATAAAAAAACATAAATGAAACAATGGATATAGCAAAGAATAATATTATGCAGAGTCACTTGTAATAATTGGGAAAGGGTATATTCTATCACATAATGTTTAGTTGAATAATGGTTATTAAAAGTATATAATATGCATAGTTAATATGAATCTAGCAATATATTTTTTATTAAGTTAAAATATTTATAAACTTATTTCGTTGTTTTAATATTTAATGTAAAAAGGTGATTATATATGAAAGAAATACTAAGAATGGGCTTAGATGTAGGCTCAACAACTATAAAAATAGTTATATTAGATAAAAATTACAACATATTATATAGTGTTTATGAAAGGCACTTTTCTGATATAAAAAATACAATAGGTAAATTAATAAAAAATACTTTTAATAAATTTAAGGGTTATAGTGTAAGTATTATGGTCACAGGTTCTGGTGGCCTTTCTGTGTCAAAGTGGTTCGACATACCTTTTATACAGGAAGTTGTAGCTTGTACAAATACTATAAAAAAATTTGCTGTAAATACGGATGTAGCTATAGAACTAGGAGGAGAAGATGCTAAGATTACTTTCTTTGATGATGGAATAGACCAAAGAATGAATGGAACATGTGCTGGAGGAACTGGTGCATTTATAGATCAAATGGCTTCTCTTTTACAAACAGATGCACAAGGATTAAATGAACTTGCAAAAAATTATAAAGTTATACATCCTATAGCAGCAAGATGCGGAGTTTTTGCTAAAACAGATGTACAACCGCTGATTAATGAAGGAGCTACAAAGGAAGATATAGCTGCTTCTATTTTTCAAGCAGTAGTTAATCAAACTATAGGGGGACTTGCTTGTGGTAAAACTATAAAGGGGAATGTAGCTTTTTTAGGAGGACCTCTTTATTTTTTATCTGAACTTAGAAAAAGATTTATAGAAACATTAAAGTTAAATGAGGATCAGGTTATTTTCCCAGAAAATTCTCAGTTATTTGTTGCTATGGGAGCTGCTTTAACTGAAAAGGATAATAAAATAGTTAAATTGGAATATTTATTAGATAAATTAAATGAATTAGAGAATATTAAGTTAGAATCTGTAGCAACGTTAAGACCTTTATTTGTTGATGAAGAAGAATATATTAAGTTCAAAAATAGGCATGAAAAACATAAAGCAGTTGAAAAAAGCTTACAGGATTTTAAAGGAAATTGTTATTTAGGAATAGATGCAGGGTCTACTACTACTAAGGTTACCCTTATAGATGAACAAGGGGAATTATTATTCTCAAGTTATGGAAGCAATGAAGGAAACCCTTTAAAATCTGTAATAAGGATACTTAAAGATTTATATTCAAAATTGCCTAAAGAAACTCAGATTTTAAATTCTGTAGTTACAGGTTATGGAGAAAAGTTAATAAAGGCTGCATTAAATGTAGATATTGGAGAGGTTGAAACTATATCCCATTATAAGGCAGCAGAATTTTTTAGTCCTGGAGTAGATTTTATTTTGGATATCGGTGGACAAGACATGAAATGTTTAATTATAAAAGATGGTATTATAGAAAGCATTATGCTTAATGAAGCTTGTTCATCAGGGTGCGGATCTTTTATAGAAACCTTTGCTCATTCTTTAAAAATGACTGTAGAAGATTTTTCTAAAGAGGCATTAACATCTAAAAATCCAGTGGATTTAGGATCAAGATGTACTGTATTTATGAATTCTAAAGTTAAACAAGCTCAAAAAGAAGGAGCTACTATAGGAGATATATCAGCAGGGCTTTCTTATTCAGTAATAAAGAATGCTCTTTTAAAAGTAATAAAAATAAGAGATCCTAAGGAAATGGGAAAGAAAATAATAGTTCAAGGAGGAACTTTTTATAATGAAGCAGTTTTAAGAGCTTTTGAACTTATATCACAAAGAGAAGCAATAAGACCTAATATAGCAGGACTTATGGGAGCTTTTGGGGCTGCACTTATAGCTAAAGAAAGATACGAAGAAGGATATAAAAGTACATTAGCTACAATTGAGCAGTTGGAGAAGTTTTCTGTAGAAACAGAAATGAAAAGATGCGGTAAATGTCAAAATAATTGTCTTTTAACTATTAATAAATTTTCTGATGGTACACAATTTGTATCAGGTAATAGATGTGAAAGAGGAGAAGGAAAAGAAAAAATAGAAAATAAAGTCCCAGATTTGTATGAATATAAATATAAAAGGATATTTAATTATATTCCATTAAAAAAAGAAGAAGCTAAAAGAGGAGTAGTAGGAATCCCAAGGGTTTTAAACATGTATGAAAACTATCCGTTCTGGTTTACATTCTTTACAAAACTAGGATTTAGAGTAGAATTGTCTCCAAGATCTAGTAAAAGAATATATGATTTAGGAATAGATACTATTCCCTCAGAATCAGCGTGCTATCCAGCTAAAATAGTTCATGGGCATATCAAAAGTCTTGTAGATAGGGGGATAAACTTTATATTTTATCCCGCTGTAGCTTTTGAACAAAAAGAACAAAAAGAAGCTAACAATCACTATAATTGTCCTATGGTAATTTCTTATTCGGAAGTTATAAAGAATAATATGGATGTAATTAGAGAGAAAAATATAAGATATATGAATCCATTTCTTTCCTTAGATAATAAAAAGAAGTTATCTAAAAGACTTTATGAAGAATTTAAAGCTGATTTTAATATAAGTCTTTATGATATAAAAAGAGCAGTGGAAGCTGCTTACGAAGAAGATAAAAAAGTAAAATTAGATATAAGAAAAAAGGGAGAAGAAGTAATAGACTATTTAAAAAGAACGGGTAAAAAAGGAATAGTACTATCTGGTAGACCTTATCATATAGACCCAGAAATTAATCATGGCATAACTAATATAATTACATCTTTAGATATGGCCGTTTTAACAGAGGATTCTATAGCTCATTTAGGAAATGTTGAAAGACCGCTAAGAGTTGTAGATCAATGGGTATATCATTCAAGGTTATACGCTGCAGCTAGTTTTGTAGCTAAAGAAAATAATTTGGAATTAGTTCAACTTAACTCCTTTGGCTGTGGATTAGATGCAGTAACTACAGACCAAGTTCAAGAGATTTTAACAAGGAATGGAAAAATATATACTCTTATAAAAATAGATGAAGGCAGCAATTTAGGTGCTGTAAGAATTAGACTACGTTCTTTAAAAGCAGCTATATACGAAAGAAAAAAGAAAAACTTTAAACCAGCTCGAATCTATGCTATGCCAGATAGGCCAGTGTTTACTAAAAAAATGAGAAAAAATCATACAATATTATGCCCACAAATGTCACCAATACATTTTCAATTTATAGAAAAAGCATTTAGGGCTTCTGGATATAATTTAGAAGTTCTCCCATCTGTAGATAAGAAAGCTATAGACCAAGGGTTAAAATATGTAAATAATGATGCTTGTTACCCTAGTATAATTGTAGTTGGTCAAATTATTGAAGGGCTAAAATCAGGAAAATATGATATAGATAATACATCTGTTATAATAAGCCAGACTGGTGGAGGATGCAGAGCTACCAATTATATAGGCTTTTTAAGAAAAGCATTAAAAGAAGCTGGATACTCTAATGTTCCTGTTGTATCTTTGAATGTAGTAGGATTAGAGAAAAATCCAGGGTTTAAAATAACACCTTCTTTGATAAATAAATCAATGATGGCCTTAGTTTATGGTGATTTATTGATGAGGGTTTTATATAAAGTAAGGCCTTATGAAAAAATACCGGGTTCAGCAAATTTACTTTATAAAAAATGGGTGAATAAGTGTAAAAATAGCATTAGTAATGGTGGACAAAAAGAATTTAAACAAAATATAAATGATATTGTTAGAGATTTCGATACTTTAGAAATTAAAAAAGTAATTAAACCTAAAATTGGAGTGGTTGGAGAGATTTTAGTTAAATTTCATCCTACAGCTAATAATGATGTTGTTGATATTATAGAAAGCGAAGGTGGAGAAGCCGTAGTTCCAGATTTAATAGACTTCTTCTTATATTCAGCTTATAGTGAAAACTTTGTGTATAGATATTTGTCTGGTAAAAAGAAAACAGCAGTATTAAATAATATTGGAATAAAAGGAATAGAGTTTTATAGAAAAGAAATGAAAGAATCGTTACGAAATAGTAAAAGATTTTCACCACCAAAAGAAATAAGAGAACTAGCAGAGTTAGCAAAACCAATAGTATCTATAGGTAACCAAACAGGAGAAGGTTGGTTCTTAACAGCAGAAATGATTGAATTAATAGAAAGTGGAACAAAAAATATTATTTGTATGCAACCATTTGCTTGTTTACCTAATCATGTTACTGGTAAAGGTATGATAAAAGAATTAAAAAGGAATTTTAAAGGAACTAATATAGCAGCAATAGACTATGATCCAGGTGCAAGTGAAGTTAATCAGCTAAATAGAATCAAGCTTATGATGTCTGTAGCCTTTGAAAATTTGGAAGTAGAAGAAATAGAAAAGGCAAAGGAAGAAGTAGCTGTATCTGAGAAAGATGATATTATAGGAGATTAAAAATTTATATAATACAAAATAGGGTGTTTCAAAATAGTTTTAATTTTAATGTAGCAAATAGAAAAAATATATGTAATAAACATATGAATGAGCTTTAGTAGTTCTTAATTTGGCGGAATTAAAAATTTGCGTAATTCCTCACAGGACGTGAGGAGCCGGTAGTGAAGCCAGGACGGTGCCTCTACCGGGTAGAAAATTTTTAATGTAGCCAAATTTAGAACTACTTAGCAAAATGAATGGTTTATAAATATATTTTTTGTATTTGTGGAATTAAAATTAAAACTATTTTATACACCTTTATTTTTTACTTTTACAACATTATTATTTTATAGTTTCCTCAGCTTTTTCACCAAATTTAGTATTTACTATTTTGTTAAATTCAGGTTTTTGAGGTATTAATTCTTTATCATAACTTTGAATTATATCCATTAATTTATTTAAATTTTCTTCTTTTAAAGTAGGAGTGCTTGCAAAAGCATTTATTTTTTTATAATTTTTAATAACATTTGCAATTATGTCTTCTTTAGCTCCAGGGAAGAAAGAAATTATAGATTTTGCGATTTCTTCTTCACTATGTTTATCTATCCATTTTTGTGCTTTATATATAGCATTCGTGAATTTCTGAATTGTTTCTGGATTTTTTTCCATATAAGATTTTGTACTAAAATAACAAGTATAAGGTATATTTCCAGCAGATTCACCTATAGATGCTACTATACTTCCTGCATCTTCTTTTTCAATCGTACTGGCAGTAGGTTCAAATAAGGCTACATAATCAGAGTCACCTGATTTAAAAGCACCAGCAGCAGCTGTAAAAGCTATATTTGTAATAAGTTCTACATCTGATTTAGGATCTATACCATTATTTTTCAATACATATTCTAAAGCCATTTCAGGCATACCACCAGGCCTTCCACCTATTATTTTTTTGCCCTTTAAAGATTCCCATTTAAAATTTTCTTCTTTATTTTTTCCTACTAAAAAAGAACCATCAGATTGTGTTAATTGAGCAAATAATATAGGATAATCTTCTCTTTTTTGATTATAAATATAAATTATTTGTTCTGGACCACAAAATCCTATATCTGCACTTTTACTTAAAACTTGTTGCATAGTTTTGTCAGCGCCTTGACCAGTAGAAAGTTCTATTTCTATTCCTTCTTCCTTGAAAATACCTTCATTTATAGCTACATACATAGGCGCATAGAAAACAGAACGAACTACTTCATTTAATTTTACTTTTGTTAATTTTTCACTTTCTTCTTTTTTATTATTGCATCCAGTAAATAAAGTTAGTGAAAAAATAAATATGGTAAATAAAGAAAGTAAAGTTAATTTTTTTCTTTTCATAAGAAACCTCCAAGATAAATTTCATATCATTTTATCTTATGAATATATTATTGATTATGTTAAATATTTTTATAGAATTTTATAAGTACTTTTATAGAATTACTTGAGAAAATGTAAAAATAATGCTATGTTAAAAACAATGTACAATATTGTAATATTTGATTATTAGAGATTATATATGTATGATTTTAAAAAGCGTCTAGAAAAGTTTTATAGATAAAAAGTAATAGAGAATAGAATTTTATGATTTTTGGGGGATGAATATTATGAAAAAACCAAAGATGCAAATATTATTTGCCATTTCTATTATACTAATTTCGTTTTTACCTGTTATTACAAATGGGGGACAAAGTTATAACATATTCCGATTATTGTTAGGAAATATTAAAATGATGAATCCTGTGATACCAATTCAAGTTCCAGCAGTTTTATTGCTTATTACACCAATACAGTATTTAATACATGTGATTTTGCTTATAAGAAATAACACTGATAAATATGAGGGAGTTATTCTATACTTAAGTTTGCTGACTACGGTGATAGGAATTTTTTCTCTTCTATTATGTGGATTGGGAGTAAATAGTGCATTTACTATGTGGGTATGGCTTCGAATGCTTCTCATTATAATTGCATATCTGTCACCTAGAGTGTATGAATCATTTCAGGATTTTCAGCAAAACGAGAAACCGCGAAAAATAGAAGAGCAAAATGAAAGAGTAGAAGAAAAGGAAAAGCAAATGGACAATTCCCAATATATGAAACGTATTAAAAAGAATCCATATCTTAAAAAGATTCTTTGGAAAATTTATAAAAGCAACATGAGAAATTCTATACTGTTAGTTACAGGAGCTACTATTTCCAGTGCATTTTTATTTACTACTATTGCAGTTTATGAGATGTCTTTTGATTTGCAAAAGGGGAATGTTCCAGTAGTAGGAGATGAATTATCAGTCTTATTATGGGATGCAATTATTCTAATCGGGATTATATCTATTTTTTTATTAGCACTTTCTTTAAAAATGTATGTAAAAAGTAGAATCAAAGATTATAATTTAATGATTATTTTAGGAATGAGAGATAGGGTTTTACGATTTTTTGTTGCAACTGAGTATGCAGGAAGTTTAGCAATAGGATTATTGATTGGAATTTTTATCGGTAGTCTTTTGACAATTGGATTTCAGAGCATTATACATTCTATATATCCAACGTTTATTTCAATAGGATTCCCTAGTATTAGAACTTATTTCATAGCCTGTTTTTATATTATTCTATTATTTTTAGTTTCAACTATTATAAATCACGAAATTTATGTTGAAATGGAATTAGGATCTTCCCGACCGATACCTGTATCAAAAGAGAAGATACCAAATAGATGGTTAGGAATTAAATGTGTTGTAGGAACAATATTGATGTTGTTTTCCAGCTATGCATTTTCTAAGCGTGTATGGACAGAGTCTATTTATCTTATTATTATGTTTTTGGCTGGATGTTATATGATCATTAGTGCAGGAGGAGCATGGATCTTAAAAAGTTATAGAGAGAAGGGAAATGGATATTATAAAAGACTTCCATTTTTACAGCAGTTTTATAGTAGATTTAAGACACAGAGAAGTAATTTTTTTATGATATACATTCTTCATTTTTTATTAATAGGACATTTTTCTGTGCTCATATTAGGAATGCTTCCTCTTGATAGAGTACAGGTATTGTTTCCTTATGATTATGTGTGTTTAGGAGAAAAAGAGGATAAAGAAATTTTTAAAGAGTTTCAGAAAAAATTTTCTGAGAATAGCCTAATACTTCCTATGGTACGAGTCACAGTTGCCAGTGCAAGTGAAGAAAATAGTGGAAGTACAATGGATACAAGTTTTCAGGGGCAAAATATGGGCATTGCAGAGAGTAGTTACAATCAATTGACTGGGAGAAAATTAGCACTCAAGAATAAAGAAATTTATATTTCCTTTCAACAGGATAAATCAGAAAAGGCCCATTTGCTAGACTTTTCAGTATTAAGTGGTAGTCCGAGAATGAGATTTGGAATGCCAGAGCCTTATCCTTTTCAAAATAGAGATATAGTTTTTGATTCAGATTATAAGGTTATAGGACAAGAACGTAGAATTATTGTTGGAAACCTAGTAGGAGGATTGCAGGAGAATATTGTTATTTTTTCTGATGAATATTTTAAATCAATATATTCTACTGTTAATGGGCCGAGTATATTGGCATTGTTTAATATAAACAATGCCAAAAAGGAAGCAGCAGCTGTGAAATTTTCAGATTATGCAAAGGATCACATACGATATAGTGAATATGATTCACTCATTCAGCCTGTATATGGGAAAAAAATTTACAAAACGATACCTTGCTAGCTCATATGTTAAAATTGTTGGAATAGCTATTCGTAATGATATTACTGTTGATCAGCATATTATATGTTTTCATTGTAAAAATGGTTTCAGAGTTTCCAGACACACAATCTAGAATGAAGCAGTTCAAATATTTAGGTATGAGGGAAAGATTGGATAGAAAAGTTTTGGCATTTGAAAATAATGTTATGACAATTATGCCATTGGTATTGGCAATAGTAGCGAGCATTGCATATATTTGTATTACTTTAAAGGTTCGCTATTTCACAAAGATAGAGCAGCAGGAATTTTGGCAATATGAAATATGGACTATAGGAATTTATATTGTTATAAATTTAATTGTAGCATTTATAATAGGTAGAATTATGATTTGTCTTGGAAATAGGGAGGAATGATTATGGCAGTGATAGAAACAAATAATTTGGTTCGTAATTATAAATTAAATGGAAGTAATCTGAATGAGGGCACCGAGGTAAAGGTAATAAAAGGATTAGATTTGCTTGTTGAAGAAGGAGAGTTTATTGCGATTATGGGGAAGTCCGGTTGTGGAAAGACAACCTTAATGAAACTACTTGGATTTATTGATAAACCTACATCTGGTGAGATTATTTTCAAAGGGAGGAGTGCAAGGCAGCTTAATAAAGATGAAGTTGCAGATATTCGAAGGAAAGAAATTGGTTTTGTGTTTCAAGATTTCTATTTGATGGATAGTCTAAGTGTAAAGGAAAATATTATGCTCCCAATGATTTTGGAGGGAGAAGAGACAAACAAAATGTTAAGTGCAACGGAAGGACTGGCCAAGCATTTTGAAATTAGTCATTTGTTAAATAAAAATATTTACGAATTATCTGGAGGAGAAAAACAGCGAGTAGCCATATGTAGAGCGTTGATTAATGAACCAGATTTAATATTGGCAGATGAGCCAACGGGTAATTTAGATTCTAAATCTGCACAAATTGTAATAGATAGCTTGATGAATATTAATAAAGATATGAAGAAGACAATAATACTTGTAACCCATGATGCTCAGATTGCTAGTTATTGTAAAAAAGTAATATTCTTAAAGGATGGAACTATTATAGGTAATATTAATAAAGAGCATAAAAAGGAAGAGTTTTATAACGATATTATTAGAATGACAAAAAAATTATAGAATTTTAATTTTGAATATTTATCGTATATTAAACGTTGTATCTATTTATAATATGTAATATAATATTTTATGTTAAATGTAGATTAAGCTATTGACATTATATTGGCAACGGTTATATAATTAATAAAATGATTATTTATATAAAATTAAATTATAAAATAAAGCTTTGAAAAAGAGGAGTAGGGATAAAAAAGTATAAAGAGAGGAAAACTCAAAGGCTGAAAAGTTTTCTATATATAATTTGTCTTGAAGGTAGCTTTGGAGCTTCTTTACTGAGTTTAGTAGGTAAAGACGGATTTCTTATTCGTTAAATATACAAGAGCCTGTAGTTTTGCAGGAAAAAAGGTGGTAACGCGAGGTTTTTCGTCCTTTTAAGGATGAAAGGCCTCTTTTTATTTAAAAAAAGTATGCTGTTATTAAAAATGGTAGATATGCTGATGAATATATAATGGCAAGATATAAAAATATATAACTATAAGAGGAGGAATTTAAATGTCAGAAACAAGAGAAATGGCAAAAACTTATGATCCTAAAGAGTTTGAAGAAAGACTTTATAAAAATTGGGAACAAAAATCATATTTTACACCAGAGGTAGATGAAGATAAGAAGCCATATACTATAGTATTACCACCACCTAATATAACAGGAAAGCTTCATTTAGGTCATGCGTTAGATGATACACTTCAAGATATATTAATGAGAACAAAAAGAATGCAAGGCTACAGTACTTTATGGTTACCAGGTCAAGATCATGCTAGTATTGCTACAGAAGTTAAAGTTGAAAATGAATTGTTAAAAGAAGGTATAGTAAAAAAGGAAATAGGAAGAGAAACCTTTCTTGAAAAAGTATGGGAATGGACAGATGAATATAGAGGTAAAATAAGAAATCAAGTTAAAAAATTAGGTTGTTCTTTAGATTTTACAAGAGAAAGATTTACTATGGATGAACAATTAGATAAAGCAGTAAAACACTTTTTTGTAAAATTATATAATGAAGGTTTAATTTATCAAGGTAACAGAATAACAAACTGGTGTCCAAAATGTAAAACAGCATTGTCTGATGCAGAAATAGAATATAGTGAACATGAAGGACATTTTTGGCATATAAAATATCCAGTAGTAGGTAGTGATGAATATTTAGAAATAGCTACTACAAGACCAGAAACAATGCTTGGAGATACAGCAGTAGCTGTTAATCCAAAGGATGAAAGATATGCTCACTTAGTAGGAAAAACTCTTATGTTACCATTAGTTAATAGAGAAATATCTATAGTTGCTGATGATTATGTAGATATGGAATTTGGTACAGGAGCAGTTAAAATAACTCCAGCTCATGATCCTAATGATTATCAAGTAGGTAAAAGACATAACTTGCCAGAAATTAATGTAATGTTTGATGATGGAAGAATTAATTATGAAGAAACTAGATATCATGAAATGGATAGATATGAAGCTAGAAAAGCTATAGTAGAAGATTTAAAAAATGAAGGTTTCTTAGTAAAAATAAAAGAGCATAATCATAATGTAAGCTGTCATGATAGATGTAATACAGTAATAGAACCTATAATTTCAAAACAATGGTTCGTAAAAATGGATGAACTTGCAAAACCAGCTATAGAAGTAGTAAAAAATAAAAATGTTAAGTTTGTACCAGAAAGATTTGAGAAAACTTATTTCAACTGGATGGAGAATATTCAGGATTGGTGCATATCAAGACAATTATGGTGGGGACATAGAATTCCTGTTTGGTATTGTAAAGATTGCGGTGAAGTTATAGTAGCTACTGAAGAACCAACAAAATGTCCAAAATGTAATAGTGAAAAATTGCAACAAGATAATGATGTTTTAGATACTTGGTTTAGTTCAGCTCTATGGCCTTTCTCAACTCTAGGTTGGCCAGATAAAACACCAGATTTAAAATATTTTTATCCTAACAATACATTAGTAACAGGATATGATATTATATTCTTCTGGGTAGCTAGAATGGTATTCTCAGGACTTTATTGTATGGATGATATTCCATTTGATACAGTATTAATCCATGGTATAGTTAGAGATTCAGAAGGAAGAAAAATGTCTAAGTCTTTAGGAAACGGTGTAGATCCAATAGAAGTAATAGATGAATATGGTGCAGATGCTTTAAGATTTACATTAGTAACAGGAAATGCTCCAGGAAATGACATAAGATATTATCCTGAAAGAGTAGAATCTGCAAGAAACTTTGCTAATAAAATATGGAATGCATCTAGATTTGTTCTTATGAACTTAGATAAAGATTTAATGGATAAATATAAAGATAATAAAAATTATACTATAGCTGATAAATGGATATTATCAAGATTAAACACAGTGGTTAAAGAGGTTACAGAAAATATAGAAAAATTTGAGCTTGGAATAGCTTCTCAAAAGATCTATGACTTTATATGGGGAGAATTCTGTGATTGGTATATAGAACTTGTAAAACCAGTATTATATGGAGAAGATGAACAATCAAAAGGAATAGCGTTCAATGTACTTCATAAAGTATTAGAAACTTCATTACAATTATTACATCCTATAATGCCATTTATAACAGAAGAAATATATACTCATTTATATACAGAATATGAATCAATAGTTATATCAAAATGGCCAGAATATGATGAAAATTTAAAAGATGAAAAATCAGAAAAAGATATGGAATATATTATAGAAGCTATTAAATCTATAAGAAATGTTAGAACAGAAATGAACGTTCCACCTTCTAGAAAAGCTAAATTAATGATTTGTTTAACAGAAAATGAAGCGGAAAGATCCTTTAAAGAAGGAGAAGTTTATTTTGAAAAGTTAGCTTCAGCTTCAGAAGTTAGTTTCTTAGAAAATAAGGAAACATCAGATAAAAATGTAGCTGTAGTTACAAGAGGTGCAGAAATATTTATACCATTATTAGAATTAGTAGATATAGAAAAAGAAATGGAAAGATTGAATAAGGAAAAAGAAAAATTAGAAAAAGAAATAGATAGAGTAGAAAAGAAATTATCTAATGAAAAATTTGTATCTAAAGCGCCAGAATCTGTAGTTAATGAAGAAAGAGAAAAAGGTGAAAAATATAGAGCGATGCTTAAATCTGTACTTGAAAGTTTAGAATCATTAAAATAAGACTTAATTTAAAAATATTTAAATTTTTATTGATAATACTTTTACTAAATAATCAAATTGCATAATTAAAAAATTTGTAATGGGATTTTATTGATTTATATATAATAAAGAATATTATAAGTATCATAAATACAGGAAAGATATTTTGTAGCTTTCCTGTATTTATTATATAAATATATATTTAAAAATTTTAGTAGATAAATTTGTTTAATAAATATTCTATCAATATTCAACAAAATACTTTATAATTTGTATTGTAATGAATAAAATTATAAAAATTATATGAACTTTTAAAATAGATGTACATAGGAAGTGATAAAGTGAATTATAAAGAAGCTAGAGAGTATATAGAATCAAAAGCTAAGTTTGGTAGTAATTTAGGTTTAGAAAGAACAGAAAAATTATTAGAGTTATTAGGAAATCCTCATAAAAGGTTAAAATGTATACATATAGCAGGCACAAATGGAAAAGGATCTACTATTGCAATGATTGGAGCAGTATTAATAGAATCAGGTTACAAAGTGGGAATGTATACATCACCTTATATAGAGGAATTTGAAGAAAGAATACAAATAAATGGGGAAAATATAGATAAAAAAGATTTGAGTTATAGTATAACCAAAGTATCTGATGTAGTGGAAAAGGTAGAGGATATGGGATATGGAAATCCTACAGAATTTGAAATTATAACTGTTGCTATGTTTTATTATTTTTGTTTAAAAGAAGTAGATTTTGCAGTTATAGAAGTAGGTTTAGGAGGAAGGTTAGATTCTACTAATGTGTTAGATCCTATTTTAAGTATTATAACTTCTATAAGTTATGACCATATGAATATTTTAGGAGAAACCTTAGAAGAAATAGCTTATGAAAAAGTAGGAATAATAAAAAAAGCTCCTGTTATAATGTATCCTCAAAAAGAAGAATCAGAAAAAGTTATAGAGAAAGTATGCAAAGAAAAAAAGTGTGAGCTTATAAAAGTAAATGATAATTTAATAAATGTAGAAATAGAAATACTAGAAAAAAATAAGGGGTTTCAAAGTTTTAGATTAACAACTAAGAAAGATACCTATGATATCTGTTTATCCTTATTAGGAGAACATCAAATTAAAAATTGTATTACAGGTATATTATCTATGGAAAAATTAATAAATTTAGGAATAAAAATAGAAAAAGTATCTATAATATCAGCTCTTAAAAAAGTTAAGTGGCCGGCTAGACTGGAGATAGTAAATAAAAAGCCTTTAACAGTATTAGATGGAGCTCATAATATAGATGGAATAGAAAGTTTAAAGAATAATGTAAGTAAATATTTTAAATATAATAAACTTATTTTAATATTGGGCATATTAAAAGATAAACAGGTAGAAGATATGATAAAAACATTAGTACCATTGGCAAACAAAATAATAACAGTAACACCACATAATGATAGAGGGGAAAGCTCAAAGGAATTAATGAATATTGTATTGAAATATAATAAAAACTGTGAACATTTAGAGGATTATAAAGAAGCTTATAGTATGGCAAAAGATTATTGTCAAGAAGAGGACATGATTTTAGTTTGTGGATCATTATATATGGTAGGGGATATGAGAAAATTAATAAAATATCAATTGTAGATCAATGTATTATAAAATATGTTGTAAATCTATATTATTTTATAATTTTAGGGAAAGTATTTATTAAATACTTTCCTTATTTTGTTTTGCTTCTTGTAAAGCTTTAGATAATTGGTCTGGACAGGAAGTATTTTTAGAACCACAAGTTATACCATGTAATCTTTCTATAGCATCATTAATATTCATGCCTTCGATTAGATTAGATAATCCTTTAAGGTTACCATCACATCCTCCTACAAAGTTAACCTTTAAAACCTTATTGTCTGAAATTTCAAAAGTTATTTTTTTTGAACAGACACCACTAGGTGAATAAGTATACATATTATTGGCTCCTTTCGATTTAAGTGTTAAATAATACAAATATTATTATATAGCATAAAACTTTATTGCTCAACATAAAAGATTTATCACCAAATTAGTTATTTTTCACATATTATATTATAGAGCGAGGGGTGATAAAATGAGGTATGTTTATGTATGCAATACATCTACGGATTGTATTTCTAAAGTTTGTATAAATGATTATAAAGAAGAGAATAAAATAACTTTAAATAATGATATATCCACTAGAATAGGACCTCATGGTATATGCGAATATAATGATAAATTGCTAGTAGCCAATAGCTATAGTAATTCTCTTTCTATAGTAGATGGAAAACTAGGAAGAGAAGTTGAAAATTATTTTATAGGAATGCATTGTAATGATGTGGTTGCATATGGAGATAAAGCCTATGTTATTTGTGGTGATTTAAATAATGTAACTGTGTTTGACATGGTTAAAAAGAAAATTTTAAAACAAATACCTTGTGGAGATTTACCACATAGCATAGTTATTGATAAACAAAATGAAATATTAATGATATCAAATATGGGAACGGATAATATAACACTAATAGATTGTAAAGGAGAAAATAGAGTAAAAAATATAAGAGTTGGATCTTATCCAACGAAAGCTGTTTTCACAGTAGATGGCAAATATATATTGGTATGTGAAAGTAATTTAGGTTCTGATTATAAAGGAAGTATAAGTATAATATCTAGAAAAAATTACAAACTTTTATATAGAATTCCTGTAGGAAATTCACCCGTTGATATGTGCGTTGATGAGAAATTGTGTATAGTTTCTAATTTTGGAGATGGTACTATTAGCTTGATTGATATAAATTATTACGAAAAAATAAAAGATATAATTGTTGGTGGCATGCCTAGAGGAGTGTGTAAAATAAAAGATAATATTTATGTGGGAGATAATTATAAAAATTTATTCTTAAAAATAAATATTAGAACTAATAGCAAAAAATCTATACCTATAGGTGGAGAACCTACAGGTATTTTAGTATTATAACATTAATTTTCATCTGTTGATTTTAAAATGCGTAATATTTGTGAATACATTGCACCAGAATTTTCTTTCCATTTAGCGCATATTTCCTTTGCTTCTTTATTTGAATTTACAGATAACTTTATATCCATTAACAAGAAGTTATTTTCAGTGGCTCTTAGACTTACTAGGAAATTATCTTTATTTTCTAGAGTGTAATCAGCCATGATATTAACTTCTTTTTTTATTGAATTCAATTTAGAATCTAAATAATTATTTATAGATTGAATTTTATCTTCACTAATTCTATCTATAAACATTGACAGAACACGATTACCTTTTTCTGTAATCATTATTTTATGTTGATCTGTATTTTTAATAAAGCCAGAAGATGCAAGTTCAGATAGATATTGCTGCAAAGTAAAGTAGTTAATTAGATTATTTTCTAATATAATTTCAGTTATTTTATTATTAGAGATAGAAAGGTCTAATCTATTAAATACATAAAGAATCAGCAATTTATTTTCAGCTAATTCTAAAGCATCATCAAACATCAAATTTCCTCCCCAAAGTTTAGTTAGAATAATTTATATATAATTATATCATAAAAATTAAGTGTAAATTACTTTAAATAAATAAAAAATAATTATTTAATGCATATAAAAAAATATATTTTATATAAATAAACATGAAGAAATATTTAATTTGGGGGAGTAAAATGAAGGAGAAATTTAAAAAGAGGATGGTATTTTCTTTACTACTCTTAGTTTTAGCTATAAGCATTTCTTTTTTTATTAATGGTGGAGGAAAAAATGTTTTATTAAACGTTAAGAAGAAAGTACCAATATATAGAGTTGATACAAAAGAAAATAAAATAGCCTTTACTTTTGATGTTAGTAGAGGGGATGAATATATAGATAAAATATTAGATGTTTTAGATAAAAATGATGTTAAAGCGACATTCTTTTTAGTCGGAGATTGGATAGAACAAAATCCAGATAAAGTAAAAGAGATTTATGACAAAGGTCATGAAATAGGAAATCATTCACATAGTCATCCTAATATGAGTGTAATATCTAAGGAAAGAATAATAAAAGATATAAATATTAATGATGCTAATATAAGAAAAATAACTGGAGAAGGAACTAAATTATTTAGATTCCCATCTGGAAGTTATAGTGGCGAAGCAGTGGATACAGTAAATGAAATGGCATTATATGCTATACAATGGGATGTAGATAGTATTGATTGGAAGGAAGAAGGAGCTGATTTAGAATATGAAAGAATTATAAAAAAGACTAAACCTGGTTCTATATTGCTTTTCCATAATACGGCTAAATATACTCCAGATAATTTGCCCCGTATGATTAAAGAATTAAAAGAAAAGGGATTTGAATTTGTAAAGGTAGGGGATTTAATACACAAGGAAGATTATTATATAGACTCAGCAGGAGTACAAAAAAAGAATTAAAGTTTAAATTATAAAATGAAGGAATATTTAAAAAAATATAGAAACTGTAGTATAGGTGTAATATTTTTACTAAAGAGGGTGATTATCACACAAAAGATATAATATTATGATAAATTAATAATAAAATTACAGGAGAATAAAATATTGTAAACTGAAGAAAATAACTAAGAATAGTTATTTTCTTCAGGAGTGTGTAAAATGAAAAAAATGTGTATATATTCAGAAGATAGAAATTTTGTAAAACATATTTATAATATGATAAAAATATTAGATTTAGATTTGGATTGCTCAGAGCAAAACACTATAGCAAATAGTGAATACATAGTAATAAATAGAGATATTGTTTTTGAATGTGATGGAATAGATTGTGAATATTGTTTTATAAACATGGATTTATTTAAAAATAAAAATGTAGATATAAAGGGTGTTACTATAACTTATGGATTAGGAAATAAGAACACTATTACTTTGTCTAGTTTGGAACAAGAAAATATAGGAATTGTTTATTGTGTTCAAAGATATATAAGCATTTATAATGAAAACATAATAGAGCCACAAGAAATACCATTAAACATTTATTATGATAATGAAAGTTATCTTTATGCTTATATGGTTATTATAACTATTGCTTTGATACAAGGAGCAAAAATTTCTAATATAGAGAGTAAAATAATTAATTCTACAAATAAATTTTAAATTTTATAGCATATTTTAGAAATATAAATAATAAATATATGTTGTATGAATGAATTGAAACTAAGGGAAAGAGGGGTTATGATGGACAATTTAATGTTAAACAATAAAATTTATTTAGAAGGAACGGTGGTTGAGGATTTAGAATTCAGTCACGAAATGTACGGAGAAGGATTTTATAATTTTAAAATGGAAGTTTCAAGATTAAGCGATGTATCAGATATATTAAATATAACTGTATCTGAAAGATTGTTAGCAGATATGGAACTAAAAGTAGGTATGGACATTATAGTAGAAGGCCAGCTAAGATCTTATAATAAATTTGTAGATGGAAGTAATAGACTTATATTAACTGTGTTTGCAAGAAACATAGAATATTGTATTGAAAAAAGTAAAAATCCTAATGAAATATTTTTAGATGGATATATATGTAAGGAACCTATATATAGGACAACTCCTTTCGGTAGAGAAATTGCTGATTTATTATTGGCAGTAAATAGACCTTATAATAAGTCAGATTATATTCCTAATATATCATGGGGAAGAAATGCTAGATTTTGTAAGACATTGCAGGTGGGAGATAATATAAGAGTTTGGGGAAGATTACAAAGTAGATATTACCAGAAGAGAATTTCAGAGGATCAAACTATTACTAAAGTAGCTTATGAAGTATCTATATCTAAGATGGAGAAAGCAGGAGATGAGCAAGCAGAGGAATGTGATTACGAAGAAAGTTATGATATGGATAATATAAAAGAAAAACATGCATAAAAAACAGTATGTACAACTTTTGAAGTTGTACATACTGTTCTTAGTATATTTAAGGAATTAATAGAATTATATTTTAAATTAAAAGATAGTGTTAAGATTAAACATTAGAAATTTATTTTCTTAAGTCATCTAAAAGTTTGGTTTTATCTTTAGTTTTCACATCTACTTCTTTTATTATTTTAGCTGGAGCACCAGCAACTACTACATTTTCTGGTACGTCAGTAGTAACTATAGAACCTGCAGCAACTACAGAACCTTTACCAATTTTTATTCCTTCTAATATAACAGCATTTGCTCCTATAAGAACATTATCTTCAATAGTACAAGGATCACTACTAGGTGGCTCTAAAACACCTGCAACTACAGCACCAGCACCTAAATGTACGTTTTTGCCAAGTTTTCCTCTAGCACCAACTACAGCATTCATATCTACCATAGTTCCTTCTCCTATTTCAGCTCCTATATTTATAACAGCACCCATCATAATAACAGCATTATCGCCTATTACAACTTTATCTCTTATTATAGCACCTGGTTCTATTCTAGCGTTTATTTTAAGCATATCAAGTAAAGGAATTGCAGACTTTCTTCTATCTTGTTCTATTCTACAATTTTTTATTTTTTCCTTATTTTTTTCTATAATAGTTAATATTTCTTCTGATTCTCCAAATAATATATATAAATTCCCACTATTAAATTTTTCTATATTTTTAAAATCACAATTTGAAAGGTCTCCTTCTATGTAGGCTTTTATAGGAGTTGATTTTTTTGCTTCTTTTATGTATCTAGCTATTTCATATGGATCTGTTAAATTATAACTCATTATCGTTCCTCCTTATTTTATAATAACACTATTATAATAAATATTAATGTTTAAATAAAGGGGGTATTTAATATACATGAAAATAATAGTAAAATAATAGTATAATAAGTAGAAATAAAGGTGGTGATTTTTAGTGGATTATATAAAAAATCAAGAAATTATATCAAGAAAAGTTCAAAACATAGAAATTTCTGGCATAAGGAGATTTTTTAATAAAGTTTCAAATTATAAAGATGTTATTTCACTAACTTTAGGGCAACCAGATTTTAAAGTGCCAAGAAGGATAAAAGAGGAATTGGTAAAATCAATAGAAGAAGATAAAACAACTTATACATCTAATTCAGGATTAAGAGAGTTAAGATTAGAGATAGAAAAATATCTTAAGACTATGAATATTAATTATGATGCAGAAGAAATATGCATAACAGTAGGTGGAAGTGAGGGCTTAATGTGTGTATTTTCTACATTATTAAATGAAGGAGATAAAGTTTTAATACCAACACCTGCATATCCAGCTTATGAAAGCTGTGTAAAACTATTAGGAGGAACAGTATTAAATTATAAATTAAAAGATAATTTTTCTGTAGACTTTTCATACTTAGAAAATATAATAAAAGAAGAAAAGCCTAAAGTTATGGTATTATCTTATCCATCGAATCCTACAGGGGCTATACTTTCTAAAGAAGAAAATTATAAGTTATATAAAATAATAAAGGAAAATAATATTATTGTAATAAGTGATGAAATATATAGCTCATTATGTTTTGAAGAAAATTATTATTCAATAGCTCAGTATAAAGATATAAAGGATAAAGTTATATTAGTAAGCGGATTTTCAAAGATGTTTTCAATGACTGGTCTTAGAATAGGATATGTTTGTGCTAAGAATGAATTCATAAATTCCATAATAAAGGTTCATCAATATAATGTATCTTGTGCACCTTCTATATGTCAGTGGGGAGCCTATGCAGGATTAAAATACTGTATGGAAGATGTAGCTTATATGAAAGAGGAATTTATAAAAAGAAGGGATTTTGTATATGATAGATTAAAGTACATGGGCATAGATACATATCTTCCAAAGGGTGCTTTTTATATATTTCCTTCCATAAAAAAATATAATATGACTAGCGAAGAATTTTCCGAAAGACTCTTAAAGGAAGCTAAGGTAGCTATAGTTCCTGGTTCAGCTTTTGGAGAAAAGGGAGAAGGATATATTAGAATATCTTATGCTTACAGCATGGAACAGTTAAATGAAGCCTTAAATAGAATGGAAGCATGGTTGAATAAAATTACGACTTAAAAGGTAGTTCACCTTCAGTATATTAAAAAGGGATATGTGTCTAGAATGGCAACTCAATTCGCTAAGATATTCTAAATTTGTTTTTGTAAAATATATTGAAAAAAATGATAACTCGCTATTCGCTCAAACAATCAGTTTTTTCTAATATATTTTCAAAAAACAAATAAGAATATCTAAGCTTTTTCGAATGCCCTTTACGCCACATATCCCAATTTTTAATATACTGAAGCTAGCTTATATTTTTTAAGATTACAGAGTATAAAGTACAGATGAGAATTAAAAGAATAAATACTGTTAATAAATAATTAATTATAAAAATAACTAAGAATTTTCTAATCTTTATTTTGTACTCTGATTTGAATCACATATCCCTATTTTTAAAAACAAGTGAAATTAGCATAACTCTTTTATATTTTTATTTATTAAGTTATTTAGATATTTAAAAAATTTTCAGCTATTTATATTCTTTTAAGTTAGGACTTCAAAAAAATTTTCGTTAGAAAATTAATGCGTAGCATGAGAAAAAGGAATTTTCATAATGTTTATATAAATTACAATTACACTGAATCCTACTTGCGTTAGCAAACAAATTTAATCTAATAAATTCAATAAGTTTTAATGTATATAAATTTACTAAGGTTATTGTATAAATACATTATTTATAGTTATAAAACACTAATAAAAATTGTTTCCCATCTTGTAATATAAAAAGGAATTCTCATATATTTAACAGAAAACCTTCTGGCTACGCCGATTATTGTGAATAAAATTAATGCTTTTTTACATAGGAATACAAATTAATTATTATAGAAAGTCTGCGACCACGCTATCGCTTTTTTAACCATTTACATATGGAATTTAGATTTAATTTTATAATTTTCAAATTTATAATTAACTTAACAGGAATATTATAATTAAAGATTTTGTATAGAAAAGTAGAACAAAATCATCATTTTGCAAGTTTCTCTTTCAAGTGGAAATTATAATAACATCTTTTAAAGATATTAAAACAATAAATACTTTTAGGAAAAATAGATATCTAAAAAAATAATAAGAATACTTTATTTGTGAACTAATATTTAAGCGTAAAGTAAACAGGACGTTTACTTAGCTCTTGTTGCCACAGGACGTGGCATTAGAGCGTTAGATTAAATATTAGGGCACAAATATTAGTATTCTTTATTTTTATAGCTATCTATTGAGCAAAAGTATCTATTGTTTTAATTTTCACCCTTTAAAGGACGTTAAGTTGTAATCTCCTTATTTTGTGGCTATAATGCTGCTTGTATTACGTTATCCATGTTGTATAGTCCAGCTTCCTTGCCACTCATAAATAAACAAGCGTTTAATGCGCCTACAGCAAATACTTCTCTAGATAGAGCTGTATGTTTAATTTCTATGGTTTCCCCAGAGCCAGCAAATATAACATCATGTTCGCCAACGATAGTACCACCTCTTATAGCATGCATACCTATTTCATCATGAGTTCTTTTGGAAGCACCTTCTCTTCCATAAACATATTTAGTATCTTCTTTTATGGAATTCTTTATAGTATCTCCTAGAAGAATAGCAGTTCCACTTGGAGCATCTACTTTTTGGTTATGATGCTTTTCAATTATTTCTATATCAAAGTTTTTATACATAAAAGCACTTATATTTTTTAATATATTATTAACTATATTGATACCTATAGACATATTAGCAGACCTAAAAACAGGTGTTTTTTTAGAAGCTTCTTCTATAAGTTTTATTTGTTCTTCAGAAAAACCTGTAGTGCATATTATGATAGGCATATTTTTTGAAGTAGCAAAATTTAATAATCCATTTAATGCATCAGGTCTTGAAAAATCTAATATGACATCAGCTTCTACATTACATTCATCTATATTATTAAAAACAGGAAAAGAAGAATTTTCATCTTTCTTATCTATACCTGCTACAATTTTTAAATTAGAATAATTTTGTGCTAAATTGCATATAACTTTACCCATTTTTCCATTAGAACCGTTTAATATAACTTTTACCATTGAAAGTCCTCCTCTAAAAATATTATATAGACAGAGTTCTTTACTTTATAGGGAGTTTTTACTCACATTAAAGATTAGAACCTGTTAGATGATGACATAGCTGATTTTTATACTTACACTTTTTATAAGATGAGAGTATTAGAGCTATTAGTCATAGAATAAATTAAGTTTGTTCTTTATTAAATAGTTTAATAGTAAAGTGTAGAGGTAAACTCTACACTTTATATTATATTACATTAAGTTATAAGCTTTTAATTCTTTTTTTAATACTTCTAGATTATTCTCGCTCATTTCGCATAAAGGAAGTCTTAACTCTCCTACCTTCATGTTCATAAGATTCATTGCTGTTTTTACAGGAATAGGATTTGTTTCTATAAATAAAGCATTAGTAAGAGCTAAGGAATTTAATTGAATTTTTAAAGCTTCATTAACTTTTCCAGTTAAATATAGTTCACACATATTGTGAACATCTTCTGGAATTATATTAGCTAGTACAGAGATCACACCTATTCCACCAAGAGATAATATAGGAATTATTTGATCATCATTTCCAGAATATATATCTAATTTATCACCACATAGGGCTTTAATTTCAGCTATTTGGCTTATATTTCCGCTAGCTTCTTTTACAGCTACTATGTTTTTATCTTCGCACAGTTCTTTTAAAGTACTAGGGGTTATATTAAGTCCTGTTCTTCCAGGAACATTATATATGATTATAGGAGTATTAACTGCATCAGAAACAGCTTTAAAATGCTTAACTAATCCTTTTTGTGTTGTTTTATTATAATATGGAGTTATTACTAATAATCCATCTACTCCTATATCTTCTGCCCATTTGCTCATAGCTATGGCGGAAGCAGTATTATTACTACCTGTTCCAGCTATAACAGGAATTCTTTTATTTACTTTATCTACTACAAATTTAATAGTTTCTTTTTTTTCTACTTCAGTCATGGTAGTTGCTTCACCAGTAGTTCCACAAACTATTATAGCATCAGTTTTAGATTTTATATGCCATTCTATTAGATTGGAAAGTTCATCAAAATTTACTCCCGTTTCATTAAAAGGTGTTACTATAGCTACTCCAGAACCTTTAAAAATACTCATAAAAATACCTCCTAAAGTTTACTTATTTACTTTTTATTATATGCTCAGCTATTTGAATTGCGTTAAGTGCAGCACCTTTTCTAATATTATCTGCTACAACCCATAAATTCAAGCCATTATCTACACTAAAGTCTCTTCTTATTCTTCCTACATAAACTTCGTCATGACCAGCTACATCAATAGGCATAGGATAAACTAAATTATCCACATCATCTTTAAGTACGATGCCTTCAGCATTTTTATACATTTCAAATATATTTTTTAATTCAAATGATTTTTCAAGTTCTACGTTTATACTTTCGCTATGTCCATGGAATACAGGTACTCTAGCTGTAGTTGCTGTTATTTTTAGACTGTCATCATGAAGCATTTTTTTAGTCTCATCAATCATTTTCATTTCTTCTTTTGTGTATCCATTTTCTAAAAATACATCTATGTGTGGCAAAATATTTCCTGCAATAGCATAAGGAAATTTTTTAGGAGCTTCTCCTGTATATCCATTTTTAAGATCATTAAAACCACTTAAACCAGCACCTGATACAGCTTGGTAAGTTGAATATACTATTCTTTTGATTTTATATTTGTCATGAAGAGGCTTTAAAGCCACTAAAGCTTGTATAGTTGAACAATTTGGATTTGCAATTATACCTTTATTCCATTTTATATCTTCAGCATTTACTTCAGGAACAACCAAAGGAACTTCTGGATCCATTCTCCAAGCACTGCTATTATCAATTACTGTAGCACCATACTTAACAAAAACAGGTGCAAAATCTTTACTTATATCTCCACCAGCAGAAAATAATGCAAAATCTATTTTTTTATTTTTTATATTGTCTTCTTTTAATTCTTCTACTAATATTTCAGAAGTTTTAAATTTTAAGGTTTTACCTGCAGATCTTTTAGAAGCAAAAAAATAAATGTTTTCTATAGGAAAATTTCTGCTTTCTAAAATCTCTATAAATTTTTTTCCTACCATTCCAGTAGCCCCTACTACTGCTACATTGTAATTCATAACATATACCTCCCAAATGAATATTAAATAATCATGTAATTATTATAGTTAATAATATTATATAACTGATTAGGTAAAAAATATATAGGCTTTTTGTTATATAGAAATAAATAAAAATCCATTATTTCATTTATTTATAATATTTAAATTTAATAGTGCAAAATACATTACTTGAGAAAAATATTATTCAATTTACCAAAAATTCAAAAAATATTACATAAATATAAGTGGGGCAAATAGAGAGGTTGGTGTAATTAAATGTAAAATCATATAAAAATAAACTATAGAAGCATGATTTAAATATAAAATTAATTTCAATTTTTTAAAAATTACAAAAAAGTGTCATCAATAAGTTTTTACTTGCATATTGTATAAAAATAAAAGAAAACATATTTAAAATACAATTGCTTTAAAATGGTTTTTAGTGGAAATAAGTGAATTTTCACTTGTTTTTTATAAAAATAACTTAAAAGGGGGAAGTTTAGTGAAAAGTAAAAGGTTGTTGGCAGCTCTAGTATCTTGCATAGTTTTAGCTTCAGTAGCATTAGCAGGATGTGGAGGAAAGGAAAGCTCATCACAGGGTAAAGGCGCAGACAAGGAACAATATTTAAATATGATTTTACAGGAAGAACCTAAAAATTTAGATCCATCTAATTCATCAGATTTATATTCTTCACAGGTAATTTCTGAGGTTTATGAGGGATTAACAAGAATTGAAGTAGATGAAAATGGTAAGGATGTAGTTAAGCCAGCAGGAGCAGAAAAATGGGATGTATCTGAGGATGGATTAAAGTGGACTTTCCATTTAAGAGATTATGAATGGTCAGATGGGAAAAAGGTTACTGCAAAGGATTATGAATATGGCATAAAAAGAACTTTAGATCCTAAAACTGCATCAGAATATGCATACTTATTAGCTCCAGTAAAAAATGCCGATGAGTATAATGCAGGGAAAGCAAAGGCTGAAGAAGTTGGAGTAAAAGCTTTAGATGATAAAACTTTAGAAATAACTTTAGAAGGACCTTGTGCATATTTCTTAAAAATAACATATTTTAAACTCATGATGCCACAAAGACAGGATATAGTTGAAAAGTATGGAGAAAAATATGGTACAGAAGCTTCTAATATGGTATTTTGTGGACCTTTTAAAATAAAGGAATGGGTGCATGCAAATAAAATGGAATTAGTTAAAAATGAAAAATATTGGGATGCTAAATCTGTGAAATTAAATAATGTTCATATGAAAATTATAAATAATGAAGCTGCTAGAATGCAGGAACTTTTAAATGGAGGAATAGATTTTAGTGGTGTTCAAAAGCCAGAGTGGAAAGAAAAGTTTAAAAAGGCTGATAAATTTGAAGTGAAAAAGGTTGTTGAACCAGCAACAAATATTGAGTTCTTTAATCAAAATGTTAAATTGTTTAGCAATGATAAAGTAAGAAAAGCTTTTTCTTTAGCAGTTAATAGAGAAGAGGTTTCAAAAACTTTATTTAAAAATGATTTTACACCAGCTTATGGATTTGTTCCACCTTCATTACAAATAGGAGATAAAGAATTTAGAAAAGAAGTAGGAGAAGAGCCAATTAAGAAGTTAAAAGAAGAAAATAAAGATCCACAGAAACTTTTAATTGAAGGATTAAAAGAATTAGGAATGGATCCAGATCCAAGTAAAGTAACAGTAAATTATTTAACAGGCTCTACAAGCGATCAACAAAAAGAAATTTGTGAATTTTTCCAAGAAATGTACCAAAAATCTTTGGGAGTTAAAGTAAATATAGAATATGTTCAATGGCCAGTATATATGAAGAGAATAAATAATGCAGAATATGAAATTACAGGTATGGCTTGGACTGGAGACTATAATGATCCTATGACAGAATTTGATTTATGGATGACTGGAGCTAAAGTTCTTCCAACAAATTGGTCAAATAAAAAATATGATGAATTAATTAAAAAGTCTGCCTCACTACCAGAAGAAAAAAATGATGAAAGATTGAAATTATTTAAAGAGGCTGAAGAGATATTATTATATGAGGATGCTACAGTAGTACCAACAGTTTATAGGGCTAGAAATATTTATCAAAGAAAATATGTAAAGGGAATAATGGTTCCACAATTTGGTTCTTTATATGATGTTAAATATGCCTATACAGAAGGTAGGGAGTAATTATAGTTATGTGCAGCAGAGCCTTTTGATGGCTCTGCTGTTGCTATAAATTACATAAAAATTTATTGGAGGTATAAAAATGTTTAAATATATCTTAAAAAGATTAGGATATATGTTATTAACCTTATGGATAGTAATAACTATAACTTTTGTGTTAATGCATGCTATACCAGGAGATCCACTAGCATCTAGTGCTAAAAGATTACCACCACAAATAAGAGCTAATTATTATGCTAAGTATGGATTGGATAAACCTTTGACAACACAATATACAGTTTATATGAAAAGTTTATTAAAAGGAGATTTAGGGGATTCTTTAGCTTTTGCAGGAAGAAGTGTAAATACAGTTATAAAAGATGGATTACCAGCATCAGCACGAATAGGTATTCAAGCGGTATTTTTAGGGTTTGTACTAGGGATAACATTAGGGATTGTAGCAGCTTTCAAAAGGAATAAATGGCCAGATTATATAGTAATGTTTTTAGCATTAGTTGGTGTTTCTATACCAAGTTTTGTTTTTGCAGCACTACTTCAATATACATTTACAGTCAAGCTGATGATATTACCAACTACTGGTTGGGGTAGTGTAAAGCATACTATATTGCCAACTATAGCTTTAAGTTTAAGTCCTTTAGCTATATACGCAAGATATATGAGAAATGAATGTTTAGATGTTTTAGGACAAGATTATATATTGACAGCAAAAGCAAAGGGTGTATCAAAGGTTTCTTTAGTTTGGAAACATATAATAAGAAACGCTATTCTTCCTAGCATCACTATATTAGGACCTCAAATAGCAACTATATTAACAGGATCTTTCGTTATTGAAAGCATATATGGCATACCAGGATTAGGAAGCTCTTTCGTGGGAGCTGTAAATAATATGGATTATTCTATGATTATGGGTCTTACTGTATTTATGGCCGCTCTTTATATATTCTCTTTATTAATTGTAGATATATTATATGGAATTATAGATCCAAGAATTAGGATTACAAGTTCAAAATAATAAGGGGGAAGAAAAATGGCTGAAATAAGTAAAGATAAGTTTAAAGTAATAGGAATAGATAAAAATGCATCCAATGAAATAAGTAGACCAAATATAACTTATTTTCAGGATGCTTGGAGAAGACTAAAGCAAAACAAGGTAGCAATAGGCTCATTAATACTACTTATATTAATAGCTTTAATGACAATAATAGGACCTTATTTGACTTCATATAGATATTGGACTACAGATTCTACTATTGTAAATATGGCTCCTAATTCAGAGCATTGGTTCGGAACAGATATGCTAGGTAGAGATTTGTTTGCTAGAGTATGGAAGGGTGGAAGGGTTTCTATAATAATAGGAATTTTAGGAACTATTATAGAAATGACAATTGGAGTTATATATGGTGGAATATCCGGTTATTTTGGAGGTATTGTTGATGATATAATGATGAGAATAGTAGAGATATTGTTGAGTGTGCCATATCTAATAGTTGTTATTATAATTTCTCTTATATTAGGGAAAGGTGTTATATCTTTAGTAATAGCTATGACTATAACTGGATGGTGTGGAATGGCTAGAATAATAAGGGGACAGATTTTACAAATAAGAGAGCAGGAATATGTATTAGCAGCGCAAGCTTTAGGAGCTAGACCTTCAAGAGTAATAAAGAAGCACCTGCTACCTAATACTATAGGAATATTAATTGTTAATATTACTTTAGATGTTCCATCTTTTATATTTGGAGAAGCTTTTTTAAGTTATATAGGATTAGGCATTCAATCACCAAATACTAGTTGGGGTTCTTTAGCATCAGCTGCACAGCCTAATTTAATGTTTTATCCTTATCAATTATTTTTCCCTGCCTTGTTTATAAGTTTGACTATGTTATCATTTAATTTATTAGGGGATGGATTAAGAGATGCTCTTGATCCTAAGATGCGTCAATAAAGGAGGGGATTTAATGGAGAAAATACTAGAGGTTAAAGATTTAAAAGTATCTTATCATACTTATGCAGGAGAAGTTCAATCTGTTAGAGGAGTAAATTTTTATCTTAATAGGGGAGAAACTCTTGCTATTGTTGGAGAATCAGGATGTGGAAAGACTGTTACAGCTAAAGCTATAATGAAATTAATACAGGAGCCACCGGGTGAAATTAAAGAAGGATCGAAAATAATTTTTAATGGAAAAAATATATTAGATATGAAAGAACGAGAGTTAAGAGAATTAAGAGGAGCTGATATAAGTATGATATTTCAAGATCCTATGACATCTCTTAATCCTACAATGAAAGTTGGAAAACAAATAGCTGAAAGTTTAGTTATTCATAGAGAAATGAACAAAACAGAAGCGTTTAAAGAATCTATTAAGATATTGGAGTTAGTTAACATACCTAATGCTGAAAAAAGGGCCAATCAATATCCGCATGAATTTTCAGGAGGGATGAGACAAAGGGCTATGATAGCCATAGCATTAGCTTGTGATCCTAAAATACTTATAGCAGATGAACCTACTACAGCATTAGATGTAACGATTCAAGCTCAGATAATGGATCTTATAGGAGATTTACAAAAAAAATTAAATACAGCGGTTATAATGATAACCCATGATTTAGGAGTAGTGGCAGACACAGCTCATAGAATACAAGTTATGTATGCAGGTCAAATAATAGAAAGGGGAACTACAGATGAGATATTTTATAATCCAAAGCATCCCTATACTTTGGCATTGCTTCAATCAGTACCAACACTAGATACAAAGCATAAAGGAAAACTGTATTCTTTAGAAGGAACTCCTCCAGATTTGATTAAACCTCCCAAAGGATGCCCTTTTGCATCAAGGTGTGAACAGTGCATGAAAATATGTAAGGAACAAATGCCAAAAGTAACAGAAATCACAGACACACATGAGGTCTCTTGTTGGTTACAACATCCTATGGCACCTAAAGTTTGCGATTCTTTTTTATCTGGGGGTGAAGAATAATGGGGAAAGAAAATTTAATAGAGGTTAGAAATTTAAAAAAACATTTTAAAGTTGGGAAAAATGCTATATTAAAAGCAGTAGATGGTGTAAGTTTTGATATAAGAAAAGGAGAAACATTAGGTTTAGTTGGAGAATCAGGTTGTGGAAAGACTACTTGTGGAAGAACTATATTAGGTTTGTATGAAGCTACAGATGGAGAAGTTAGATTTGAAGGTGAAGATATTCATAAGTTTAGTAAAAAAGAAAAAAGAGAGTTTACAAAAGAAGCACAAATAATTTTCCAAGACCCATACGCTTCTTTAAATCCCAGAATGACAGTGGCTGATATAATAGGAGAAGGTATAGATATTCACGGAATTTATACAGGAAAAGAAAGGCTTAATAAAATATATGAATTATTAAGTTTGGTTGGATTAAATAAAGAACATGCTTCTAGATTTCCCCATGAATTTTCAGGAGGACAAAGGCAGCGAATTGGAATAGCAAGAGCTTTAGCTATAGAGCCTAAGTTTATAGTTTGTGATGAACCTATATCAGCTTTAGACGTATCTATACAAGCACAGGTTGTAAATTTGCTTATAGATCTTCAAAATAAATTAGGTCTTACTTATTTGTTTATAGCCCATGATCTTTCTATGGTAAGGCATATATCTGATAGAGTAGGGGTAATGTATCTTGGAAATGTAGTGGAGTTGTCTAATAGTCAAGAATTATATGAAAATCCACTTCATCCTTATACTAAAGCTTTATTATCTGCAATACCTATTCCAGATCCTAATCATGGAAAAGATAAAGAAAGAATCATGCTACAAGGTGAGGTTCCAAGTCCTATAAACCCTAAACCAGGATGTAAGTTTGCATCAAGATGTAAATATGCGAAGAAAATTTGTAAAAAAGAGACTCCAAAACTTAAAGAAATAGAAAAAGATCATTTTGTAGCTTGTCATTTATTTGATTAATAAATGTTTATCTGATGACTGCATGCTCTAATACTCCTATATTCTTCAAAGTGGAAGTAAAGAGTGGCTATGTCCTGATATAACGATTTTTAAGCTTTAGAGGGAGTGAAAATGCCATCTAAAGCTTAAAATCTGTTTAGGGAGTACAAATAATAAAAATAAAATAATTAAAAAATTTTAAAATAGTATAATTACCTTAGTATTTTTAAATTCTATATAAATAATATAATAAATAGGCACTATGTGAGAAAGAGGTCGTAATTTCAAACTCTTTTTGATAATGGTATAAAATACCCCTACAAGGCAAATAATAATGATAACAAATTATTTGTATGGAGGGATATAAATGACAAAAACTCCTTTGAAAAAAGTAATAAAATCTAAGATTAAAGCTAATAAGGAACTTACTAAAGAAGAAAAATTAAGAGAAAAAATGAAGTATGAAATAGCAACAGAACTTGGGCTTAAAGATAAAGTAGATGAATTAGGATGGGGAGGACTAACCTCAGAAGAAACAGGAAGAATAGGTGGAATAATGACTAAGAGAAAAAAAGAACTTAAACTTCCTAAAAATGAAGAAATTTTAAAGATGAATGAAGATAAGGATAATATTTAACAAAAATATTAGTCTATTGACTTACCTAATGAAAGTATATAATATTTATTAGGTAAGTATATTTTTATAATTTAAGGAGAGTTTAAGCTATGGAATGTTATAGAGAATTTGCCCACATATATGATGAACTTATAAATGAGGATGTAGACTATGAAAAATGGGCTAAAACTATAACAAATATATGTGCTGAGTTTAATTTAAATAAAGTAGACTATTTAGATTTGGCTTGTGGCACTGGAAATTTGACAACTGAAATAGCATCATATTTTAAAAACATATGGGCTGTAGATCTTTCTTATGATATGTTAACAGAAGCTGAAAATAAATTTAGAGAAAATAATATAAAAAGCAAGTTGGTATGCCAAGATATATGTAACTTAAAGTTAAACAAAACATTTAATTTAATAACATGCTGTTTAGATGGTATGAACTACATTTTAGAAAAAAAAGAATTAGATAATATGTTTAAAAATGTATACAATCATTTAAAAGAAGATGGACTATTTATATTTGATATTAATTCTTATTATAAATTAAATAGTATTTTAGGAAATAATCTTTTTAGTTATGATGATGAAGAAATTACATATATATGGAGAAATTCTATAAAAGATAATATTACTAATATGGATATTACATTTTTTATAAGAGAAGATGAAAATAATTATATAAGATTTGATGAGGAACATAGAGAAAGGGCATATAAAGAAGAAGAAATAGAAAAGATTATAGCAAATAATGGATTTAAAACATTGAGAATATTAGATAACTATGAAAATAAAGAAATTAATGATAAGACAGAAAGAATAGTTTATATATTGACTAAATAGTTTTAAAACAAGATTTATGAAGGTTAGGTGATTTTGCATGAAAGATAAATTAATAAGAGCTATTGCTAAAGATGGACAGGTAAGGATAATAGGAGCCATAACAACAGAACTAGTTAATGAAGGCGTAAAATTACATAATTGTGCCCCAACAGCAGCTGCTGCTTTAGGAAGAATGCTTACGGCTGGTGCTTTAATGGGAACTACATTAAAATCAGATAAGGAAACTTTAACATTACAAATTCATGGCGGTGGCATTGCTAAAGGTGTTGTAGTTACAGCTTATGCAGATGGGCATGTTAAAGGGTATATAGGTAATCCAACAGCAGATATAGAACCAAACAGTAAAGGTAAATTAGACGTAAGTGGGATTATTGGTAAAAATGGTAACTTGTTAGTTATAAGAGATATGGGATTAAAAGAACCTTATATAGGTCAGGTGCCTATATATACTGGAGAGATAGCAGAAGACTTAGCTTACTATTATACAGTATCAGAACAAACACCTTCAGCAGTAGGATTAGGTGTATTAGTAGACAAAGATTTATCCATAAAATCAGCTGGCGGATTTATAATACAAATGATGCCTGATGCGGATGAAATGCTAGCAGATTTAATAAGTTATAGATTAGAAGAGGTACCTTCTATTACAGAAATGATTTCAAAGGGAATGACAATAGAAGAGATATTAGAGTATATATTTGAAGATATGGATTTAAATATATTAGAAAGTATAGAGCCCAAATATAGATGTGATTGTTCTCGACAAAAAGTAGAAAGAGCTCTTGTAAGTGTAGGAGAAAAAGACTTAAAAGAAATATATGATGAGGGCAAAGAGGAAGAATTAAAATGTCATTTTTGTAATAAAGCATATATATTTACTCATGAACAAATAGGAGAACTATTAAAGGAAAATACGAACAATAAACAGTAAAACTGCTTGAATATTTGCAACTTCTCTTGAAAGGTATATCCCTAAGTAATATAATGTTTATGTAATTATTCTAAATTATTTATAATAACAATTAAAAATTTAATCATATTATATTTGTGATTTTAGGGATTGTGTTTATAAATAGAGTATTTAAAGGTATATTTAAAGGGGAGTTGCTTAAATGAATTTATTAAATGAAACATTAAAGAATATACATCCATCATATAAACAGGCTATGAAAAGTGCTTGGGAAAGGATGGATAAATTAAGCAAACCTATAGGTAGCTTGGGTCAATTAGAAGAAATAGCAGTAAAGATGGCAGGCATAACAGGTAAAGTAAAAAATAAAATTGATAAAAAAACAACAGTTGTAATGTGTTCAGATAATGGAATATGGGAAGAAGGGGTAAGTGCATGTCCCTTAGAACTAACTGCTTTGATAACTGACAATTATACAAAAGGTTTTACAGGTATAGGGGTTTTATCTAACTTTGCAAGTTCAGAAGTATGTGTAGTAGATATTGGGGTAAAAGCGGATTTTAATAACCCTAAAATAATTAATAAAAAAATTGCATATGGAACTAGAAATATGGCTAAAGAACCTGCTATGACTAGAGAAGAAACTGTTAGGGCCATTG